>JAPPFH010000008.1 GCA_028875185.1 Chloroflexota bacterium | reverse complement strand
ACGACCAATACCAATCAAGCCTTACACCGTCTTATCAGTGTGTAACCGCGATTTTCACCACTCCCCTGAGAGCAATCTATTGACAGGTCGCCAATCTAAGGGTATTGTTGCGCCGTACAGCTAAAGAAAGTCCAAAATCGGATATGCGCAATTTACAGGTAACCAGATTTCGTTATTATTGCCCAAACTGCATAGACCAGTCTGGGGTGATTCGCGCTGTCAACTGAAATCCGACGCTGACGAGAACAGAGGCAAGGGCGCAGAGTGATTCACTCAGCGCTCTTTTTTGTTTGAAATGGGAGACTGCAAAATATGATACGAGGCGTACGCGGCGCGACAACAGTTGAGTCCAACTCTAACGAAGATATTACCCAGGCGACTCAGGAATTGCTGCGCGTCATGATCGACCGCAATGGCATCATCGAAGACGACGTGGCAAGCGTCCTGTTCAGCGCCACGCCGGAGTTGGACGATACCTTCCCCGCCAAAGCCGCTCGCATGATGGGCTGGACGCGCACTGCTTTAATGGGCTTTCAGGAAGCGGATGTAAAGCATGGCTTGCCAATGTGCATCCGCGTTCTCATCCATTGGAACACCGACAAATCCATCGACGAAATACAGCATGTCTTTCTGCGCGATGCCGTACAGTTGCGTCCCGACCTGGCGCCCAGCGACGAGATAGGCGGCGGCTGATGTCCAATGGTTTCCGCGCCCGCCATTTGGCGATTGTCGGCTTAGGGCTGATGGGCGGCTCGCTGGCGCTGGCGATGCGCGCTCATTCGGACCGCATAAGCGGCATTGACCATGATGAGCGGACGCGCCTCTACGCCGTCGAACGCGGCATGGTCGATTGCGCCACCGATGACTTGTTCGAAGGTGTCAATCAAGCCGATGTCGTGATTTTGGCCGCGCCCGTGCGCGTCATCGTCGAGATGCTGAACATGCGCATCGGGTCTTATTTGCGCTCGAATACACTGGTCATTGATATCGGCAGCACCAAGCAGGATATTGTCGATGCCATGGCGAGCCTGCCAATCGGCGTCAACGCAGTCGGCGGGCACCCGATGACGGGCAAAGAGAACGGCGGAATCGAAGAATCAGACGCATCACTCTACCGCGGTCGGCCCTTCGTGCTCTGTCCCTCGCGCCGCGCAACGCCAGCCGCCCGCCTGCACGCGGTCTCATTCGTCGAGACGCTCGGCGCCCTGCCGATCGAGATGGAAGCCGAGCGCCATGACCAAATCGTCGCCGGCATTAGCCATTTGCCTTATCTGTTGAGCGCGACGCTAGTGGCGACAATCGCCAATCAGGCGCGCGATGACGACGCCTACTGGGAATTGGCCGCCGGCGGCTTCCGCGATACCAGCCGCTTGGCTGCCAGCGATGTCACCATGATGGGCGATATCCTCAGCACGAATACGCAGGCGGTCGCAACTTTACTGGCGCAATTTCGCATGCAGCTGGCAATGCTCGAGACCCTGCTAATAGCCGGCGACGACCATCGGCTTGGCGAGTCGCTCCAACCGATCCGGCAGGCGCGCAAGGAATGGGCGCAACAGTATGACAGCAGAACATAGACAGGGCCAATTCACGATCCGCCCCGGCGGATCATTGCGCGGCGCTGTTACCGTGCCGGGCGACAAATCAATTTCGCATCGAGCGGTCATGCTGGCGGCGATTGCCCGGGGCCAATCGGAGATTCGCAATTGGCTGGCCGCTGGCGATACCGAAGCGACCCTGGGCGCAATGCGCGATCTCGGTGTGCCGATCGAACGGCACGATGCCAATACCCTGACGCTTCATGGTGGCGAAATGCGCGCGAGCGAGCGCCCGCTAAACTTGATGAATGCGGGCACGGGCATTCGCTTGCTGGCGGGGATCATGGCGGGCCAAGATTTCCCCAGCGTGCTTGACGGCAGCGCCCAATTGCGGGCCAGGCCGATGAGACGAATAACCGACCCCTTAACACTGATGGGCGCGAATGTCGATTCGACTGAGGGCCGCTGTCCGCTGCGGATTCGCCCGGCGGCGCTAAAGGGCATTAGCTACGAAATGCCGGTCGCTAGCGCCCAGGTGAAAAGCGCCATTCTGCTGGCTGGCTTGTATGCCAAATCGCCGACCACCGTGATCCAGCCGGGCCCCGCCCGCGACCACACCGAGCGGATGCTGCGCGCGCTGGGCGTCGATATCAGCGAAGCGGGCGTCGATGGAAATGCGATTACCGTGACGCCCAATGACCGCCTGGCGCCGCTGGACATGACCGTACCGGGCGATGTTTCTTCCGCCGCCTTCCTGCTCGCCGCCGCTCTCGTAACACCAAATAGCGACCTCACGATAATGGGCGTCAACTTGAATCCCACGCGCACCGGCATCATCGATGTCTTGCGTGAGATGGGCGCCGATATCTTGCTCAGCGACCTGGACGAGCAAGGGGGCGAGCCAATCGGCGATATCCATGTCAAGACAAGCCAAATGAAAGGCATCGAGATCGGCGGGGAAACCGTCGTGCGTATGATTGACGAATTCCCCATATTGATGGTGGCGGCGCTCCAAGCCGAGGGCGAAACGCTGGTGCGCGACGCGAGGGAGCTGCGTGTCAAAGAGACCGACCGCATCGCCGTGATGGCGGGCGAGCTGCGCAAGCTGGGCGCCGACATCGAGGAGCGCGAAGACGGCTTCCGTATCATCGGTCCGCAATCGTTGACCGGCGCGCAAGTAGATGGGCATGACGATCATCGCATCGCCATGAGCTTGACCGTCGCCGGCATGATTGCGGCCGAGGGCGCGGTGGTCACCGATGCCGCCTGCGCCGGCGACAGCTTTCCCGGTTTCGCCGAAACGCTAATTGGTCTTGGCGCAAAGATGATCGCAAAATGAGCGCTTATTCGCGTACTGGATTGTGATGAATAATAACGTAGGAGACAGCTATCAGGTTGCCCGCCATAGCATCCAATCTGTAGGGGCTACCTATCAGGTTGCCCGCCATAGCACCCAATCTGTAGGGGCTACCTATCAGGTTGCCCGCCATAGCACCCAATCTGTAGGGGCTACCTATCAGGTCGCCCGCCATAGCGCCCAATCTATAGGGGCGGCTTATCAGGTTGCCCGCCATAGCATCCGATCTGTAGGGGCTACCTATCAGGTCGCCCGCCATAGCATCCAATCTGTAGGGGCTACCTATCAGGTCGCCCGTTGTTGAGGCATAGATCAGTGCCAACCAATCGAGTAGGCGTGATCGGCTTTCCGGTAGAGCACAGCCTCAGCCCGATCATGCACAACGCCGCTTTCAGAGCGCTCAACATGCGCGATTGGCATTACGACGCCATGTCGATCCCGCCCGATATTCTGCGCTTGGGCTTGCGCGAACCGCGCGACCACGGCTATATCGGCATCAATGTGACCGTGCCGCATAAAGAAGCGATCATGGAATTTGTGCGCCCCGACGAAACAGCGCGCGCGATTGGCGCGGTGAACACGGTCGACTTCCGCAGCAATATCGGCGCCAACACCGATGCCGATGGCTTTATCAATGACCTGCGCGCCCACGACGTGAAAGTTGCCGGGGAGCGCGTACTGGTGCTGGGCGCGGGCGGAGCGGCGCGGGCGGCCGTCTACGGCTTGAATCGCGCTGGCGCCGAAGTCGCGATCGTGAACCGCACCAAGTCGCGAGCCGAGGCGCTCATCGAACACCTGCGCGTATCCGCTGGCATCGGCGGAATTCGGCTGATGACGCTGGATCAAGCTTTTGAATGGGGTATGTCGCTTATCGTCAATTGCACATCGGCTGGCTTGCATCCGCATGTCAATCAGTCGCCCTGGCGCCAAAGCCTGCCTTTTCCGACCGGCGTAACCGTATATGATATGGTGTATCGGCCAGCGACCACGGCGCTTATGCGGCAGTGCGCCGCCCATGGTGGCCGCGCCATCGGTGGGCTCGGCATGCTCGCGCGGCAGGGCGCAATCGCCTTCGAGCTCTGGACCGGAGTCGCCCCGCCGATTGACTTGATGCAGCGCGTGCTGCAAAACGCTCTCGCGGGGCCTGTCCAATAGACAGAAGTAAGTGCAAGTAAGTCATGCAAAAAAACAATCTCGCTACAAAAACTCCCCTTCCCTAGCTCGCTGGGGAAGGGGCCGGGGGATGGGGTAACCATGCCAATTCGTTTTTTCACCGCCGGCGAAAGTCACGGACCCGGTCTGACCGCCATTCTGGAAGGCATGCCCGCCGGCTTGCCTTTGACAGCCGAAGACATCAACCTTGATCTGCGACGGCGGCAGAAAGGTTACGGCGCCGGCGGCCGCATGCAGATCGAGAAGGACGGCATCGTCATCACATCGGGCGTGATGAATGGTTTGACGACAGGCGCTCCCATCGCCTTGCACGTCCAGAATCGAGATTTCAAAAGCTGGAAGGACCGCGATATCGCGCCTGTTACCACGCCGCGGCCCGGCCATGCCGACTTGACCGGCGCCGTTAAATATGGCTACCGCGAGCTTCGGCTTTCCCTCGAGCGGGCAAGCGCGCGCGAGACGACCATGCGCGTCGCCATCGGCGCCATTTGCAAGAATCTCCTCGCCCAATTCGGCATTTCGGTTGACGGCTATGTCTCGCAGCTCGGCGATATCGTCGCCGACCTGGCTGACATGTCAATCGAAGAGCGCATCGCCCGCAATGAAGACAACGATGTGCGCTGCCCCGATCCGGCCGCGGCTGAGCTTATGCACGCCGCGATCCGTCAAATTAAGATCGACAAGGATACGCTCGGCGGCGTCTTTGAAGTGGTCGCGCAGGGGGCGCCGCCCGGGCTAGGCTCTCATGTGCATTATGATCGCAAATTGGACGCCAAGCTGGTCGCCGCTATGGTCAGCATTCAAGCGATGAAAGGCGCGGAAATCGGCTCGGCTTTCGAAAACGCGGGCAAACGCGGCTCACAGGTGCACGATGACATCATTGTTGATGACGCTGGAAACTTGTCGCGCCGAACGAATCGCGCCGGCGGCTTGGAAGGCGGCATCACCACCGGCGAGCCCATCATCGCGCGCGTCGCCATGAAGCCGATTTCAACCATGCTGCGGGGCGCCCAGTCGGTCGATCTGGCGACGGGCGAAGCCAATCCTACGGTCTATGAACGCAGCGACTTCTGCGCCTTGCCGCGTGCCGTGCCCGTCGGCGAGGCGATGATGGCGATCGTGCTGGCGGACGCCCTGCTGGAGAAGCTCGGCGGCGACAGCATCAAGGAGATGAAGCCGCGCTTTGAATCGCTGCGGCGCCATCGGCTGGAAGACTTGCCAATGGACAATTGCGATTGGCGTTTCGGGTACGATGTATGAATTTCGCGACTAATATCATCCTCACCGGTTTCATGGGAACTGGCAAGACCACCGTGGGGCAGATTCTGGCGCGCAAGCTCAAGCGTGAATTCGTCGATATGGATGCCGTCATCGAAGCGCGCGCCGGCATGACGATTCCGCAGATTTTCGAGCGCCGTGGCGAAGACGAATTCCGCGCGCTGGAACGGCGCCTGGTTTATGAACTGGCGCTGCGCAACGGCTTGGTGATAGCGACCGGCGGCGGCGCCCTGATCGACGACGCCTTGCGCGAAACGATGCTTCAAAGCGGCATAGTCGTTTGTCTGAATGCGAGCAAAGCCGATATCCGCGAGCGCCTGGCGGAGAACGCGAATCGGCCTCTGGCGGCTGGTTGGGAGAGCCTCTTCGAGGCGCGGCGCAGCGCCTACGCCATGATGCCCTACCAGATTCTGACGACGGGCAAGACGCCTGAGGCGATCGCCGGCGAGATCGCGGCGCTTGACAGCGGCGCGCTGTATGTGAACACGCCCGATGGCGGCGGTTATCCAATAATAGTCGGGCGCGGACTACTGGATTGGCTCACCGAAGAAGCCGAATCGCTTGGTTTGGCAAATCATGTGGTAGTGATCACGAACGAGACTGTTGCGCCGCTTTATGGCGAGCGGCTCGTCCGCGCCTTGCCAAATGCCAATCTGCTAATCGTGCGCGATGGCGAGGAACACAAGAATCTTGACACCGTGCGCGGGATCTATGACAAGTTGCTCGCGCTTGGCGCCGACCGCGGCAGTACCATAATCGCCTTGGGAGGCGGCGTCATCGGCGACATGGCTGGCTTCGTCGCCGCGACCTATATGCGCGGCGTCGATTTGCTGCAGATGCCGACAACCTTGCTTTCAATGGTCGATTCCAGTGTGGGCGGCAAGGTAGGCGTCGATCTGCCCCAGGGCAAAAACCTGATCGGCGCCTTCAAGCAGCCACGCTGCGTCATTATCGATACCGATGTATTGCAAACGCTGCCGCCCGCTCAATGGCGCTGCGGCATGGCGGAAGTTGTCAAACATGGCTTGATCGCGCGCCCAGCGCTTTTGAATCCAGATCTATGGGATCTTCAGCGCGCCGAAGACTTGGTGCGGCAGGCGGTGCAGGTCAAGATTGATGTAGTGGAAGTCGACCCCTATGAGCGGGGCATTCGCGCGCATTTGAACCTGGGTCATACATTTGGCCACGCCATCGAAAAAGTGACGGAATTCGCCATACCGCATGGCGAAGCCGTCGCAATCGGCATTGTCAAAGCGGCGCGCCTCTCGCGCAATCTGGGCTTGATAGACGAGGGGCTCGTCGAACGCATCCTCAAGATCATGTGGCGGCTAGAACTGCCAACCGATATCGCGCTGGATTCGGAGCGCTGGTATGCGGCGATGGCGACCGACAAGAAATGGCAGGCGGGGAATTCGCGGCTTGTCGTGCTCAAGAGTCTGGGCGAAGCCGCCATAATCGAGGGCTTGTCAAAAGAAGAAATCTGCGCCGTCCTTTGAGGAGAGCCTCAAAAGAGGTACATTGTAGGGGCGACCTATCAGGTCGCCCGTATTCCTTGCCAAATTGTGTACTCGCGTAATCGGCGCTTCCCTGCACAAGCGCAATCTCCCCATCTACCCTTGTGTGAGAGGCGCCCGTTGTGAGGGGTAAAATATCCAAATGACCAAACATATTCTGCTATTGCACGGTCCGAATCTAAACTTGCTCGGTACTCGCCAGCCCGAAGTTTACGGCAGCACGACCCTGGCGGACATCAACGCGGCCGCCGAGGGACATCTGGCGGCTTTCGAGGTCAAGCTGAGGACGGCGCAGTCGAATCACGAGGGCGCCCTTGTCGACCGGCTCCACGACGCCCGCGACTGGGCAGATGGCGTTGTTTTTAATCCGGGCGCCTACACCCACACATCGATCGCCCTGCGCGACGCCATCGTCGCGATCGAATTGCCCGTCATCGAAGTGCATCTTTCCAACGTGCATGGGCGCGAAGCCTTCCGTCACCAGTCCATGCTGGCCGGCGTCTGCCTCGGTCAAATCGCCGGATTTGGCTGGCATGGCTACATCCTCGCAATGGACGCGCTGCTCAGGCGTTGGGATCTGCTGCCGGCTTAGCTGGTCAGAAGTTATGAATACTCCAGGCTTTTCGTTGGTTATCTCGCCAATGGGTGACAAGCGCCTCTCTAGGCTATACTCCATTAAAATTGTTAGATTCGTCGCGAAGCTAAACTCCCCCTCTCGAACTGCTGTGTCAGCGGTCAGTGTCTACGCGACCTACGCGCGGCTCTTGTGGGAGAGGGGGGCGGGGGATGAGGGGACTTGACGCAAGGTTCAATGGTTTCCGCAGTTGACATTCTGGCCACAGTTGAAGAACAGCGAGTGCGCTTCATCGCGCTGTGGTTCACTGACATTACCGGTTTGGTAAAAAGCGTTATGATTCCCGCCGGCGAGTTGGAAAATGTCATCGCAAACGGCTCGCACTTTGACGGCTCAGCAATTGAAGGCTTCGCGCGCGTGGCTGAAAGCGACATGGTTCTCTCGCCAGATCCGTCGAGTTTTGTCATCTTGCCTTGGACCCATGGCGAAGAAAAGACGGCTCGTCTAATTTGCTCGATTCACACGCAAGACGGCGCTCCCTTCATTGGCGACCCGCGCAGCCTGTTGATCAAAGCGCTAGATCAGGCCCAGGGCATGAATCTGCGCTTCAAAAGCGGCATGGAATTGGAGTTCTTCCTCTTTCCCTTGGACCCGGCTGGCCAGCCGCTCGTCAGCGCCAACAACGATATCGCCGGCTATTTCGATATTCCCGATGACCCGATTCGCTCATTGCGCCGCAGCATGCTGGCCGCCTTAAGCGCCATGGGAATCCGCGTCGATTCAACGCACTCCGAAACCGGCAGCGGCCAACATGAGATCGACTTTCAATACGACGACGCCTTGCGTTCAGCCGACAATATCCTGACGGCGCGCATCGCGCTCAAAACCATCGCCAGCAAATTCAATTACTTCTGCACATTTATGCCGCGCCCCCATGTCGATCTGCCCGGCTCCGGCATGCATACCCACCAGAGCATGCATGATGCGGAAAGCGGCGTCAATCTCTTCGCCGATGGCGCGGGCGAATACGGCTTGTCCGATACCGCTCGCTATTTCTTGGCTGGGCAGCTGGAGCACGCGCGCGCTATGTGCGCGGTGCTGGCGCCGCTCGTCAATTCGTACAAGCGCCTGGGCACCAGCTTTGAAGCGCCGGTCAATGTCACTTGGGCGCATGTCAACCGCAGCGCGTTGATACGCGTTCCCAGCACGGCGCCGGGCAAAGAATTTCACACGCGGCTCGAGCTGCGCTGCCCGGACCCTACAGCCAATCCCTATCTGGCGATGGCTGTTATGCTGCAAGCGGGGCTGGACGGCATTCGACACAAAATGCCGCTGGCGGATCCGATGGAAGAAACGCTTATGGGCGGCATGCCAGAACGAATGCGCCAGATTGAAGTATTGCCGCACTCGCTGGACGAGGCGCTCGACGCCCTGAGCGATGACGATGTTATCTTGTCCGCTCTGGGACCCTACGTCAGCGACCGCTACATCGCCGCCAAACGGCAGGAATGCGACGAATACAACCGCCAGGTGACCGAGTGGGAAGTCAAACGTTATCTGAGCCGCTACTGATGATCAGATCATGTACGCGCGCCAGCGCCTCGCGCGCGTCCTCCGGCGCCAAGGCGACAGAGATGCTGCAATTGGATGCGCCCAGCGCGATCCCGAAGAGCTCTATGCCTTCCAGATTGGCCAATACTTGAGACAAGAGCAGCGGCGCCCGCTGAAGGCTGTCTCCGATAGCAGTCACCAGAGAAACGGTCTCGATCGCCCAGGGCATCTTCTCCGGATATTCCGCCATTTTCGTCTGCAAGGCGCGCTGCAAACGATCAACGCCATCAATGCCAATGCTGGTAGGAATGACCAGGCAGATAAAGCTGCTGTTCGACGATTGTGACGCGATCAGCACTTCCGAGCGCATGCCCAAGGTCTTGAAGAGCGTATTGCCCACCAGGCGCGTCACACCAGCGAGGGATCCGCTGGTCGGGCGCCGCAGCGACAAGCCCTGAACCGACGTCACCGCCTTGATAGCTGGGTTGCCAGCGCCCGTTTCATTCGCCACAAGGGTGCCCACAAGTTTCGGTTCAAAGATATTCTTGACGCGCAGGGGCAGTCCCGCTTCCGCCAATGGCGCGATCATCCGGGCGTGCAGGATCTTGGCGCCGAAATAAGCAAAATCGGCTGCCTCGCTATAGCTCAGGCTGGGGATGACCCGCGCGTTCCGCTGCCGCCGAGGATCAGCCGACATCATGCCATCGACATCGGTCCAAATCCACAACTCATCCGCGCATAGCAAGGCGCTGATGACCGACGCGGTATAGTCGGTGCCGCCACGTCCGAGCGTGGTCGTTGCGCCAGCGGCGGTAGCGCCGATAAAGCCCGTGATCACCGGGATCATCTTTCGCTGAAGTATGGGAATGAGCACGGTATTGACCCGCTGCGCCGTCGGTCCGAGATCCGGGTTAGCGTTGCCGTGAACATCATCGGTAACCAGCAAATCGGTGCCGTCTACGGCGACGCCGCGGATATCATTCTGCCGCAGCAGCGCGGCGATGATCCGCGCGGAGAGCCGCTCGCCCACCGCCACCAATGCATCGCTGTGAATGGGCGATAGCTCTTCGTAAAACTTGTTGGCGATTGCCAGGCAATCGTCGAGCAGGCCTGAAATCAATTGATCGATATCGGCTTGCAGCGTATTGCGGTCTGGGCGGTCAAGCGGCAGCTGATCAATCAAGGCGAGGTGACGCGTACGCAGATTGGCGGCGATTCGGCGATAACCGCGCGGGTGATCAATTCGGGCGAAATGTGCCGCGTCGAGCAGCATATCGGTGACGCCGTCCAAAGCCGAAACGACGATCAGCAGCCGTTCCCAATTCTTCGACTCGTCGGCGCAGATCCGCAAGACCTGAGCCAGCCCGGCTGATGTACCCAGCGATGCGCCGCCAAACTTCATAACCAACGTTGTCATGGCTGCTTTGATGAGCCTCCCAAGCATTGGCGGTAGCGATTATGCGGTGCTGCTGGACCAGCCTCAGCTTACCCTTATTCTAGCAAGGTCAGCCTCAACTTGACAACCAGGCCGAAACGCCTCTCAGTGGCGAAATAATCAATGCGCCTGCCGACATTAAGCGCATCCGCAAGATATTGTCCCCATCCCACCGTTCAATCATGTTGCGTTTACCGCCATTTTCGAGTACAGTGATTGGCGTTTGAGTGTGCCCATACGCACGAGGAATCGACCGCGCGGCTCGTCCACAATATGCGCGCCAGCGCCACCAAAAGGCCTAACCATCATGGCAACAGCCCAGGCAGAGACTAGCGAATTGGTAGCGGGCGTTCGCTTTCAAAAGATCGGCAAGCTATATCATTTCGATTTCTCCGCTCACCCGCAGCTAAAGCAGGGCGATTACGTCATCGTTGACACCCGCCGCGGTCGACAAATGGGCCAGATCATGGGCTTCACCGCGCCCGATGAGGGCCGCAAGACGCGTCAGATTCTGCGTCCGGCCACGCCCCGGGACCTTGTCCTGCGCCAGCAATGGGAGGCGAAGCAAGACGAGGCGCTGGAAACATGCCGCGAGGCGGCCGATAATCTGCGCCGGATGTCCGATGTCAAGTTTGTCGCGGCGCAATACAATTATGATGGCAGCGTGGTTACCTTCCTTTTCAGCGCCGAGGAAAAAATTGATACGAATGTGCTGCAGAAGCGCTTGCAGCGCAAGTTCGAGGCGCGCATCGAAATGCGGCAAATCGGTCCGCGCGATGTGGCGAAGCTACTTGGCGGTTTTGGCGCCTGTGGCATAACCCGCTGCTGCAGCACCTTCCTCACTGATTTCAGCCCGATATCGATCAAGATGGCGAAGGCGCAGGGCATTTCGCTGAATCCGTCGGAGATCACGGGCATGTGCGGGCGCCTGCGTTGCTGCCTCGTATTTGAATATGAGCAGTATGTCGAAGCGCGCCGGCAACTACCGAGGCGCAATAAGCGCGTCGGCACGCCGCACGGCGAAGCCCGCGTTTTGGATCAGCTGCCGCTGCGGGATGCCGTTCTGGTCGAGGTCGGCGAGGGCGCGCGCAAAATCGTCGAGCGCGAGGACATCATCCCGCTCGAAGAATTTCGCAAGCTGGCGGAAAAGGCGCAATCGCCCTGCGACAAGCACGGCGACGGCAGTTGCGAGTGCGGCATGCCGGCCGGACAACGTCAAGCCGATCGCTTGACCCAAAGCCGCGAACCGGAGCGGGAAAAGCCGGAAAAGGAAAAAGAAAAGCGCGACGAGGAAAAACCGCGCAAACGCCGGGCGCGGCGGCCTCGCGGCCGCTCGGGCAGCGATGCCGCCGGAGCGAATCGACGGCGTCGGGGACGGCGGCGCGGCGGCCGGCGATCCAGCAATCGGCCCGATCAACCAAGCAGAGATGATGCCGATACGAAAAATTAACTGTATTGGCTACCCATTGGGTCGCCCGCCAAATCGGGAACGGTAGGGGCTACCCATTGGGTCGCCCGCCAAATCGGGAACGGTAGGGGCTACCCATTGGGTCGCCCGTCAAATCGGGAACGGTAGGGGCTATCCATTGGGTCGCCCGTCTGTGCCAGAATAAGACCTATGACAGACAACACCGAATGCCAAAACGGAAATATCGGCCGTGTGCTCGGCATCTTCGCCCATCCCGACGATCCCGAATTTTTCGCCGGCGGCGCCTTCGCCAAATGGGCCGCTGACGGAGCTGATATCACCTTCGTCATCGCCACGAGCGGCGACAAGGGCAGCGCCGATCCCGACATGACGCATGAGCGACTAGCTGAAATCCGCGAGACAGAAGAGCGCGAAGCGGCCGCCGTACTCGGCGTAAAGGACGTGATATTCTTGCGCTATAAGGACGGCGAACTCTTCCCGACGCTGGAGCTGCGCCGCGACATCACCCGCATGATCCGCCTGAAGAAGCCCGATGTCGTGGTGACGCTCGACCCGACCCGCTGGTTCAGCTCGCGCGGAATCAATCATCCCGATCATCGCGCAATTGGCGCCGCCACCCTGGAAGCGGTCTTCCCGACCGCGCGCGATCGGCTTAACTTTATCGAGCACGAGCGCGATGAGGGCTTGGAAACGCATAAAGTGAGCACAGTGTATATTGCTGGCGCCGTCGAGCCAAACCTGAGCATTGATGTGACCGATGCGGTGGAGAGGCAAATCGAATCGCTGCGCGCGCATAAGACGCAGATTGCCGATATGGACAAAATGGCCGAGAATATCCGCCGGCGTTCGCTGGACCCAAACTCGCCGCCGGAATACCCGCGCCGCATCGAGCGATTCCACGTGATCAACATGAGGTGACCAGTTATGGCAATTGATTTCATGGCAGGGGCGCAATCGCTGCGCGATGAGTTGATCGCGCGCCGGCGCGACTTTCATCAGCATCCGGAGCTGGCTTTTCAGGAACATCGCACGGCCGGCATCGTCGCCGACGAATTGAATCAGCTGGGCTTGGAAGTGCAAACCGGCGTTGGGCAAACCGGCGTTATCGGCATCCTTGAAGGCGCCGACGATGGCCCCACCGTACTCTACCGCGCCGATATGGACGCGTTGCCGATTCAGGAAGAAAACGAAACCGATTACATTTCCAAGGCGCCTGGAAAAATGCACGCCTGCGGGCACGACGGGCATACGGCGATTGCGCTCGGCATCGCCAAACTGCTGTCGAATCATCGCGGAGAATTAAGCGGACGCGTCAAGTTCGTCTTTCAACCGGCGGAAGAGCAGGGAAGAGGCGCTGAGTACATGATCGCCGATGGCGCGCTCGAATCGCCCGCGCCCGATTTTTGCCTGGGCATCCACTTGTGGAATGATCTTGAGGTCGGCAAAGTGAGCGTCGTGTCTGGTCCCACGATGTCCGGCGCTGGCGTGTTTGAGATTACCATAACCGGGAAGGGCGGGCACGGCGCGATGCCGCACCAAACAGCCGATCCAATTGTTTGCGCGGCGCAGGTGATCGTCGCCCTGCAATCGATCGTCAGCCGCAATGTTGACCCGCTAGATCTTGTCGTAATCACCATTGGCGCGCTGCATGGCGGCAGCGCCCGCAATATCATCCCGCAATCGGTCGCGTTCAGCGGCTCCTTCCGCCTCTTTCGTGAAGAATCTCGCGAGATGATCAAGACCCGCCTGCGTGAAATCAGCGAAGGTGTAGCCCATGCGATGGGCTGCCGTGCTGATGTCGATTTCGGCTTGGGCATTGGTCCTGTCATAAATGACGCTGCCGTTGCCGCGCGCGCGCGCGATGTCTTCGCCCGCTTTGGCGACGCGGTCAAAGTAGTGGAGCAGCCCTGGATGGCATCGGAGGATGTCGGTCTGTTCATGCAGCGCAACCCAAGCGCCTACCTCTTGGTCGGCTCGGCTAATCACGCGCAAGCCTTGGATTATCCGCATCATCATCCCCGCTACGACATTGATGAAGCGGTTCTGCCGATGAGCGTCGGTTTGATGTCGGCGCTTATCGCCGATTATCTGCAGGCGGGAGGCTAGATGCCCGCCCAGCAAACCATTGACACCCGCGCCGCGCGGCAGCGGCTCAGGCAATATATCGCGCGTCCCGCCGGGTTTGTCTCCCCTTCTCTGATGCCTCGGGGAGAGGGCTGGAGCGTGGGCTTGGTCGCCCGCCATACCGCAATTCGTAGGGATGAACACTAAATGCCGCCGGACGCGCCCTTCACTTGGATCGACTCAAATGGCTGGCTTATCTTGTCCGGCCCGCCCGATGCCTTGAGTGAGCTGCGCGCGCAGGCGCTGAGCCGCTACGATGGCGCCGGCGCCATCGCCTATATCTCAATGGCGGATGATCTCGGCGACGCGCTGATGGACGATATGGCTGAATTGGGCGCCGCCACTGGCTACCTGGTTGATCTAGAAACCGGTGACAACAACGAAATCTACGAGCGGCTCACCGGGGCGGGTATGATCGTCATCGAGGCGGCGCGCGCTTCTGAATCGCTGGAACGGCTGATGACGCAGACGGTGCTGAGCGCCATGAAGTCGGCGCTCGAGCGCGGAGCGCTCATCTTGCTTGAAGGCGCGGCCGCAAGCCTCGCCGGCGAATATCGGCTGACTGCCGAGAGTGGGCTGAGCGGCGGCATGAACTTCGTCCGCAATGCCCTGATAACCATGAGCGCCGCAAGCGAGTTGATGCCCGATATCCATCATGAGTTGCCGGAAGTCTCTATCATTGGATTGGCGCCCGCAGCGGCTTTGGCGCTGGGACCCGGGCGGCGGATCGAGACCTGGGGCGATGCCGAAGTCACCATAAGCCTGCCTGATCCAGCCCGCCTTAACGCAATCCATAGGGGCGACTCGTCTCACGCCCACCCGCCAACTGACTTACTGTAGGGGCGTTTCGTGAAACGCCCACTCGCCAAATCGTAATCTGTAGGGGCGGCTCTTGAGTCGCCCGCCAAAGACATAGGGTTATCCGCCATGCCAATTACAATTTTGATCGGCGCGCAATGGGGCGACGAAGGCAAGGGACGCGTGGTGGATTGGCTGGCGGCGCAAGCCGATATCGTCGCCCGCTACGCCGGCGGCGACAACGCTGGCCACACAGTCGCGCTGGATGGAGAAGTTTACAAGCTGCATCTGATACCCTCCGGCATTTTGCACAGCAATGTCGTCTCAATCATGGGCAACGGCATGGTGATCAATCCGGTCAACCTAGTGCGCGAAATTCAAGCGCTGCGTCGAGTCGGAGTCGAGATCACGCCGGAGCGTCTGGTGATCAGCTCGCGCGCGCATATCATCACGCCAGCGCACGTCGCTCTGGACAAAGCCAATGAACTAGCGCTGGGCGACGCCAAGATCGGCACTACGCTGCGCGGAATCGGTCCAGCTTATCTCGACAAAACCGGGCGCGCCGGCATTCGCACCGGCGACATGCTGCTCGATGTCGAAGAATTCGCCGAAGGCCTGATCGCCGCGATTGAATTGAGCAACGAAGATCTGCGCGCGCGCGCGCTGGAACCCTTGGACGCGCAAGCGGCGGCGCAGAGTTATCTGGAAGCGGCTGATTTTCTGCGACCCTATATTCAAGATGTCTCGATCTATCTGTACAAGGCGCTCAAAGCGGGAAAAAGCGTCGTCTGCGAGGGGGCGCAGGGGACGCTGCTGGACATCGATCACGGCAGCTATCCTTTTGTCACCAGTTCGTCGCCCACTGCCGGCGGCGCTCTGACTGGTCTCGGTGTGGGTCCGCTCTACGTGGATCGCGTTTTAGGCGTCGCCAAAGCCTTTAGCACACGCGTCGGCGGCGGGCCAATGCCGACCGAACTACACGGCGCTATCGCCGAGCATTTCCGCGGCAGCGGCGCCAACTTCTGGGACGAATTCGGCACCACCACCGGGCGTCCGCGCCGCTGCGGCTGGCTGGATCTTGTCATGCTGCGTTACGCCGTTGGCGTAAACGGCTTGAGCGAACTGATGTTGACCAAGATGGATATACTTTCCGGTCTTGACGAGCTGAAACTGGCGACCGCGTATGAGATTGACGGCGAGCGTCACGAGTATCCGCCCGTGACGAACGAACAACTGGAGCGCGCGAAGCCAATATATGAGACTATGCCGGGTTGGCGCGAAGATATCAGCAATTGCCGCAGCTTCGGTGATCTGCCGGCAGCCGCGCAAGCGTATATCGAGCGGGTCGTCGAACTCTGCGACCTGCCAATTGACATTGTGAGCGTCGGACCGGAACGCGATCAACTTGTCATGAAAACTGCGGCGCCGGCTACACCGGTCAAATTGCGAAATCTGTAAACACACGCGCGACAATGCCGCAGCGCGCGAATTCCCCAATCTTGCTGTCGAGTCACACTTCCCCAGTTCACTCTGAGGACAGGACAGTTTTTCAGCGAGCAAAATATCGTCCCGAATTCTACAATTTCTAGGGCTTTTTCGGGCGACTCAATGCCGCGCGTAGGTCGCGTAGACACTGACCGCCGACACCGCGGTTCAGTCGCCCCTACATCTTTTTCGCTCCGCCGGGCGACTCACCGAGTCGCCCCTACAATTTTCGCACTTGGAGTTGCTTGTGATTGGCACATCGAAGCATCCATATCCAATCGGATTA
>JAPPFH010000096.1 GCA_028875185.1 Chloroflexota bacterium | reverse complement strand
CGGCATGATATGCCGCCCCTACATTGTTGTCAAACTGGGTAGCTCATATCCGCAAAATTCACCACTCCCTTCTCAGTGAAACTGGCTGGCTTTCGCGCCCACCGTGATTTATTGTCGCGGGCGTTTCACGAAACGCCCCTACACGTTTGCGCTTCTGCCGGCGCTTCACGATACGCCCTACACGTTTGCGCTGCGGCGGGCGTTTGACGAAAAGCCCCTACGGCGTGTGTGACGCGGCGAAGATCTCGGCTGCCAGCGCATTCATGTCGTCGAAGCTGCGCTCCCAGGCTTTGATCAGCGCCGAGGCGACGATAAATCCATCGGTCAGACCTCGCAGCTGCCGGGCGTGTTCGGCTGTGCTGATGCCGAAGCCAAGCACCAGGGGCGTGTCCGTCTTGGCGCGCAGGCGGGCAATGTATTCGGTGAGATTGACCGGCAGATCTTTGCGCGCGCCGGTGATGCCAGTCAGCGAGACGACATAAATGAAGCCGGTGGCATTGTCGGTAGCCAGAGCGATGCGCTTGTCGTTGCTGGTCGGCGCCAGGAAGAAGATCAGCGCCAAGCCTTCGCGCAAGCAGCTGCCAGCGAAGAGCGCCGCTTCCTCCGGCGGCAGGTCGGGCACGATCAAGCCATCGGCGCCGGCTGCACGGGCATCGCGCACGAAGCGGTCGGCGCCATAGGCGACCAGCGGATTGGCGTAACCCATCAGCAGCATCGGCTGGCTGAGCCCGCGCTCACGCAGGGTCCGCACGGCATCGAGGCATACGCGCACGGTCGTGCCATTTTCGAGAGCGAGCTGCGTCGTCGCCTGGATCGTCGGTCCATCGGCGATGGGGTCGCTGAAGGGCATGCCGATTTCGAAGCCATCCACGCCTATGCGGGCGACCGATTCGATGGCGCGCAGCGATTCGTCATGGGTCGGATAACCGATGCAGAAATAAGGCAGAAAGGCGGCGCGGTTCTGGGACTTGGCGCGCGCGAACATGGCGTCCAGCGCGGCCGTGCCGTGAAGTTTACGCGTTTGTGTCATTTTGAGTTCAACCCCTCCCTCCGGTCCCCCTCCTCGAAGCATCCTGAGGACAGGACAGGTTTAATCCGATTGGCTATGGATGCTTCGATGTGTTAATCACAAGCAACTCTAAGAGCGAAAATTGTAGGGGCGACTCGGTGAGTCGCCCGACAGAGCGCAAAATATGTAGGGGCGACCCATCGGGTCGCCCGAAAAAGCCCAAGAAAACACGTAATTTGAGACGAAATTCTGCTCGCCGCAAAATTGTCCTGTCCTCAGTCTAAGCATCAGGTCGCGTAGACACTGACCGTCGGGAGGGAGAGCGTCGCCATGCGCGAGAATGTTTTTGGCGGGCGAACCACCGGTTCGCCACTGCACTATACTCAGCTAGGCGCCAAGGATGCCGATGACGGTATCGAGATCTTTGTCGCCGCGCCCCGACAGGTTGACCAACAGCACCGAATCGCGCGGCATGGTCGGCGCCCGCTTGATCGCCTCGGCGACGGCGTGCGCGCTCTCCAGCGCGGGGATGATGCCTTCGGTTTTGCTCAAGACTTGAAAAGCCTCAAGCGCTTCTTCGTCGGTCGCCATCGTGTAGTAAGCGCGCTCCAATTGCCGCAGGTGGGCGTGCTCCGGTCCGACCGAGGGATAATCCAAGCCGGCGGAAACGCTGTGCGTCTCCATGATTTGCCCGTCTTCGTTCTGCATGACGTAGGAGCGTGTGCCGTGGAGAATGCCGGGGCGGCTGATATCCAGATCGGCGAAGCGGGCGGCGTGTTCTTTGCTTTCGATGCCGCGCCCGCCGGCTTCGACGCCGATGAGCTCGGTATTATCGTCATCGCGAAAGGCGTGGAAGAGCCCGATGGCATTGCTGCCGCCGCCGACACAGGCGATGCAGGCATCGGGAAGCTGGCCCGTTTGCGCTTGGATTTGTTCCCGCGCTTCGGCTCCGATTACGCTTTGGAAATCGCGAACCATCATCGGATAAGGATGCGGACCGAGAGCCGAGCCCAGCAGATAAAAGGTCGTCTCGACATTGGTCACCCAATCGCGCATGGCTTCATTGATTGCGTCTTTCAGCGTGCGGCTGCCGCTCTCGACCGGGATGACCTCGGCGCCCAGCAGCTGCATTCGGAAGACGTTTGGCTGCTGCCGGCGGATATCGACCGTGCCCATATAGACGTGGCATTCCAAGCCCAGCAGCGCCATCGCCGTGGCTGTGCCAACGCCATGCTGCCCGGCGCCGGTTTCGGCGATGACGCGGCGCTTGCCCATCCGCTTCGCCAGCAAGCCTTGCCCCAGCGCATTGTTGATCTTGTGCGCGCCCGTATGCGCCAGGTCTTCGCGCTTGAGATAGATTTGCGCGCCGCCCAGCGCCTCGCTCAATCGCCGCGCATAACTGATTGGCGTGGGTCGGCCCGTGTAAGTCCGCTGCAGGTGGCTCAAACTGCCGTGAAAATCGGGATCGGCCATCGCTTCATCGTAAGCCCTTGCCAGCTCGTCAAGCGCCGGGATGATCGTCTCCGGCACGAAGCGCCCGCCAAATTCGCCGAAGTAGCCGCGCGCATCGGGCAGGTCGCTGCGGTCGGTTCTGATATACAAATCGGTCATAAGCAAATGTCCTGTTGGTTGTCTTGGGCGAGGCAAGCGCCGCCCCTACAGCTTGGGATTGGCGGGAAGGTGAGCAACCCGCTCACCCCTAAAATTCTCGTTGAAAGCGATGTTTGTGTTTAGCGGCCCGGTCACTTTCATATCCAGAGTTCTTTTTCGCCGGCGAAAAAGCGTTGCGCCAAAACCAAAATCTTCATGAGATAATTGTCTGTGCTCTTAATGAAATCGTCCCGAGTGATGGTAACATGCGCCGCATCCAATCCGATGGCGGGCGCCGCGACGCTATCGACTGCGCCAGAAAACAGTTGGAATGCCTCGTCAATCCGCAGCTTAATCAAGCCCGCAATCTCTTCGCGCCGATAATTGTACTCCTCAAGCGAACGGTCGCATTCGTAGAAAAAGACGTGACAGATTTGGCAATCGACGAAGTTGTCGATTCGACTGATGCCGACGCGGCGCCCAAGGGGAATCAGATCTTCAAAGGCGACGCCCAAGCCGAGCTCTTCTTCAAGTTCTCGCAAGCCATCACGGACGGTCTCGCCCGCCGCCAGGTGGCCCGCCGCGCTGATATCAATCTTGTTCGGATAATCGAGATAATCCCTCCGCTTCTGCAAAAGCAGATACGGATTGCCGTTCGCCTCGCGCCCGATCACCCAGCAATGGAATACCTGATGCCAGTTGCCATCGCGATGCACAAGATCGCGCCTTTTGACGCCGATGTGATTCAGCGCTTCATCATAGATGTCGAATAACTCGCTCATGCGTCAGCCGCCCGCACTGCCTCGATGAAGGCGCGCGCTTTCCCTTCGTCTTTGATGCCTGGCGTCCCCGCTTCGACGCCACTGGCTACATCCACGCCCCAGGGGCTGACGCGCCGGACGCGCTCGGCGACATTTTCGGGGTTCAACCCGCCGGCCAACATCAGACGCGGCGTCTCAGTTTTGACCGCCAGCGCGATGCTTTCGCCCGCGGTTTCGCCGGTTCCGCCGTAGAGCTTCGGATTGAAAGCATCGAGCAAAATAGAGGGCGCTTTGCTGTTTGGCGTGACGCCCTTGGTGAATCGTCCGACTTCAGCGCGCGCCGCGGCTACGTCCGCCGGACGAATCGCCTTAAACGCGATTCCCCCCAAGGCGCGCAAAGTAGCAATCGATTCGTCGCCGCTCAGTTGGGCAAAGTCCAGCCCGACCTGCTCAACGATGTCGCGAGTATCATCAGCTGACTCGTTGACGAAGACGCCGACCATCGCGGGGCAGCCGTCACCGAGCGCTTCTCGCAGCCGCCGCACAATCTCGCTCGCGGCTTCGGGCGCCAGGTAGCGCGGCGATTTTGGATAAAAATTCAATCCAAGCATATCGGCGCCGGCGCGCGCGACAGCCAGCGCGTTTTCAGCCGTCCGCAGGCCGCAAATCTTAATATAAGTCACTTGTCTAAGCCCTCATCCCCCGACAAATGGTGTTCCGGTGGGCAGACACCCGCTAGCGTAGACACTAACCTACGCTCGCCCCTGCAGCTTGGGGTTCGGCTGGCTGCTCAACTCACGCGCGAGCAAGGCGGTGTCCGGCGCTTTCATCAGCGCTTCGCCGACGAGTATCGCATCGGCGCCTTGCCGTCCCATAGCCCGCGCGTCAGCGGCGCTGAAAATGCCACTTTCCGCAACTAGAACGACTTCGTCATTCACCATTGCCGCCAAGCGCGCCGTCGTGCCCAGATCAACATGGAAGGTCTTCAAGTCGCGGTTATTGATGCCGATGAGCTTCGCCCGCAGCCGCAGCGCGCGTTCCATTTCCCATTCATTGTGCACTTCAACCAGCGCTGTCATGCCAAGTTCATTTGTCAGCGCGTAGAGGTCGGCCAATTGACGCTCCGCCAGCGCCGCCACAATCAAAAGAATCGCATCAGCGCCGGCCGCTCTGCCTTCGTATACTTGGCAGGGATCAATGATGAAGTCTTTGCGCAACAGCGGCGTACAAACCGCCCGGCGTATCGCTGTCAGATAAGCCAGCCCGCCTTGGAAAAAGTCTTCGTCTGTCAGCACTGATATGGCCGAGGCGCCATTTTGGGCGTAGGTGGCGGCGAGCAAGACCGGCGCGAAGTCTTTCGTCAAGCTGCCCTTGCTCGGCGATGCGCGCTTGACTTCCGCGATCAAGCTGACGTTTTCGCTTTTTAGCGCCGCCAACATGTCACGCGTGGCATAGGCGGAGCCTTCCGCCCGCCGCCTCATTGCCGCAGCCGACGCGCGCGCGCGAGCCTCAGCTAGTTCCTCCACCTTGCGGTCAAGGATGCGGTCGAGTACGGTATCCGTGGCGACGAAAGCTCCCCCACTCATGCGGCGAAACTCCGGCTGAATTCAATCAAGTTGTCCAGCTTCTGCAGCGCGGCGCCCGTGTTCAGGCTGTCACGCGCGACAACAATGCCATCGGCGATTGAATTGGCTGCCCCGCCAGTCATAATGGCGGCGCCAGCGTTCAAAAGCACAATATCGCGTTTGGGACCCGTTTCCGAGCCATCCAGCACACGCCGCAGTATCGCCGCATTCTCGTCTGGGTCGCCGCCGCGGAGATCATCCAAGCGCGCCATGTGGAAACCCAATTCCGTCGGGTCAATGTCCAGATGAGAAATATCGCCGTTTTCTTCCAGATAACAGATGCGATTGGGTCCGGTTACCGTCAGCTCGTCCAAGCCGCCATACCCGTTGACTACCATGGCCGATTTCAAGCCCAGGTCCTTCAAGACATGCGCCAGCAAATCGGTTAGGCTATGGGCGAAAACGCCCATCAGTTGCCGCTGCGCGCCGGCCGGATTGGTCAAGGGACCCAGGATATTGAATATCGTCCTTATACCGAGCTCTCTTCGCGGACCGATTGCGTGGCGCATCGCCGGATGCAGCATCGGCGCGAACAAAAAACCAATCCCGACTTCGTCGATGCAGCGGCCGACTTGCTCCGGCGTGAGCTCGAAATTGACGCCCAATGCCGCCAAGACATCGGCGCTGCCGCTCTTGCTGGTCGCCGCTCGATTGCCGTGTTTCGCCACCGGAATGCCCGCGCCAGCCGCGACAAAGGCGACCGTTGTGCTAATGTTGAAGGTGCCGGAACGGTCGCCACCGGTGCCGCAGGTATCCAGCATGTCGCCCGCAACCGTGGTTGGCACGACCGTCGCCGCCTCTCGCATGGCGCGCGCGCTGCCGCTGATCTCGTCGGTCGTTTCGCCCTTCATGCTCAGCGCCATAAGATAAGCGCCGATTTGGGCTTCGCTGGCGCCGCCCGTCATGATCTGGCGCATGACCGACTGCGCCTGGCTTACGTTCAGATGTCCGTAACGGCTTAACGCGTCGATCGCCTCTTGGATTTGCATTGGTCGTTCCTTTGTCTAATCACATGTTTTCAAGTTAGCGATTCGGTAGGGGAGCCTCGGATCGCCTCTACAAGTTTCGCGCGGCGCGGGCGAGCCACCGCTGCGCGTAGGCCGCGTAGACACTGACCGCCGACACCGCAGATTGCTCTCCCCTACACATTTGCGGTGGTTGCAATGGATTCATAGCTGAGAAAGTTCCCCAGGATTTGAAGTCCGTAGCCGGTTAAGACGCTCTCCGGGTGAAACTGGACACCGATTACCGGATGCTGTTTATGGCGCAATCCCATAATTTCGCCAGTTGCCGCGCGCGCGGTGATTTGCAGGCAGTCGGGCAAGGTCGCTTCGTCCACGATCAGGCTGTGATAGCGGGTGGCTTCGAAGGGATTGGGGATATCGCCCAATATCGTATCGCCTTCGTGATAGATCATGCTCGTTTTGCCGTGCATCAGCTCGGGCGCATGGACCACCAAGCCGCCGTAAGCTTCGCCGATCGCCTGATGTCCCAGGCAGACGCCCAAAAGCGGAATTGAAGAACCGAGTTCACGAATCAAATCGAGCGATATGCCGGCATCAATCGGAAATCCGGGACCGGGTGAAATCACGATTCGCTCCGGCGCCAGCGACCGAATCTCGTCCACCGTGATCTTGTCGTTGCGATAGACGGTCAGTTTCGCGCCCAGTTCGCCAAGTTCCTGCACGATGTTGTAGGTGAAGCTGTCGTAATTATCGATGACCAAAATCATGATTTCGTCCTCCCGCCTGGCCGCTTGCGACCTGATTGTTCGCCCCTACAAGGCTTGATTGGTATTAGCGAAAATCGCCTGATTTTCTGCCCCCATCCCCCAGCCCCTTACCCCAAAATGAGGGAAGGGGAGCTTAGCCCAGTGCGAAACAGTACACAGATTGCGATTTCGTCTCGTTATTAGGATCTGTCATGCAGTATTCTGCCCATTTTTCATGCCGGTCTTGTAATACCAATCAAGCCTTACAGACCCTCTTACGGCGTTCACACCAGTCCCTGTTCCGCGTATTTGACCGCCTCGAAAACAGCGGCCGCTTTGTGGATCGTTTCATCGTATTCCGCCCTTGGATCGCTATCGGCGACGATGCCGCCGCCCGCTTGCACGCTGATCGTGCCATTCTGCATCAACAGCGTGCGGATGGTGATGCACATATCCATTGAGCCATCAAAGCTGAAATAACCGACCGCCCCGCCGTAAGGACCGCGGCGGGTCTCTTCAAGCTCCTCAATGATTTCCATCGCGCGCACTTTTGGCGCGCCGCTTAGGGTGCCGGCCGGGAAGGTGGCGCGCAAGAGATCGAAGGCATCCATGTCTTTGCGCAGCAAGCCTTCGACCTGGCTGGTAATGTGCATCACATGCGAGAAGCGTTCGATATACATCATCCGGGTCACTTTGACCGTGCCGAAATCGCAGACGCGGCCGAGGTCATTGCGCCCCAGATCGACCAGCATCACATGCTCGGCGCGCTCTTTTGGATCGTTGATGAGTTCCGATTCGAGCTCGCGGTCTTCGGTCTCGGTGGCGCCGCGGGGGCGTGTGCCGGCCACCGGACGATTGTAGGCGATGCCGTCTTCAAGGCGAACAAGCATTTCCGGCGAGGCGCCAACCAGCGTCAAGTCATCGCTGAATTCGAGCAAGAACATATAGGGCGAGGGATTGGTTGCCCGCAAGGCGCGGTAGATCTGCAAGGGGCTGGCTTCGGTCCCGCGGCTGAAGCGCTGCGCCAGCACAATCTGAAAGGCATCGCCATCGCGGATATATTCCTTCGCCGCCCGCACGCGCGCTTCATGGACGCGCTGCTCCACATTCGCTTTTGGATCCGCCCGCTCGCCGTTCAGAGGCATATCGTATGCCTGATGCGACAGCGGCGCGGCCAGCGCCTCTATGATAGCGTCAACGCTTTCGATTGCGCGCTCGTAAGCCGCGTCGGGGTCGTCTCCAGTGTTATGCGCGTTCGCCAAAACGATGAGCTGGTGCATGGCGTGATCAAATATCACCAGCGTATCCGGCAGCATAAAGGCGACGGTCGGCACTTGCAAATCATCGCTGGCGGTGGCCGGCAAGTCCTCAAAATAACGCACGATGTCATAAGACATATAGCCTACCGCGCCGCCAACGAGACGGGGCAGGCCCTCAAGCGCCACCGGGTTGACCGTTTGAAAATGGCGCTTGATGACGTGCAGGGGATCTTGCCCTTCGGGGATAGCGAATTTGGTGGTTAGCCCATCGCGCTCAAAGCTGACGATATTGTCCTTAACGCTTAGCAGGCCCTTGGGGTTCACGCCGATGAATGAATAGCGCCCAACCTGCTCGCCCCCCTCCACGCTTTCCAGCAAGAAGCCCGGCGCTCCCGCTTTTTTCAGCTTCATATAGACCGATACCGGCGTTTCAAGATCGGCTAGCAGGGTGCGATAGACGGGCACATGATCGCCATGGCGGAAGTGTTCGGCGATTTCTTCGCGCGAGGGTTTGATGTCCTTGCGCTCCTGCCGCAATGTTTCGAACATCGGTCGCTCTCCTGAAATCAAAAGAACCCAAATCATCCATTCAAGGACGAGAAGGGCTCCCGCGGTGCCACCTTGATTGCCCGCTCTCGCGGGCCGCTCGTCGGATACAGACTCTTGGTCGATATCCCGCGCCGCTAACGGTGCGCTCACCGGCGCAAGCTACTGGGTTGCCCGTTCACCTGCGCGACTCCCCAGTCCATTCACCATCTCTGCGTGTCTCGCATTCACAGCAATCAGCGAGTCTCTGAACTGCACGATGATGGCTACTACTCTGGTTCTCAGTCTTTATAGTATTCAATTGCGGAGATGGTAGCGCGGCTCGGCGGGGATGTCAAGCGCGGTTTGGAACAGGCGAGTGGTGAATATCGAAGAGGTACAGTGCTTGCCGAGTTTCACACGGGGTAATTCACCACAGAGGCGCAGAGGGCACAGAGATTTTATGACAAGATCGGGCTGAATCCGTATCGTCAGTATTTACCACTCCCTCAAGGGCGCGCCTTTTACTTGCGGCGGGATTTCTGGTATACTTACTTCGAATATGCGTTCTAATGTTTGAGAGATGCGCGGGAGGTCGCCTTGAGCCTCAGCAACCGGGAAATCGCCGATGTCTTTGAGCGCTGCGCTGATATGCTGCAGATCCGCGGCGACAACATACACCGCGTCCTATCCTATCGCCGCGCCGCGGAATCCATTCGGAGCCTCACAAGAGACCTGCGGGTAATCGCGAATGACGGGAATCTGACCGACATCAGTTACATCGGGAAAACAATCGCCGCCAAAATAGACGAAATGCTGGACACTGGCGAGCTGGAATTTTACAGCAAGCTCAAAGACGAAGTCCCCGAAGGCTTGGTAGACATCATGTGCATCAACGGCGTGGGACCGAAAAAGGCGAAGCTGTTTTGGGAACAACTCGACATTACTTCGATTGACGAACTCAGGATCGCTGCCGATGGCGAAAAGCTGGCGGGTTTGCCTGGCATGGGAAAGAAGAGCCAGCAGAAAATCATCGAGGGCATTGAAGCGCTCGCGCGGCAAACGGGCAGGGCGAGCATCGGCGACGCCAAACCGGCCGCGCAGGGGATACTTGATCTGCTTCTCAAATTGCCCGAGGCGCAAGACGGCGCGCTCGCCGGCAGCATCCGGCGTGGACGAGAAACGATCGGCGATGTCGATATTTTGATCGCCGCCGATGAGTCCGGACCGATCATGCAGCGCTTTGTGACGATGGAAAACGTCTCCCGCGCGCTCGGTCACGGACCCACCAAGAGCTCGGTGGAATTGTTATCCGGCTTGCAGGTAGATCTGCGCGTTTTGCCTAAGGCGCGCTGGGGAACCGCGCTCTGCTATTTCACCGGCAGCCTGGCGCATAACGTCAAAATGCGGCAGATCGCGCTTGATCACGGGCTAAGCCTAAACGAACACGCGCTCAGCCCAGTTGATGAAAACAAGACGATCATCGAAGCGGCAGACAAGATTCTCTGCGACAGCGAAGAGAAAGTTTATGAGACGCTTGGCCTGCAATACGTGCCGCCGGAGCTGCGCGAAGACAGCGGCGAAATCGAAGCGGCGCGCGCGCATCGCCTGCCTCGATTGATCAAGCGAGCGGATATCGTCGCCGACCTGCATATGCACACGACCTGGAGCGACGGCAAAAATACAATCCGCGAGATGGTGGAAGCTTGCCTAAAGCGCGGACATCAATACATCGTCATCACCGATCACTCGCGCAGCCTCGGCATCGCCAACGGGCTCTCTGTTGAGCGATTGCTGGCGCAAGCGGAAGAAGTGCGTCAGATAAACAACGAGATGGGAGAGACTATTCAGGTTCTTGCAGGCACCGAGATGGACATCAAAGCCGACGGCAGCCTCGATTATCCTGATGATGTGTTGGCGCAACTCGATTTTGTCATCGCATCGCTGCACTCGGGATTGAGCCAGAAGCGGGACCAGGTGACGAGGCGCTTGCTAAATGCCATTCGCAATCCCTACGTCCGCATGATCGGCCATCCGTCGGCGCGGCAATTCCCAAATCGCGACGAAGTTGATGCCGATTGGGACGCGGTGCTCGCCGCCGCTGCGGAACAACATACGATTCTGGAGATAAACGCCAATCCTTTGCGTCTCGATCTCAAGCCGGAATTGGCGCGTTTGGCGAAGGATTCGGGCGTACTGCTCGCGATCAACACCGACGCCCACCGCGTTGCGCATCTGGACCTGATGGAATTCGGCATTGCCAACGGGCGGCGCGGCTGGGTGGAAGCGCGGCATGTGGTCAATACTTGGTCTTATGAGCGCTTCCGCCAGTGGCTGCATAACATTAGCTGAATCGGCGAGGCGCAGGCATGGCAGCAGGGGCGGGAGACCTAAGCGAAAGCAAGCCGGGAGCGGAACCGCCGGCGGACGCTTCGACGCCTGTTGAGGAATACCAGGAGGCGCGCGCCCAATTCGCCGCCCGCCGCGCCTACAAACGCGCGCTGCGACGCGCCCGCAACCCGCTCTACCTTTCATTGCGCTCGCTGATTTTGCTCGCTAGCTTGGCGCTCATCGCCGCCGCCGCGACCATCGCCCTGGTCTTCGCTCTGCGCGGCGATTCAGCTGCGAGTGGACTGGCGCCAGTCATCAAGGTCCTGGAAGCATCACAAGATTCTCCTATTCCCGATCAGGCGCAGGCGCCGGAAGCGACAGCCGCGCCAGCGGTTCAAGTCATTCTGGCGGCTGAAACACCGGAGAATCTCATAGTGGAAGGACCAGCGATACCCACCGTAATAATCACCAACACGCCGATCCCGCTCAGCGTCGGCGTCCAGGCGGCTGTCTTCGGCGTTGGCAATGACAAGCTCAACGTTCGCAATCGCCCCAGTCTGTACGACAGTCAAGTTCTCTTCCGCGAAAATGAAGGCAAGCGATTCGATATCATCGGCGGACCGCAAGCGGCGGATGGCTTCACCTGGTGGCAGGTGCGCGATCCACAATTCCAGGTAACGGGTTGGGCGGTCGCCAATTATTTGCGAACGATTTCAGAAGACGCAGGATAACGAAAATGAGCCAGGACCTCCAGCAGCGCATCGCCGAGCTTAGCGCTGAATTGCACCAGCATAACTATCTCTATCACGTGCGGAACGAGCCGGCGATTACGGACGCCGTATACGATCGCCTCTTCCGCGAACTGCAAGACCTGGAAGCGAAACATCCCGAGTACGCGCGAGCCGACTCGCCGACGCAGCGCGTCGGTTCTGACCTCTCCGGCGATTTCCCCAAGGTGCGGCACCCGGCGCCGATACTGAGCCTGTCCAACGCTTTCGATGAAGCGGACCTCGTGAATTGGGAGGAGCGCAATCGGCGATTGCTGCCAGCGGATGCGAAGCTGCGCTACGTCTTGCAGCCCAAGCTCGACGGACTGGCGATCGTCATCACTTACGAAAACGGCGTCTTGACGCGCGCCGCCACGCGCGGCAATGGCGAGTTTGGCGATGATGTCACCGCCAATGTGCGGACGATTCGCTCGGCGCCGCTGCGCATCCCGGTCGATTCGAATGGCATTGCCGCGCCTGAGAGATTGGTCGCGCGAGGGGAGATTCTCTTCCACAAGGACGCTTTCCTAGAGCTTAACCGCGAGCAGGCGGCGCAGGGGCTGCCCGCGTATGTCAACGCGCGCAATACCGCCTCGGGCTCGCTGAAGCAGAAGGACAGCCGCGAAACTGCCAAACGCAAACTGACCGCCTACATATACGGCATCGTCGACAGCGACGGCGTCGACCTGGCGACCGAATGGGAGACACTGCAATATCTCGGCGATATGGGTTTCAATGTCATCCCTGACGCGGCGCTCTGTCGCGATTTGGCTGATGTAAAGGGACGTCTGTCTAGCTGGGAAGCAAAACGCGACGACCTGCCCTTCGAAATCGACGGCTTGGTGCTGAAAGTCGACAGCCAGGCGCATGCGCGCGAACTCGGCGTAGTCGGCAAGGATCCGCGCGGCGCGATCGCCTACAAATTCCCGGCGGAAGAAGCCGCCACCGGGCTGATTGGCGTCACCATCGGCGTTGGGCGCACGGGCAAGATCACGCCGACAGCGCAGCTTGAGCCAGTCTTCATTGGCGGTGTGACCGTATCCAACGCCAGCCTGCACAATTACGAGCAGGTGGCCGCCCTCGATATCCGTTTTGGAGACCGGGTCATCGTCAAGCGATCGGGCGATGTTATTCCCTACGTCATTGGTCCCGTGCCCGGCGCGCGAAATGGAAGCGAGACCGCCATCCTCCTGCCGGGGACTTGCCCATTCTGCGATACAAAGCTCATCCAGCCGGCCGGCGCCGTTGATTGGTTCTGCCCCAATCGCAATTGCCCGGAGCGGGTCATGCGCGCGCTTGAATTCTTCGTCTCTCGCGGGGCGATGGATATCGAAGGCATGGGACCGAAAACCATCGGCGCGCTGATCGACAACGACTTGATCGAAGACGAAGCCGATATCTTTTTTCTCGAAACCGAGCCCTTGCTCGCCCTGGAGGGCTTCGCCGAAAAGAAGGTGGAAAACCTGCTGGCTTCGATCGAGGGCGCCAAGGCGCGCCCATTTGAACAGGTGCTGACATCCCTGGGCATTGATGGCATCGGCTCAACTGTGGCCGGATTGCTCGTCCAGAACTTTGCGTCCATACAAGACCTGCTGAACACCTCAGGTGAAATTCAGGCGGCGAACGAGGCTTTTGCCCGCGCCGTCGAGCCCCTGCTCGCCCACGAGCCGAGCGGCGATGCCGATATTCGCAAACTGCTTATTCGCCTGCGCCGCCCATTGACCGACCTTGTCCCGCGCTATCTCGATGGCGCTAAGCTCAATGAACGTCTCAACCGCCTGCTCAAGCCGCTGGGTTTTTCAGCCGAGCAAGTCGGCTTTATTGAGGATTCGCTTAGCCGCCTCATCACCGCATCGCGTCCCTTACACAGCATTGAGGGATTAGGACCGGTGCTGGTGGAGAATGTCGCCGCCTGGTTCACCGATGAGCACAACCGCGCGGTGCTGGAAAAGATGAAGTCCGCCGGCGTAAACATGCGGGCGGAAGAGAAGGTCGTCTCTAGCAGCGCGCTAGCCGATCAGACTTTCGTATTGACGGGCGCGATGAGCGTTCCGCGCGGCGAAGTCAAGGCGCTTGTGGAAGCCAACGGTGGCAAGGTCACCAGCAGCGTCAGCAAGAAAACGAGTTACGTCGTCGCCGGCGATTCTCCCGGCAGCAAAGTGGATAAAGCGATATCGAATAAGGTGCCTGTTATCAGCGAAGAAGAGTTGCATAAGTTGATCAGCGGCTGAGGGACGCTGCGACGAGCGGATATCTCAAGATTCACCACAGAGGAAACGAGGCAGCGCCGAGGCTGCAGAGTTTCTTTTGAGATTGCGGCACGGAATAAGTTCCAAGTCTGTTTTGCGGCCTGCCATTGGAAATCACTTGCCCAAGTGGGCGAGCCGCCGCAGCGCGTAGACACCCACTAGGAGATCGCCCTCCCATACATAGCTTGCATCGCAATCATATTTTCATTCAAAGGCGAAAAGCGCCAAGTGTCAGCGCTTGTGGGTCCAGTCGGGATTGGCGAAGCGATTTTGAGCCAACGCTGCGGCTCGCTGAGATTCGGCTGTCGATAAGCAGCCGGAGATCAATTCCAGATTGAAGGCGAGGACAAATCCAGCCTCGATCGCATCGGCGGCGGCCGACCAGCTTAGCGCCTCGCCCGCCGCCTGCGCCAACGTTAGCGCCCGGTCTCGCACCTTGACTTGCTGCCGCGCACGCGTCTCATCGCTGTCAAAGCGCAGCGCGTCACAGATGCGCGCTACATCGCCACAAAGCGGCAGCGTACCATGCTGCAAAAGCCCGCCTTTCCGCCGGAGCTGGGCGCTACCGATCAGCTTCCGCCCGCCGAAGCTGACTTCATAATGCGAAGGCAACTCGAAACAGACTGGGCCGAGATTAGCATGACGTGGTCGCTCGCTTTGAGGATGGGCTTGCACACAGAGCCCCAGGCATTCCAAGGCGCGCAGCAATCCGGCGCTGATCCGGCGATAACTTTCTACCACATCGCCGCCTGCCAACGGATGATCCAGCGGCAGACAAAGGCTGTAGGTGAGTTCATCGCCATGCAGGATGGCTTTGCCGCCGGTCGGCCTCCGCACCAGTTGCCAGCCGCGTGCGGCAAGGGCGTCAAGATCGACATCGCGCATTCGCTGCCCATAACCGAGCGAGAGACAAAAAGGCGCCCAGCCGTACAGGCGCAGCGTCGGTGGCTGATCCCCGGCGGCGACCGCCTCAAGAATCGCGCAATCAACCGCCATGTTGCTGGCGCCATCGCGAAAGTCGCAATCTCGCAGCGCGCGCATTTGCCGCATTATGTGACCACCCCTATACTGACAATTGCACTTTTACCGCCGCCTGGAATCGGTTCAATATGTCGCGTCATTTTGACGATAAAAAAAGACAAGCGCCGCAGACCAAGTTGGATAACGCAGGCAGAGCTCGGGGCGCCGCTAAGAACCGGACGCCGGAGGCTGACGTTCGTCAGCCAGTGTACAGCGCCGCCCAGTATCTTCAGAGCCAGCCCACGACGGGGCTGCCCGGCTCGCTCTCAGGCGCCCGCCAGCGCCAGCGACGCGTTAATCAACGGCGCCGGCGCAATGATTGGGCTTGGGTCATCTTAGCAGGCGGCATGATATCTGTCTTTGGTTTTCTCGTCCTGGCGATGATTGTTTTGATTAGGCTGCCCCGTTCGGTCCAGCAGGTCATGCCGACGGCGGAACTCCAGCCAGTATTGCCGACGCCAGTCAACGCGCGCAGCGAATACATTGCTGATGGACGCCGCGTCGGCGTCGATGTATTGCAGCTTAATGACGGCAGCCTGATTGAGTTGGCGCCCTGGGACGGGAAATCGCGATTTACCATCATTATCGGCGGTTTGGACAGCCGCCCCGACCAAGAGGGCGAGCCGGTGAGAACCGATAGCTTGATGCTCGTCAGCATCGATCCAGCCAGCAACGGCATCGGCGTCCTCAGCATTCCGCGAGACTTGTGGGTGCGCATCCCGGAACAAGAGAATCATGACCGCATTAACCGCGCTTATTTCATCGGCGAGAGCCGGGCGACCGGTTACGGACCCAGGCTCCTGCAGCAGACTGTCAGTTGGAATCTCGGCATGCGAATTCACAATTATGTCTTGATCGATTTTCAGGCGGTCATCAACATTGTCGATCATCTCGGCGGCATCGAGATCAGCATTGATTACGAGATTAACGACCAGCGTTTTCCCGATATGAATTACGGCTACGATCCATTCTATCTGCCAGCGGGTTCGCATTTGCTGGATGGCCGCGATACCTTGCGCTTCGCGCGAACGCGGCACGGCAACAACGATGTGCGCCGGGCGGAGCGCCAGCAAATGGTGTTATTCGCGCTTCGTGACCGAGTTCTAAGCCTGAACACGCTTCAATTGATCGGTCCAGTCCCGTCCTTGCTCGCGACGCTTGGCGATCATGTCGAGACCGGGCTGGAATTGGAGCAGATCATTCAATTGGCGCTGCTGCTGAAAGATGTTGAATTCGACAATATCAGCATGCGCGTGATGGACTTCGAGTTTTTGGAAGAATATGTTACAGAGGAGTATCAGCAGCAGGTGCTGGTGCCGCGCGTGGAGCGGCTGCCGATACTGCTGTCTCAGACTTTTGGAGAAGACTACGCCAGTTAGCGAAAGAAAAGGCAGCGCGCCGCAAGCACACTGCCAATCAGTCCAAACCCACTGTATCGTGTAGCCATAGTGTCTCGAACCTGCAAAGTTACAGGTCGGGAATCGCTTGCCAACCGCTGTTTTGGCTCGAGCCTATTACATGGGCTGCCAAAGATAGACTCCCTTTTAGAGAATGTTGGCTCGGCACATATAGTTCTATCACGCATACAGCAGGCAGCGCATCTTATACCAGATTCGCCGTGAGGTGTCAAATCACACCAACCTTTAGGGAGTGGTAAAAATCGCGGTTACACACTGATAAGACGGTGTAAGGCTTGATTGGTATTAGCAGATGAGCGTCTCCATAGCTCCATCTGGTCT
>JAPPFH010000048.1 GCA_028875185.1 Chloroflexota bacterium | reverse complement strand
GCTTCCTTTTGCTCCTTGGATACAGTGCCATTATAATCCAAGACTATACACCTAGCTCCGCAATATCGCTGGATTCCGCGAATATCTGTTCTAAGCCGAATCGCCCGTTAAATCATTCTATGCTATGCTGATTGATGCGTCGTCCGCGTACGTGTCGGTGGCTCGGCGCATATTGCCAAGTAGAATGGATTCGGCGCATGTCCTATCGTGATGATAACGAGCCCGAATACTTTGACGACGCTGAATACTTCGATTCTGAAGACAGCGCCGGACGGCGGTCCAATGTGCTCGGCGGCAGCGGTTCCTGGCGCGGCAATGAACCGGCTGATGATCAAGCGGACGACTCGCTTCCCCCAACCGCTCGCGGACAATCCGCCCGGGCGGAATCACGCAATCGGCCGAAACGCGCGTCTTCCGGCGGAGAACGCAAAAGGGTAAAGGCGCGGAACCCGGCGCCGTCAGTTGCCAGCAGCGAAGAGCGGCGCGCGCGCTTGGCTGGCAAGAAACCCGGCGCCAAAGATCGCCGCTCGCAGCCGCCCCCGCACAAGGAAGAAACGCAGCAGCAGCGAGACGAGAACGAGCGCGAGAGCCGACTAAGCCGTCTGCGCAGGCGTCTCAGCCGCGCCGAGAAGCAGGCTGATCCGAAGCGGCGGCGAAATGTCTCGCGGTTATCCGCATTCACTGGTCGCATCGGCGGACCCATCGGTAGATTGCGCGGGCGCTTCCCTGGCGCTCGCGACCGTGAAGCTTCCCCTACGGCTGATCGCGCTAGAGAATCGCGCGGTCCAGCTCCAAGCGGCGGAGACCAAAGGCCGGCCGCTTCCGCTCGCGGAGGCGTCGGTTTCTCCGCGCGCCCGTCGCGCACACCGAAGGAACAGGCGCGCGAATCAACCGCCAGCCGCGCGCCAAAGATTGAGTCGGCGGGCTGGCTCGACCTGGATCGCAAGCTCGACTTGATTGGCGTCGCCCTAGTCTTTGGCGCTATCGTTTTCTTCTTCAGCGCGTTATCAGCCGAGCAAGCGGCAATCAGCAGCGTCAACCGCATCATTGGGCAGGCGCTTGGATGGGGCGCCGTCGCCGTGCCAGCCGCCATGTTCGCCATTGGGGTCTGGTTGATTGTGCGCCACTTCGGGGAAGAAGCGCCGACCATTGATCCTGTGCGGCTTTCCGGCGTCGGCTTGTCTTTTCTGGGTGTCCTCGTTCTCTTTCAATATGCGGAAAGCTTCAGCTATGTGGATGCGCTTTCCCGCTTCGAAATCTGCCGCAGCCCAACCAATCCCGCCTGTGTCGACGCCCTCGTTCAGCAGTCTTATCTGGCTGGCGGCGGCGGCGGCTTGGTCGGCGGCTGGATTTACAGCGCGCTGGTCAACAACCTGACTGAGGCGGGCGGCTTCGTCATGACGCTCATGGTCATCACTTTCAGCGCGATGTTGATCACGCGCTCAAGTATGGCCGAGTTGACGATTGTCGCGATCGGTGTGGGCAGAAGCCTGCGTACACAGTTGAGCCATTACGCTGCCAGTCGGCGCGCCGCCCGGCTCCAAGCGCAGCAGAAATTGGCGCAAAGCGGGCACGCGAACCACGTGCGTGTTTCTAAGCCGCAGGCGGCACAGTTGGAGGGCGATCTGCCCGGCGCCCGCGCGCTGCCCGAACCCAGCGGCGCCACGATGCCAGCGCCACAGCGCTTGCGCGCATTCTTCGACTTGCGCGGTAAATTATCCGCTGTCGCCAGGCGCGAATCGCTGCCGCTCGCCGCTGCCGCCGCCGGAGTTGAGGCGAGCGAGAATCCGGGCGCGCTGGAACGCTTCCTTAACCTGGGCGATAATCTTCCTTTTTCAACAGAAGAATCGCCCGTTTGGCAGAGACCCGCTCGGCCCCCCAGCGCCCAGCCGCCGCCCCCGCGACAGAAAGACAGCGAAGCGGAGCGCGTTGTATCCTCGCGATCTGACGCCCTTCTCTCGAAGCGGGAAGAGCGAAAACCGGAGGCAGTCAAGACCGTCGACCACAGCCATAAAATTGCGCCGCCAATCGAAACCGCATCCGAAGCAAAGGCAGGTGCGGCAAATGACGTGATTGACGAACCGCTGCCGGCGGGCTCGTCCTCAGCCGAGGCGGCTGTTGTTGATTCGCAAGCCGCGGCTGTTAGCGCCAAAAGATCGGATAAAGAGGATGGCGCGCAGGCGGAAGCGCATTCCAAACCGGCGCCCGACGCCAAAGGAGCGGCAGCCACCCTTAGCCTGTCCGCGCCTCGCCCGCGAATAAGTTGGCAGCTCCCCGATCACCGCGCGCTGCTCAATAGCGGCGCCGAGGGCGAAATGGATCTCGAGCCGCTGGAGCGCCAAGCGCGGGTGATCGAAGATACGCTCGCCAGCTTTGGCGCGCCCGGGCGCGTCGTCGAGATTAATTCGGGTCCGGTCATCACGCAGTATGGTGTCGAGCCGGCCTATCTAACCGCAAAATCGGGCAAACAGAATCGCGTGAAAGTTGGCGCCATCGCCAAGCTGGATAAGGATTTGCAGCTTGCCCTAGGCGCCAGATCTATTCGGGTGGAGGCGCCCGTGCCGGGCAAGGGTTATGTCGGCATCGAAGTGCCCAACCCGGCTTCAGCGCGCGTCAGCCTGCGTGATGTGATGGAATCACCCAGTTATTTGCAGATCGAGTCGCCCCTGGCGATCGCGCTCGGCGTATCGGCGGACGGCCGGCCAATCTCCGGCGACTTGACGCAAATGCCGCACTTGCTCATCGCCGGCGCCACCGGCTCGGGCAAGTCGGTTTGCGTTAACGCCATCATCAACAGCATCATCGCCCGCAATCCGCCCGATGCCGTAAAATTCATCATGATCGACCCCAAGCGCGTCGAACTGACCGGCTATAATGGCGTGCCCCACCTGGTGGCGCCTGTGGTGGTCGAGTTGGAGCGAACCATCGGCGTATTGCGCTGGGTGACGACTGAGATGGACGCGCGTTACAACAAATTCAGTCAAGCCGGCGCCCGCAACATAGTCGACTACAATAGCATCCTCGATCCCGATCTGGCGCCGATGCCCTATATTGTTGTGATCATCGACGAGCTGGCAGACCTGATGATGATGGCGCCGGATGATACTGAGCGCGCCATCACCCGGATCGCCGCCATGGCGCGCGCGACCGGCATCCACCTGGTCCTCGCCACCCAGCGCCCGTCGGTGGATGTCGTCACCGGTCTCATCAAAGCCAACTGCCCGGCGCGCATCGCCTTCGCTGTCGCCGGCAGCGTCGACAGCCGCGTCATCCTCGACCAGCCCGGCGCGGAACGCCTGTTGGGCAAGGGCGACATGCTCTATCTTTCGGGCAATTCGCCCGCCCCCCTGCGTATGCAAGGCGTGCATGTCTCCAACGAGGAGATCAATCGCATCATTCGTTTTTGGAAATTGCAAGCCGCTGGCGTCGATGGCGGCGAGCCCATGCCATTGCGGGCATTGCTGCCCGGCGAAGACGCCAAAGACGCGCCTGCGAACAGCCAGCCTTCGACGATAAATCAAGGCGGCGCTCAGCCCGCATTCTGGGATATGACGCCGAGCAAAGGCAAGCCATCCGATGGCGCCGCCCGCAACGCCAATCCTGATGAAGATGAGCTATATCAGCCGGCGGTGGACATGGTGCGGCGGCTGGAGAAAGCTTCGATCTCGCTTTTGCAGCGCCGCTTGCGCATCGGCTACGGGCGCGCCGCCCGCCTGATGGATATGATGGAAGAGCGCGGCGTTGTCGGCCCGCCCAAAGAAGGCAGCTCGAAACCGCGCGATGTCTTGCCGGAGTAACGCGGCAGCGCGATCGTTAGGCTCGTCTGCTAAATCTGATGAACTTCCGCCGAGCGGGGCATCTGTAGTGCTTGTTCGCTAATGTTTCTTGCAAAATTATCCGAGCAATGTACGCGCGCTAACCCCCACCCCAAACCCCTCCCTCATAAAGAGGGAGGGGCTTTTCCGCGAGAACTTTGAGTTTCTCGGGTCCCCTTCCCTCCTTGTGTGGGAAGGGGGAGCCGGGTCACGTAGACATAGACCTTCAGGGACGGGAGGTATAATTGCGGGTCAATCACCCAATCTCGGACAAGCCTTGTAGGGGCGTTTCGCTGAAACGCCCGTTTGTATTCGCAGCATCACGCGACGGGCGTCTGACGGTCAGTGTCTGCTCGACCCCAGAGACGCCCCTACAACTGGTGTATCTGATCGGGTTCAATATTTTTCGCGAGCCAATAATCAACGTACAAACTCCGCAAACGCGACACTGCGCATCCCGCGCCCTTGCGCTACAATACGCCGCGAACAGAAAGGAAACGGCTTATGAAATACGCCCGTATTGATGGAATCAACAAACCGATCTCGCGCCTGCTGCAGGGCAGCATCCCGCTCTCGCCGGACGATCGCGACGGCAACTTCCGTCTGCTGGACGCCTGCTTCGAGAATGGCTTCAACGCCGTCGATACCGCCCACAGTTACGGGGCGGGCTTTAACGATACCGAGATCGGCGCCTGGATCAAATCACGCGGGATTCGCGATGAGGTGGTGATCTTGGCAAAAGGCGCGCATCCGGAAAATGGCATAGCCGATCGTGTCCGTCCCGAATATATCCGCAGCGACCTGGCCGAATCCCTCGAACGGCTGCAGACAGATTATGTCGAGCTGTTCTTGCTGCATCGCGACAGCCGCGAATATCCTGTTGGCGAGATTGTCGATGTCCTGCATGAGGCGAAAGAAGCGGGACAGATCGGCTTATATGGCGGTTCAAATTGGCTCGGCGATCGCGTAAAAGCCGCCAACGATTATGCGGCCGCCAACGGCAAGACGCCCTTCAAAGTCAGCAGCCCGCAATTCAGCGTCGCCGAAATGGTAAAGCCGGCCTGGGAAGGCTGCACCAGCGTCAGCGGTGAAGGCGGCGAGGCTGACCGCGCCTACTACAATGAAAAGGGAATGTCGCTCTTCACCTGGTCGAGCTTGGCCGGCGGCTTTATGACCGGCAAGTTCACCCGCGAAAACCGCGACAGCTTCACCGAATACTGGGACACCAATCCGATTGAAGCGTATGCCTACGAGAGCAACTTTCAGCGGCTCGACCGCGTCATTGAGCTCGCCGCCGACAAGAACCTGTCTCCGGCGCAAATCTCAGTCGCCTACGTGCTCAGCAGCAATCCGCGCTATCACGCCATCGTCGCCAGCTGGGAAGTTGAGCAAGTCCCTGATAACGCCGCCGCCAGCGATATCCAATTGAGCGCGGAAGAAATCGCCTGGCTCGAACTCAAAACCGAGGAGAAACCGTCATGAGCGATAAGATCAGATGGGGGCTGATTGGCCTCGGACTCATCTCGCGCAAGTTCGCCAAGGGCTTGGCTTTTGTGCCGGACGCGGAGGTCTACGCCGTCGCCTCGCGCTCGCAAGCGAAAGCGGATGCTTTTGGCGCGGAATTCGGCGCTGCCAATAGCTACGGCAGCTATGAAGACTTGGCGAACGATCCAAATGTGGATGTCGCCTATATCGGCACACCCAACAACTATCATCTTGAACACGCGCTGCTCTGCCTCAAAGCCGGCAAACATGTGCTCTGCGAGAAACCCTTCGCCGTCAACGCGAAAGAAGCGCAGGTCATGATCGACTGCGCGCGCGAAAAGAACCTCTTTCTGATGGACGCCTTCTGGACCCGCTACTTCCCGGCGATGGTTAAACTGCGTGAATTGCTAGCGGACAAGGTCATCGGCGATGTGATGCTGGTAACAGCCGACTTCGGCGGTCGCGGTCCGGTCGTGCCGGAGAAAAGGCACTTCAATCCCGATTTGGCCGGCGGCGCCATGCTTGATGTAGGCTCATACTGCCTGCAGTTCGCATCCATGATCTACGGCAAGCAACCCCAAGATATCGTTTCTCAAGTCGCCATCGGCGAAACCGGCGTAGACGAGCTTTCAGTCGTCGTATGCAGATACAGCGATTACGAAATGGCGACGCTAACATCGGCTGTGCGCTTGGGCACGCCGCACGAAGCGCGGGTCATGGGAACCGAGGGCTATATCGCCATACCAGATTTCTGGCATCCCAGCGAATTGACGGTCGTTCGCCGCGGGGACGCGCCCGAGACCTTGCGCTTCCCCTACGAGGGCGAAGGCTTCCAGTTTGAGGCGATCGAGGTTGGCGATTGCATCCGCGCCGGGGCGACCGAAAGCGCCGTTTACCCGCTGGACGAAACACTGGCGATCATGCGGACGCTGGATCGCATTCGCGATAGCTGGGGTTTGCGCTATCCCTTCGAGGATTAGGTCCGGGAAATCGTGACAATAGTAAACCGCGCTGAATAGATCGGTTTTTCGCCTCGCCCAGAGATTTGCAGGAGCGTTCCGCTTAAACGCCCGTAATATGCAAGCTAACGTTAACGTGCGTCTCACGATACGCCCGTACTTCGACTCACGGCAATAGGCGCCTTCGCATTAAGATGCGATTGCTCCTAAACCACGACCAGATTGACAGCGCGTCCTTGCTATGGTAAGCTCAATAGCAACAACATACTCTAAGTCTCAGGCCTGCCTGAACCCGGATGTTCGGTAGGTAAAGGGAAAGTCGGTGCAAGTCCGACACTGTCGCGCAGCGGTAACTGATTCCTGCAATCAGAAGTCCGAATGCCTGCCTGAGTCTTAGCTCGTAAATCTTTCGCGTCAAAAGGGAGACGAGCATGGACCAGCGACCAATGCCCGCCCGACGACGGTGGGCGTTTTTGTTGCCCAGCCCCGTTTCCTCCGTTGTCCACAGGAGGGACATGATGAAAACCACGTTGTACGTTCTACTCGTTTTGTTCGCCAGTCTGCTGCCGGCTTCCGCGCTCGACAGCAATCTGACCGATGGCTGCGTCGAGAATTATGCCGCCGATGTCGATTACTTCCCGCAGAAAGTCGAAATTCGCGACGCGGCCAAATTCACGGTCGAATACTTCAGCAACTACAAAGTCGTAAGCGTTGCTGACGCGTTTGACGGCGCGTCCGACTTTGTGTACGTGCTGGTGCAGTGCGGGACGCCCGCGCCTTCCGCCGCCGACTTCGCCGATGGGACACAGTTTATCGAGCTGCCGGCCGGCGATCTGATCACGCTTTCGACAACTCAGTTGCCCGCCCTCTCGCAACTTGGCTTGCTTGATCATCTGGTGGGCGTCGACAGTGGCTTCTACATCAGTACGCCAGAAGTCACCCGCTTAATCGCCGACGGCCAAGTGGCGGAGGTCGGCTTCGGCGCTGAGGTCAACATCGAGCTCGTGCTGGAGCTTGAGCCACAACTGGTGATGAGCTACGGCTACAACCCGGCTACGGATGCGCACCCGGTCCTGCTGGAAGCGGGCATCTTCACTGCTCTAGACGCCAGCTGGCGCGAGCTATCGCCGCTGGGCCGCGCAGAGTGGCTGAAATTCACCGCGCTCTTCTACAATCGTGAGGCGCAAGCCAGCGCGATCTACGATGATATCGCCGCGCAGTATGAGACGGTCAAGGCATCGGCAGCGACAGTCGAAGCGGAAAACCGGCCGACGATTCTGATTAATTCCTTCCTTGGCTACGCCGATGCTTGGTACATACCGGGCGAGGACACCTACGTCGGCCAGTTGATTCGAGATGCCGGCGGCGATCTGCTGCTGGCGGAAGCGGGCTCGGCTTCCAGTCGAGGGCTGAGTTTTGAAGCTGCATACGAAGGCGGGTTTGAAGCCGACATCTGGCTGGTCGAGACTTTTGGCGTCAATTCGAGCGCCGATCTTCTGGCGCTGGACAGCCGCTTCGGCGATTTCGGCGCCTTGCAGTCCGGCAATATCTGGAATAACAACCGCGATGAGAACAGCAATGGCGGCAATAACTTTTACGAATGGGGCGTCGCTAGTCCGCAATTGGTGCTGGCCGATCTGCTGGCGATCTTTCATCCCGACCTGAGGCTCGATCACGAATTCGCCTTTTATCAGCGCTTGGCGAGCGACTAACGTGTCGCAGTTGGCAGGCAAGCCCGTCCATCGAAACGCAACTGACGCCATTTGGGCGAGCCAATCAAAAGCGCCGGCGGCGGATAAGGCCCTGGGCTCCGAGTTCGCCGGCGCGCGGCCACTTTTGCTGCTGCTGCTAATGACGCTGTTGGGCGCGCTGCTGCTGCTTAGCCTGGCGCTTGGTTCCGCTTCGATCCCAGTCGACCAAGTCGTCGGTGTTCTGCTCTACGGCGAAGCCGATCAGCAGGCATGGACCAACATCATACTCAAGTTCCGATTGCCGAAGACGCTAACCGCGATGTTCGCTGGGATGGCGCTGGGCGTTAGCGGGCTATTGATGCAGACCTATTTCCGAAATCCCCTGGCCGAGCCATTCGTGCTGGGCGTGTCATCGGGCGCCAGCCTGGGCGTGGCTTTGGTTGTGCTGACGACCGGCGCCACGGGCGGCGCCCTGCTCGCCGGGCTGGGCTTGGCGGGCGATTTGCTGCTGATCATCGCCGCCGGGCTGGGCGCCGCGCTAACCATGAGCCTGGTACTCTTCGTCGCCGTCCGCATTCAAAGCAGCGCTACCTTGCTGCTGCTCGGGCTGATGTTCGGTTATCTGGTCGCGGCTATGGTCAGCTTGCTGCTATACTTTGCCCTGCCGGAGCGGATTCAAGCCTACATCAACTGGACATTCGGCTCTTTCAGCGGCGTCACCATCGCGCAGCTGCCTGTCCTCGCCCTGATTGTGCTGGCCGGCTTGCTGCTGTCCGCTGCTTTGAGCAAACCCTTGAACGCCCTGCTCCTCGGCGAAGATTACGCCCGCAGTCTGGGCGCCAATCTGGATCGGATTCGAATCGGGATTGTGCTGGCGACTGCGCTCCTGGCCAGCGCGGTGACGGCATTCTGCGGACCTATTGCTTTCATCGGCATCGCTGTGCCGCACCTGTGCCGCGCTCTGCTTGCCAGCGCCGATCACCGTTTGCTGATGCCAGGATCCTGCTTGGCCGGCGCATGCGCCGCCCTTTGCGCCTCGCTGATCGCCGAGCTCCCGGGCAATAATCTGGTGCTGCCGCTCAACGTCGTCACCGCACTAATGGGCGCGCCGGTGGTCATGCTTGTAATTTTGCGACAAGCCCAAGGCAAGCTGTGACCAAGAAGGCGCTGGAGACGCAAGACCTGGCAATCGGCTATCGCCGCCGCTCAACGAGCGATATTGTGCTGGCGCGCGATCTCGAACTAGAATTGCATCGCGGAAAACTGGTCGGATTGCTTGGACCGAACGGCGTCGGCAAATCTACGCTGCTGCGGACGCTGGCGGGCATGCGGAAAACGCTGGCCGGGCGCGTCCTGCTTGCGGGGCAAGATCTGGCCAAGCTGACTCCACTGGCGCAGGCGCGGCGGTTGAGCATTGTTTTGACCCAGGCGCCGCAGCCGAACCTGATGAACGGTTACAGCTTGGTTGCCTTGGGGCGGCATCCGCACAGTGATTGGCTCGGGCGCCTGACCGCGGCCGATCATCAAGCGGTCGCCATGGCGCTCAAAGCCGTCGGCGCCGAAGAACTTGCTGATAAACCGCTAGCTCAACTCAGCGATGGGCAGCGGCAGAAGCTAATGATCGCGCGCGCTCTGGCGCAGGAGGCGCATGTCATGCTCCTTGATGAACCAACCGCCTACCTCGATTTGCCGCGCCGCGTCGAAACGATGAAACTGCTCAAAGCGTTGGCGCGTTCGGCTGAGCGCGCAATCCTGGTTTCGACGCACGACCTGGATCTGGCGCTGCGAAGTTGTGATCAGCTATGGCTGATGAGCGAAGATGGCATCGTGACTGGCGCGCCCGAAGATCTGGTCTTGGATGGCAAACTGGGGAAGACATTTGAGGCGCCCGGCATCACATTTGACACGCGCTTCGGTACATTTATTTCTCATCGGCCGCGGGGACCTCAGGTTCGTGTAATCGGCGGCGGAGACCAGGTCCGCTGGATGCGCCGGGCGCTTGAGCGCGCGGGATACCGCTCAAGCGAAGAAGCAACCCTTATCGAAGTCGGCCATCACCCCAACGATGGCGCCGGGCGCTGGCGCCTGCGCATGAATAGCGCCTCGAGCCGGCACAAGACGATTCAAGCAGTTTTGGAAGCGCTGGAAAGCGAGCGGCCATGAGCGAATCGTCTACAAGGCGCGGTCTGGTGCTGGCGCATACCGGCGACAGACGCGGCAAATCGACATCCGCTTTTGGCGTCATCCTGCGCATGCTCGGGCGCGGGAAACAAATCGCTCTGATCCAGTTCCTGAAACATGAGGGCGGTCAATGGGGCGAGCTGCGGGCGCTGCGGCGATTGGGATTGGAGCCGATTAAAACAGGCGATGGCTTCACCTGGACGAGCAAAGACCTGGACGAGACCCAGGCGCGCGCGCTGCACGGTTGGGCGCTAGCGAGAGAGATCATAAGATCCGGCGACTATGAACTGGTCGTCCTGGACGAATTCACCTATTTGCTGGATTTTGGCTGGCTCGATACCAACGACGACATCGCCTGGTTCAAGGCGCATAAGCCGCCGAGCCTGCATTTGTTGATCACGGGGCGCAATGCGCCAGCAACTCTAATCGAATACGCGGACACGGTAACCGAGATGGTGAAGGTCAAGCACGCTTTCGACGCCGGCATCAAGGCGCGCGCTGGCATCGAGTTTTAGCAGACGAATCCTTTCACGAGACAACTGATGCTTACCGGCGGAGTTTGCTGATTCGCTCAGATAACGACGGCAGCCGAGCGCGCTGGTATAGCAATGCCGCCGCTGACGGGCGTCCACTGATCGCTGTCAACCAGCCGATAACGCGAAAGAGCGTGCGCCGACTCTAATTCGACCGTCAGCTTTGTCGCTTCATCCTCGTAATTGGCGACCGCGATGCCGGGCGCTCCCGCGCTTTTGCTTAAGAATACCGCGTATGGGTGATGAGCCTCGCCACAGCCATTCGTCACTGTCGCGCCGACCTCGTGTCGGAATTCGCCGTCCCAGAAGTAATCGCGCAATTCGCTGCGCAGGGCGTCCATGCGCTTAGCGTAATCCATCGTCAGCGGGAAGTCATCCAGACGCCCTTTGAAGTTGTAAGGCTCGAAGCTCATGATATAGCGATACAAGAGACATTGGTTGACCATATTGCGATCGTTAAAGCCGCTAATCGCCGTCATCAGTGGCATATGCGGCAGCATATAACGCGAAAGCGGCAGGTGTCGCTTGTCCCAACTCCGATGATAAGACAAGTGATAAACCTCGAATTGCCAGTCGTAGATTCCTTCGCCGGCGAAGAGGAAATCAGGATTCGCTGGCTGGCTCATCCGCTCCAAGCGCTGCTGAAATTCATTGTCGCGTGAATAGACGGGGAATCCGAGGCGATGACCGTGGCTTTCGTCAAAGCAAAGCAGCGTCGGCGAATGATGCTGGTTTTCGTCGTATAGGATCCCGTCGGCGCCGAGATCCAGCACTTTCTGGAACTCCCCAGCGCAAACCTCAAAATAGGCGTCGCTGCCAAAACACATTGGGATCAAACGCTTGGTATTGATATTGAGCGCCTGCGTCGCCGTGTGATATTGGTAGCCGTTGTAGAGGTAATAATCACCGTAGGGATCCTTGACCGCCATCCGATGAAGCTCGTCGCGGAACCACTCGGTGGCGCGGTCCGCCCAGGTGAACTTGGCGAAGATGATGAGTTTGACGCCATAGGATTGAATCTCGGCGATAGCCGCTTTGAGCTCGTCGAAAGTGCCGAGGCGCGGATCAGGACTATGCGATGGATTGCCTTGATCTTGCCCGCCATCATTCCAGCCGACCAGTTGTATCGCGCTAACGCCGTGCCGCGCCGCCTCCTCGCCGATTTTGCCCAGCTCCTTGAAGGGAATGCGCAGTTCGTCTTCGGGCGAGTTAATGTGCAATTGCCACCAGGCATGCGGTTGGCGCGCCCATTCCGGAATCTCGGGCGTCGTCATCCAGCTGTTACGCCAGCGCCGGTAAACGTCCACCCCATGCTGCCAGCCGCCTAGAAATGGCTCGACTGCAATTGGCGTCAGCGAACGCGACTCGCCCGGCTGGATGTATGGCAGATGAATAGCGGCGAAACGAGTCGCCACATCCAGCCCGCTAATGGACGAGGACGCTGGCACACGAGAATCGATCGCGCTGTCGTAACCCGGCCGCAACTCATTGTGCCAGGCGACCAATTCCGCGCTCGGTTCGCAAACGCCAACATAAAGCCCCTGTTCAGCGCTGCGCAGAAGCACATATGGCACCGCCGGCGCGCCGCTGCGCCAAGAATCGGGACCGTACTGCACCGGATAATCGAAACCATAATAACCCAGCGTATTCTCAAACGTGGGATAAAGGCTGCGCCGCACCGCTTCGGCATATCCATAATGGAATGCTTCGAAGTGCTCAGCGGCGGGCGGCGGCTGAACATCGCCGAAGTAGGGGCAGTGCACTATCTCAACGACATATTCCGACTGATTGTCAATCGAAAGCGAAAAAACCGCCTGCTTGCTGGACATCGTTACCTTCATCACCAGCTTTATCTGATGCTCGCCGCCATAGGCAGAAGCGACGCTATCCCATGTGAAGGCGACGCTACGACCGTCGTCTGCAACTTCAACGCTGGCCGCCTTCTGTTTTTCACCATAAACGGGGTTGTTGCGCCTGCCGGGCAGCGGAATCAGCAGCTGAAACGATAGCCCCAAGTGATGCCGATTCAAGACTTCCCAGGCGCTGTGCTTCACCGTGAAGCCGACCAGGGCGCCGGTCTCCCGCGCAAACTCAAGTCGCAGAGTGTTGTTCTCCAATGTGATGATGTTCATAAACGTCTCCCGCTAGCCTTTAATTGAACCCGAGGTCAGCCCCCTAATGAACCAACGCTGCAAGAAGACGTACACAACGATCATCGGTATGGTGGCGATGCTCAAGGTCGCGAATATGACATTCCATTCCGCCCGACCAAATTGGAGGAAGAATACCTGTATCGTCAGCGTTAGGGGGCGCAGCTCATCAGATCGAATCAATAGCAAGGGCATGAAGTACTCGTTCCAAGCGCCTACAAATGTCAAGATTGATACGGTCGCCACCGCTGGTCCCGATATCGGCATAACGACGCGCAAGAATGCGGCAAGCTCGGAACAGCCGTCAATCTTCGCCGCTTCACGCAGTTCGCCCGGAATGGAACGGAAGTAGGCCTGAAAAATAAAGATCGCCAAAGGAATCGTTCCGGACGCTATCGCCAGGATTAGACCCAGGTAACTATCCGTCAGCTTGAGCCGCACGAACAAGACGTAGAAGGGAATAATGGGTACCGGCGCCTGCATGGTGAAGACCATGACCAAAAGGATAACCGTGCTGAAGCGAAACGAGAACTTGGCGAAGGCGTAGCCAGCAATCGAAGCCAGGCAGACGACCACCAGGACGGCGCCAATAGATATGATGCCGCTGTTCAACAGCGCTCGCCCGAGCCTTGCCTTCTCCCAGGCGACAGCATAATTTTGATAGGCTGGGTCGGCCGGCAAGCCCCAGATATTGGAGATAAGCTCGCCGGGAGTCTTGAAGGACGCCAGTATCATCCACAAGACTGGATAGACGATGATGACGGTGAATAGTATCAGAATCGAATGGTTGAACAGCGTCACCAGAATCGGGCGCCAATGAATGCCCGGTTTCGTCGGCTGCCGCATGCTGGACCGCGCTGCGCTCATAGCTTTCAATCCGTATTGTCGCCGCTGGTCATCAGTTTGAGTTGGATTAGCGCGACCAGCGTGACGATGACGAGCAGGACGTAAGACAAGGCGGCCGAAAAACCGAAGCGATAAAATTTGAATCCGCGAATATAGATATGCAGCGCCATGACGTTGGTGGCATTGGCCGGCCCGCCGGCTGTCATAATGAAGGGAATATCGAAGACGTTGAACGCGCCCATGACGGATATCGTGACGTTGACGATCATCACCGGCTGCAGCATCGGCAGGGTAACATGCAGGAATTGCTGCCAAACCGACGCGCCATCGATGCGCGCCGCTTCATAAAGTTCGTCGGGAATCGATTGCAAGCCAGCGAGGAATATCACCATGTGGAAGCCGTACCACTTCCAGATGTCCACCAGGATCAGCGAATTCAGCGCCACCGCCGCGTCGCCGAGCCAGTCCTGCACCAGGAAATCCAAGCCCAATCCGCGAAGGAAACTGTTGATCAAGCCGAACTGCGGATTGAACAGCCAGGACCACAAGACGCCCACAACTACAAAGGACATCACCACCGGCAGAAACAGGCTGGTTCGATAAAAGGTCCGCCCTTTCAAAGCCTGATGCAGCAGAATCGCCAGAAACAGGGACAAGACGATTTTGCCCACGACCGTCCCGACCGCATAATGCACATTGTTCATCAGGACGGCGCCCGTCATCGGATCGCTCAGAATCTTCTCGAAATTGCGCAAGCCAATATACCTGGGCGCTTCGATGCCATCCCAGCGCAGAAGCGACATCTGCAGTCCGCTGACGAGCGGATACAGTTTGAAGATGCCGTATACAGTGATAGCCGGCAGGATCCACAAGTAAGGCGACAGTTTGGAGAGGCGCCTCGACAGCGCGCCAGACGGCCGGTTACCCGGTTTCTGAGCCGCGGGCATGCGCTATAAACCTCTCTATCGCAGGGGACAAGAGTGACGCATAACTTGATATCTCGCTTGAGCGCGGCAGCCGCATAAGCGGACTATACAGCATGAGGGAGTAAGCGGCGTTGTCCTTACTCCCTTGTACAAATTAGACTCGGCTAAAATTCAAATTCGTAGCCGTCGGCGTAGAGTTCATCCAATACGCCTTGGATGTTCTCGGCCGCTTGGCTCGCCGTGACCGTCTTGGCGACAATTCCTTGCTGCTGCTCCTGGAAGGCGCGCGTGATTTCCGGCGGCCAGAACCAGTCGAGGTAGACGAACTGATTGGGCGCCGAAAGCTCGCCATAGCGAATCGAAAGCGGATCATCGCTGGGCTGGACGCCGACATTGGTCGATACCGCGTCGGCATAAACCGCATTGCGCAGCGCCACCATCTCATCAGTCGTCCAGAAATCCAGAATCGACCAGGCGAGCGCTTCCCGTTCCGGCGCGATCCGCGAATAGATGCCGGTCGCCCAGCCCGTACCGCCGGGCAACTGACGTTTCACCATCTCGTCATCCACTGAACGCAAGGGATTGACAAAGGACAGATCCAAGTCGGGGAAGTCGCCTTGCCTATACGAGCCAACCCAACCGCCCCAGTGGTACCAGAAGGCGGCATTGCCCGAGGTGAGAGACAGCTCCGCCGCTGGCACATCCATACTGTTGACGCCGTCCACGAACATGCCGTCGTCCGTGTAAGTTTGCAGTATCTCGAGACCAGCCAAATGCTCAGGATCGGTGAACTTGGTATTGCCGGTCAAGACATCGAAGGTGCCCTCGACCGGTCGGTTGCCGGAGGTCTGCGCATAAGCCCAGAACTGCCACACTGGCCACAGATAAATGTTCAGCCCCGAATGCGTGAAAGGCGCGTAGCCGGCCGCTTTGAGATCGTCCGCCATATCCAGCAGCTGCTGATAACTCTCCGGTTCGCCTTCAAAGCCGACCGCGTCCAGCGCCTTCTTGTTGTAGAAGAAGGGGAAACCGCTGATGCCGCCGTTCGGTATCGCCCAAAGACTGCCGCCGATGGAATAAGTCTCGAGACCGATTGGACGGAAGCGCTCCAGATAATCCACATCGGACAAGTCCTTCAAGCGGCCGCCAACGGCATAACGGCGCAAGTCCTGACCGTTGAGATCCATGATGTCAATCTGGTCGCCCGCGATTTCGGCGGCGGCGAAAAGCTCGGTATAGCGTTCGCTTGTCAAGCTGCGCCATACGACCTTCACACCGGGAAATTCTTCTTCAAGCCGGGCGATAAAATCCGCCTGCTGCGAGGCTTCGCCGGCGCTCATAACGACGAAATCGCCTTGATAGTCGCCTTGCGCCAAGATCGGCAATTGGCTGAGGTTGCTGGCTGCAGCGACTGCTGCCGTGCCGGCGCTGGCGGCCGCCTTGAGGAATTCGCGTCTGCTAAATTTGCTGCTCATCTCAAAGTCCTTTCAACATTACTTATTTGTTGGTAAAGCATTCGATTCACAAATTGCGATGTTTCACCTCCCCGCACTCCTGATATCTCGGATACTTGAAGTGTACTTAGACCGGGTGCGGATGTCAAAAGCTGAGAGCAAAAAAACCGACATCGCTGTCGGTCAATTTGCGCATCACATTTGATAGACGCCCTTGCTTGCGCAAGGAACGGGCTTGTCTTTTTATGAGCGCGCGGTTGATTCGTTTCGCCGCCGCCGAGCGGCTATGGGCTGTACAGGACTCGAACCTGTAACCTCCTCGACGTCAACGAGGCGCTCTGCCAGTTGAGCTAACGGCCCATCTACCTCTCAATTGTATATCAGCCCCGTCGCGCTTCGCAAGGGTGTAGCGACTATTGGAGTGGTAAAAATCGCGGACACACTGATAAGACGGTGTAGGGGCGACCTACTAGGTCGCCCGATTTTCTTTGTGTAACGCGGGCGGCATGATATGCCGCCCCTACATTGTTGTCAAACTGGGTAGCTCATATCCGCTATATTCACCACTCCCGAACATATTCCGCAATTGAATTTCATCACCATCCGCGCTAC
>JAPPFH010000061.1 GCA_028875185.1 Chloroflexota bacterium | reverse complement strand
ACAGTGCCATTATAATCCAAGACTATACACCTAGTTCACTGGGGAAGGGCCGGGGATGGGGTAAAATGTACGGAGGACGGGCGTTCTGCAGTAGCAGACAAGCCTTGTAGGGGCGGCCTATCAGGTCGCCCGCCGATCCAAACCCGATCTCGATTTCTACGACAATCCCAGCGCTCGCAGATTCCGATAGCTGATCGCCAGGCTCTCGAAGGGATCGCGCTGGCAAATATCCTGCTCCACCGCGTACCACTCAACGCCGATGCGCTGGCAAGCAGCCAGGATGCCAGCGAAGTTCATATTGCCCTCGCCCACTTCCGCCATTGCCTGTACGGGGCGCCCTCCATCATCGGCAGGCAGCATCACCATGTCCTTCAAGTGCACAACCGGCATCCGATCTTGCATCTTCTCGATCCATAGTACTGGATCAGCGCCGCCATGCTGAATCCAGTACGTATCCAACTCCGCTTGCACATAACGCGCATCGGTCTCGTCAAAAATTAGCTCCAATCCGCTCTTCGCGCCGAAGCGAAGGAATTCGAAGCTATGGTTGTGGTAGCTGAACGTAAGCCCGGCGCGGTGCAGCCGCTCGCCGATGCCATTGGTGATTTCGGCAAAACGCCAGAAACCATCTTCGCTTTCGCGGTATTCCAGCGGCATGCCACCAATTGCCACATGGCGCGTATCCCAAAGCTTATGCTGATCGATCACCGCGTCCGGATTATTCAGCAAGTCGTCAACCGAAACATGTGTATTGCAGATGGTCAAGCCATTGTCATCGCAGATCCGCTTGACATCCGCATCGGCAATGTCGCCGATCTGTGACACCTGCACCGCCCGGTAACCGATCTGGCGGATCTTCGCCATGCTGGCGGCGAAGTCGCGCGGCGTCTTGGTGAAATCGCGGATGGTAAAGAGCTGCGCGGCGATTTGTGTCATCGGTCTCTCCTTCGTCAGTTTATGCCGGTGGCTCGGCGATATAGGCTTGCAGAAGCGCGGCGAATTCATCGCCGTCAAAGGGCAGGTCGACCATCTGACGCCTGTGTGCCGACAGGATGATCGCATTGTTGATGGCGACCGAATTCAATCCCTCTTCCGCGGGCGCAATCAATTCCGTCCCCTTCACAATCGCGTCAGCGAAGTTATCGATGATGCGCTCGTGCCCATGCGTGGTCGTGGGCTCGTAGGCGATAAGCTCGCGCCGATTCGGCACCGCCTCGAAACCGTGCTCGGATTCGCGTATCTGCTTGATCGACGACCATTCATTGCGGTGGAACAGAATCTTTTCATCCTCGTATACCAGCTTGCCATTTTCGCCGACGATTTCCAGCCGGTTGGTGCCGGGCGATTCGCCGGTCGTGGTGATGAAATGCCCGACCATGCCGTTCTCGTGCTCGAAATAAACGGTCACCTCGTCCTCGACCTCGATCCGATGATGCTTGCCAAAATTGACGAAGCCCTGCGCCCGCGCCGGCATACCGACTATCCACTGATACAAATCCAGATTATGCGGGCACTGGTTCATCAACACGCCGCCACCCTCGCCGCGCCAAGTCGCCCGCCAGCCGCCGCTATCGTAATAACTTTGCGTGCGGAACCAATCGGTGATGAGCCAACTGCAGCGAATCAGCCGCCCCAAAGCGCCGCCGGCGATCATCGCCTTGATCACCCGCCAATGCCCCCAGGCGCGCTGCTGAAACATCGCGCCAAATATCAAGTCGGGGCGCGCCTCCCGCGCGGCGCGATAACCAGCGATCATGCGCTGCGCCTCCTTAACATGCACCGCAATCGGCTTTTCGACCAGCACGTGAATGCCCCGATCGAAGGCTTCTAGGCTCATGTCCGGATGATCATAATGCGGCGTCGCGATAATCACGCCATCCAGTTCGGCGCCGGCCAGCATGTCCTGGTAATCGCTGAATCGCGCTGTCTCCGCCAGGCGCGCGGCATAATCGCTATTTTCACCGGATGACGTCTCCTCAGCCGGTTCATAAGCGGCGAAAGCGCTTTCAATTCGATCCCTATTCTGATCGCATACTGCGGCGAGTTCCGTGTTCGGCAAGTCTATAACGTGCCCTATATGCTTGCTGCCCATATTCCCGATGCCGACTATCCCGATTCTCGCCTTCTCTTCAGTCATGCCCAAGACTATTTTTCCCCTCTCCGGCTCATGCGGATTCGCCGCAAGCGCTTCGCTTCATCCGCCTCTACGCCCGCAGTCAGACCTCGAGCATTTTACTTCAGCCTCTAACGAGTAGCAACTTGACTGGCAAACAGCGACAAACGCGCTCTCACCAATCTCAGCGTCATCGCTGCACTCGGTGGTAAAATCACGCCTGTCGATTGCCCGATATAGGAGACTTGCCCATGATCCCGCTCGCCCAACCCGGACCGATGACCGAAGACGAACGCTTCATGTTTGAATGCTACGGCTACCTCATCATTGAGGATGTCCTGACGCAGACCGAAATCGACGATGCCCTCGCCGCTTCCAAGCGCATCCACGAGGACACGACCGATGTCTTCAGCCCGCTCGGTAACGCCTACGAACGCGAACCCGCCCTCGCCTGCCTCATCGAGCATCCAGCCGTCATCGCCAAAGTGCGCGGTTTATACGGCGATAAGTTCGTCATGCAATCCGGATGGTGCGCCCGGCTGGCGGCGAATGGCAGCATCGTCGGCTGGCACCAAGACGGCTCCGGCGCTTACGGCTTCGAGAGAGTCGGCTATCCCGTGCCCCTGCTGCAACTGCGCGCCAGCTTCAACCTGACCGATCAATCCCGCGAGTACATGGGCAATATGATGCTCATCCCCGGCAGCCACCGCAGCCCCTTCCCCCTGCCGGCGGACAAGCGCAGAGAAATCACGGTCTCGCCAATCCAGCACAACGTGCTCTGCAAGCCCGGCACGATGCTGCTCTTCCACAATGGCGTCTGGCACTCGCCCATGCCCAACGATGAAGACTTCGACCGCTACAATATGCACTACATCTACAGCCCGCCTTGGTTCCGCCGCGCCGACCGCTTCCACACTGACCCGGCCGTCCTGGCTGAGATGCCGCCGCTGCGGCGCGCGCTCATGGGCGACTACGAGAGACCCGACGCGCCTTTCGCCGGCGGCGTTCCGGAGATCCCTTTCGAGGAGTGAGCTATGCCCCTCGACATCCTCACTATCGGCGAAGCGCTGGTCGAAATCATGCGCGCCGACATCGACCAGCCGCTCAATCGGCCCGGTCCCTTCGTCGGACCCTACCCCAGCGGCGCGCCCTTCATATTCGCGGTGCAAGCGGCTCGGCTCGGGATGAAGAGCGCCGCCATCGGCACGGTCGGCGCGGACGCTTTCGGCGACTGCCTGCTGCATCAGCTTGAAGCGGATGGCGTCGTCACGGATGGGATTCGTCAACTGCCCGACCAGACAACCGGCATTGCCTTCGTCGCGTACAATTCCGACGGTTCGCGCAATTTCGTCTTCAGCCTCGGCGCTGGCGGCCACATCACGAATGACATGCTCGATCCAGCGCTCTTCGACGGATTGCGCTGTTTTCATCTCATGGGCTCCACGCTATCGATGAGCGGAGCCGCCCTCGCCGTCGGCCGCGAAGCCTTGCAGATGGCTGTCGACGCCGGCGCGCTGGTCAGTTTCGATCCTAATCTGCGCCCCGAGCTCCTGCCCGCCGACCAAGCGCGTGTCTCCTTCGCGCCCTTCATCGACGCCGCCGATATCTTCCTGCCGACGGAAGCCGAATTACTGCAACTCACCAACGCGGACAGCGAGGAGGCGGCAATCGAGGGGCTGCTGCGAGCGCGTCCCGAGCGCAGAATTGTCGTCACGCGCGGCGCTGACGGCTGCAGCGTCTACACCAAGCGCGACCGCATTGATGTCCCAGGCTACGCGGCGGAGGAGATCGACCCCACCGGCGCCGGCGACTGCTTCGATGCCGCATTCATCACTGGAGTGCTTGAGGATATGACCTCACGCGAAGCCGCGCAGCTAGCCAACGCCTGTGGCGCGCTCGCCGTTGGCGCGAAGGGTCCCATGGCTGGCGCGAAATCCCGCGCCGCTGTCGAGCGGTTTATGCTGTCTCACCGATGAATGTATGCGCAATGTCAGTCACAGGCACTGCCGGATTACACGGGCCAACCTGTTTTGCCTTTCATTGTCGATGGGTTGGATTGACCTCAATCGCACAATTGCAAGTTTTAATCCAGGTGCTAAAATTCAAAGCATATCCGGTCAGTGTGGAATCCAGCGGAGCGGATGAAATATGCGAATCAGCAATATCGTTGTCAAGGAATTGTTCGGTAATCGCTCGCTCGAATATAAGATCGAACTGAATGATGAACCGCCCATTACCATTCTTCATGGACCGAATGGTGCGGGTAAGACTGTAATCTTCAAAATGGTCGCAGGTCTGTTTGGTGCAACCGGTGTTGATCCTGAGATCTTTATGCGTTATCCCTTTCGCGAATTCAAGGTGCAGTTTCATAACGGTGAACACATACGAGTAACCCGAGAATACGACGCGAGAAAAGATAGGTATCTAGCACCAAGAGTTGCACATTCCGAGTATAAGACACCGTACCGATTAGACGCCGACATTCTAATTCGCAACAGACTTGACCGACTACCGAGATCATTGCGAAACCGTTATGTTCACGGAGACTTATCGGCAAGCGAGTTATTGACATTATTGCCCGATGATGTTTTTGGCTATGACGTCGAGAATCCTCTTAGTGAAAACATGTTTATATTCGAGAAATTTCCCCGAAAGAGATCAGAGGAACCACCAGCGTGGTTGAGGGAGCTGCCATCAGCTTTGGATGTTCAAATTGTAAGCACTGACAGACTGTTTGTTCGTAGGGCAGAGTCTGAAAGACATTCCTCCAGGCACAGACCGGAAAACACAAGTACACGGGCAGCAGTAGTTGAGAATTCCAGAGACCTGGAGCGTCGTATCAATGGCGTTATCAGAAACGCTAACACTCAGGAGAACACTCTAAATAGCGCATTTCCGAGCAGAGTTGTGAAGAGCGTCAACGATGGAAATCGGGAGTCATGGTCATTCGAAACTGTGCAGCCAAAACTAGAGCAATTGAAAGAAGAAAGAGGGCGATTAGTTGACGTCGGTCTAATAGACCCCGGTGAAGAATTGCAAGTTGACCGCTATGATGATAAGACGCTAGGGAGCGTCTTAAAGATCTACATTGAGGACAGCCAAAAGAAATACGGAGAATATAAAGAGCTTGCTGACAAGATCACGCTGTATAAAACAATGGTAGAAGAATTGATGAAAGATAAAGAGCTATTGGTCAGCAAGGACAAAGACGAGGACCGGGGCGGCTATACATTCATAAACAGGAACAATAAGCGTGAGATTCCGCTTAGAGAATTATCGTCCGGAGAACAACACATTATCGTTCTTATGTACAATTTACTCTTCCGTAGTAGCAGAGAGGTGGATGAGCTAATTCTAATTGATGAACCTGAAATCTCGCTGCATATTGCATGGCAGAAGCAATTCGTAAATTACCTCGAGAAGATTGCAGAATTGTCGCCCTTTGATGTAATGATCGCGACCCACTCTCCTCACGTTGTTAACGCGCGTTGGGACTTAGAAGTGCCTTTGGTAGGATTGCACACGTGAGACAAGTGTTGTGAGCATGCACGAACATAATGATATACGGAGTGTTGCGTCAGCTGTAAAAATGCTACGGGATGCCGATCCCTACAAGAGTGTTCTTATTGTAGAAGGTAGTCATGACAAGAGTGTTTTCGAGAATCTAACTAGTATAGATGACTGTGAGCTTGAGGTGGGATATGGAAAGCAAAACGTTTGCGGTGCTGTACAGTTGCTCAATATGTACTCAAAAACACTGTATCCTTCGCTAGGGGGATATCTAGGAATTGTAGATTCTGATTTCAAGGGACTCGATGGTAAAGGAAATCTTAGTGATGAAAACATTGTAGAAACCGACGGGCACGACTTGGAATATATGTTGCTCAACTCGATGGCTCTTGATCGCCACTTGGATAGTCTGCTGGAGACCAGTGCTCATGAACGGATTACTATATGCAAGGAAACCTTTAAGCAATGTCTGTTTGAATTGGGTTCTCAGATTGGCTACTTGCGGCTTAAAGTGTATGACTATTGCAAGAGATATAGTATCAGTTGCAACAGCGGCCTCTATGAAAGTTTGACGATCAAGTACGTCCGGTCGCTGGATGCTAATCACAGATTGTCATGGACAGCGGCATTGTATTGCATTAACTCTACTTCGGGATTCGACGCGTATTCGGAGTCGGAAGTATCAAATGATGAATGGGAGATTTTGCGGCGGAAACACGAAGCGTACCTCTGCCATGGGAAAGATATGCTAGAAACTGTTTTTTGCGAACTCTTGCCGAAAGTAACTCAAGCCGAGATCGGACGAGAATTCTACGTGGGAAAAGAACGTGCCAGGTCTCAGTTAACCAACAACTATGACATGTCCGTCTTCAAGAAATCACAACTTTACCTGAGTATAAAAGCGTGGGAAAGTCATACCGGGTTCTATGTACTGGCCGACTAATCGCCGTGTTTGGTCGGTCATACTTTGCGCGGTGCAAGTCACCGATAATCCTGAAACAGATCCCGCGTTTGCAAGGTGCTCTCCAGCCGCCAATTCAGCAGCGCCGCCAGCAGTTCCCGCTTCACCGCCGCCAGCGCGCCATCATCCCAGCGGTTGTGGATCTCGCTCGGATCGGCCTCCAGGTCGAATAGCTGCCCGTATTCCTGCCCAGCGAAATGCACCAGCTTGTAGCGCTCGCTGCGAATCATCGTCTGATAGGGACCTTCATAATTGCCATCGGCCGGATGCTCGGCGTAGACATATTCGCGCCCGCGCCATTCACGCCCCTGCAGCGCCGGCAGCAGCGAGCGCGCCTGCATCTCCGCCGCCGGCGCCACGCCAGCCAACTCCAGCACCGTCCGCCCGATGTCCATCCACTGACATAGCGCGCCAACTTTTGTCCCAGCCGCGATCCGCCCCGGCGCCCAGAAAATCGCTGGCACGCGCGTGATGATATCGTACATCGTCCACTTTTGAATCTGCCCGTGATCGCCCAGGCAATCGCCATGATCGCTTGTGAAGATGACGATGCTGTTCTCAAGGTAGCCTTGTGTTTCCAAGGCCTCCATGATCTGCCCCACCTGCTTGTCAATCATGCTGACGTTGGCGGCGTAATAGGCGCGCAGACGCTGCAGCTGCAAACGCGATGGCGCCAGCAAATGCACCACCGAATCATGATCAACCTCGGTATTGTGCTGGCGATATCGCTGATAGGGCGGCGGCTGCCCGTCTAGCTCCGCCGGCGTCACTTCCGGCAGTGGCAGATCGCGGTCGATATACTCGGCGGCCGCTTCCGGAGTCGGATCGTAGGGCGGGTGCGGACCGGGAAAGCCAATTTGCAGAAACAAAGGCTCCGTCCGCGGATAGGTATTCAGCCACCATTGCGCCAGCCCGCCGACAAAATTGTCCGAATGCGTCTCCGGCGGCAGATCCCAACTGAAAGCGCCCATGCGCTCGCGATAATCGTCGCGCTGGCGATAAAGTTCGCGCTGCTGCTTGACCAGTCCGCGCGTCTGCAAAGCCTTGTCCCATTCATCAAAGTAATAGCGCCCCTGCAAGTAACGGTCTTTGTTCTCCACCACATAACGCTCGTGGAAGCCCAGCGGCGTCTCAAAAGGGTTGCTGTGCATCTTGCCAATGTTGACGCAGTGATAACCAGCCGCATTCAAATCCGCGACCCAGGAATGCCGCCAGCGGTCGCCATTGCGCATGATGCCAGTGACGTGCGGATAGTAACCGGTGAACAGGCTGGCTCGCGCCGGCGCGCATGAGGGCGCGGTGATGTGGCAGTTGTCGAAGCTGAGGCCTTCGCTCACCAGCCGGTCGAGATTGGGCGTATCCATGTAGGGGAAGCCGAGCGCGTTGATGGTGTCGTAGCGCTGCTGGTCGGTGATGATGAGGATGATATTGGGCTGGGTCATTCGAAAGCCTCGCGTCGATCAGCCAACCTTCGGATTATCAACCACCGCCGGCGCGCCATCCCGCAGCACAACCAGTTTGCGAAAGCCGTCGCGCTCAATCGTGCCATAATCGTGCCCGGCGCGCGCTTCCCAGACCGAGAAGAAAACGAAATCCTCATCGCCTGCGTTGACCGTGCGGTGCGCCCAGAAGGGCGGCACGTATGCGGCGCTGCCGGCCACCATCTCTTGCGCGCTGGTTTCGCCCGTCTCGGTTTGCATCACCAGGATGCCATGCCCGGACAAGCCGAAGTAAACCTCGCCCTGTTCCCGGCGGGCGTGATAATGTCCCTTGGTCATGTGATATTCCGCGCCTATGCGCCCCGCTGTAATCCGCGTCGTGCAATGCGGGATCTGGCCCTCTTCCGCCGGCAGCTCCACGCCTTGCACTTCGTATATCAGACGGTCGCCTTCATCCGCCAGGATGCGCGCCGCCTCATCGCCGTCAACGTACATGCTCGCCATATCGCTGAGCTTGCGCTGAATCACGTAACCCGGCGCCGACAGCGTACCCGACGCAAAGTCAATTTCCGTGACGAATGGGGTAATGTATCCCATAATGCTACCTAATCGTTGTCAATATCTGAATCGAGTGTTCGCCATATCTAGCTTCCCCTCCCACTTTATGGGCTGAGGACAGGACTATTTTTCATTAGGCAATGGCTGAGCGACATTTGCGCGACATTTTGGTCATTTTCGGGCGAGCCACCGGCGTAGGTCTGTGTCTACGCGACCTCGCCCCTACAACGTTTAACATAGACGTTACCTGTAGGGGTCAGCCGGTGGCTGACCCGTTTCCAAAATTCTTGGTTGTTGCGAACCTGTCCTGTCCACAGTCTTTATAGGGGTGGGGGTTGCATGTTCGACCGTCCGCCTTAATCCCAGACGCTTCGCATCTGCCAGGCATCCAGAGAATTGAGCCGCGCCGCCGCCCCCTGCGCCCGCAGCGAAACGCCCACGCTGTCTTCTCGCGCTGGATATACACGTACCGCCACGCATTGCCAGCCGTTGATGTAGACTTCGACCACACTGCGATCGATAAAGACGCGCAACTGCAGCGGCTCATCATCCGCCAGGAAGACCGGCGCCGTCTCCGGCGCGCGCGAGAGCGCTTCCGGCAGCGTCGAGCTGTAAGATGTGTCGATCGAAATCAAGCTCTCGTACCGCTGAGGCAGCGCCGCCATCGCGGCCGAACTGGCATTCATCGCTTTCGTCCTGGGCAGGCGCTGGCGATAACGATTGCCGCGATGCTTGAAGAATGCGATCCGCGTGTACTCTTCACGATTCGGCGAACGCAATACATTGAGCTCGACCAGCGGCGCGTCAGCCGGGTCAATCTCCAGCGCCAGCTCCATCGCGTCCCCGCTGACGCCATCCAGCACAATCTCTTCGTTCGCCGGCAGCGCCATCGGCTCGCCAGACTGATGATCAGTGCGCAGCGACTCGAGATCGCCCGCCGGCTGCTGCAACAGGCGATCGTCTTCATCCAGCGTGAGCAGGCGCGGCAAGGTCATGATCTGATTCCAGCCCCGCGTCGGCATGCCCTGATTCATATTGAAAATGACGACCACCCCGCCCTTGCCGTCTGGCGTCGCTGAGGGCGCGTGCACACCTGCAGGCGTAGACGGACCGAAGTTAAACAAGCCGCCATCGGTCACGACAAATTTATCGCGCGACTCGTGGTAATCACCCAGCAAATACTGCCCGCCGGTCATGTGGCTGTACATCAAAAAGATATGCTTCCCCTCGCCGATCGGCCAAAAGTAGGGGCAGGCGCCGTCATCGTTGACCACCGTATAGTGGTCGTCTTCGATGAAGGGATGCAGATAATCCCAATTCTCGAGATCGCTCGAGCGGAAAAGGAAATTGGCGCGGATCTGCTTGTTGGCTGGCCCATTGGGCAGCCAGCCGCCGGAAAGCGCGTAATAGTGCTCGCCCTTCCGCCAAATGCAGGGGTCAAAGACGGTATAGGGCAGTGGCTTGTCCTCCGATTCCGCCAGCGGAATCACCGCGTCATCGCCCACCTTATCCCAATTGAGCAGCAGCGGATCCGAAGACGTGGCGACCATATTGCCCAATTTCGTGCCGTGATAAATTGCGATGACGCGCTCATCCTCTACCAGCGCCGTGCCCGAATAACAGCTCTCTTCCGCATAGGGATAAATCGCGTATGGCAAATCGCGCCAGTGAACCAGATCATCGCTGACAGCATGCCCCCAGTGCACCCGTCCAGCGTCTTCCGGCGGATAACCTTGATAAAACAGGTGCCAACGCCCCTGCCAGTATGACAAGCCGTTCGGGTCATTCAGCGTACTCTCCGGGCTGACGAAATGATACAGCGGCCGATGACGGTCGCCCGCCAAAGCTCGGCGTGACTCGGCGAAACGCGCCATCATCGGATTCGCCGCCAGCTGCGCCTCCTGCTCTGCCAAGCTATTGGCAAACTGATACTGCGGCGCCTTTGAAGGTGTTCCAGCTTTGCTTTCTGAGTTCATAATCCTCTCTTTTCTCTCAGTAGAACCAAGTTTTCTTGCAAATTCTGTTGGCATTCTTATTAGGTGAGCGGGCCTGCCGCCGCTGCGCGTAGACACTGCAGGTCGCTCGCCGCTACAGTCTATCAATAATACCGGCGGGCATTCTCAACAAATCAATAAGTAGATTACCTTAAACCACAGGGCAACATTCCAGTCTCGCCTATCTTGTGGTGTATCCCCCGTCGACAACGATGCTGGCGCCAGTAATGTAACTCGCCTCATCAGATGCGAGAAAGGCGGCCACGCTGGCGACTTCCTCGGCTTGACCCATGCGCCCCAGCGGCACCTGGCTGACAAATTCCGCATGAGCGTCAACGGGCACAGCCATCGTCGCCGGCGTCTCTATCGCGCCGGGCAATATCGCGACCACGCGCACCCTTGGCGCCAGCTCCAGCGACATCGCGCGCGTTAGCGAAAGCACGCCGCCTTTTGCCGCCTGATAAGCGGCGCTGCCAGCCAAGCCGACAATGCTATGCACTGAAGCTGTGTTTAATATGACGCCGGACCGGCTCTCCAACAGATGAGGAATTGCCAGCTTCGATCCCTGCCAGACCGCGGTCAAGGTTACCGCCAGCGTGCTCTGCCATTCCGCTTCCGAGATAACCCGCGCGGCGCCCGGCGCATTCCAAAAGGCGTTGTTATGGAGGATATCCAAGCCGCCGTATACCTCCAGCGCCGCCTCAATCATGCGGCGCAAATCACGCCCCTCGCGGACATCCGTCTCAATGAAAATCGCTTTGCCGCCGGCCGCGCTGATCTCATCCGCGCAGGCAGCGCCGCCAGCTTGATCAATATCGGCGACCACAACAGCAGCGCCTTCGCGAGCGAACTGAAGCGCCGTCGCCCGGCCAATGCCTGAAGCCGCGCCGGTGATGATCGCCACTCGCCCCTGCAAGCGCATATTCTCCGAGCTCCCACGCTGCGGTCAGGTACTATTCCAGCGGCTCAAAGCGCCAGCCATCACCATCCGCACGGACCGTGCCGACGCCGGGAAAAGGAAAGTGAAAAGCGTGGATCAGCGCGTTCTCTTCAACTGCCCGCCGAAGCAGCATCCGTCGCGATTGCAAGCCCAATTCCGGCATCTCGTCCCAATCGGGATGCCAGCTCGTCTGCTCAATGTGGATCGGCAGGTCCATCGTATCGGCAACGCATAGCAGGCGGCGCCCGCCGGATGTGACTTCCACTGAAATATGATCGCGCGTATGACCCGGCGTCGCAATCGCGCGGATGCCGGGCGCGACTTCGTCTCCAGGCTCGATCAGCTCTACCTGAGGGCGAATCGCCCGCAAGCAATCCTGCGCGAATTGCACATCAACAACGAACTTATCGCCCATCGCTGTTGCGTCCGTTTCCTCAATCCAATACGCCCATTCGCCCCGCGCCATCAGCTGACGCGCATTCGGGAAAACCATCTCGCCATGTTGATCGACGCCGCCGCAGACGTGATCGAGGTGCCCATGCGTCAGCACGATAATATCGATATCGCCCGGCTGATAACCGGCGACCGCCAAGCCTGGGATCACCTTGCCCAAATGCGCATGAAAAACAGAACCGCCGCCGCTATCGATGAGCACCCGCTCGGAACCGGTGTCAATCAGCAGCGGGCAGCATTCCAGCTCGTGGCAGTCGGGCGATAATCCGTGCCGCCGCAGCGCCTCGGCCAGCTCATCCGCGGGCGCGCCAGCGAAAAAAGTCGGCAGCGTCTCCGCGTCTATCGGCTGCGTGCCATCGCTAATCGCCACGCATTTGAAATCGCCAAGCACAAACTCATAAATCCTAGCGTCCACTGCTGTCTCCAACTCTAGCTGCGTTTCACTTGCGCGCCAGCCGCATGACGCCCACTCCCTGCACACCCAGCAGCATGAAATCACCAAGCGGAAGCATCGCCGTCGGTATCCCGTCTGTGCGAATCAGATGTGACCAGCTCCGTCCTAAATCGTCAGAGCGCATAACGCCATCAGCGGTCAGCGCGCACACAGCAGGCCCGCCATCAGCCTCCTGCGCCACATGCAGTTGATTCACCGCCCCCGATATCAGGCCCTCCCCGACTTGCGCCCAGGTTTCGCCTTGATCGAGCGACGCCAGCAAACCATTGCTCTCGGTGCCGACAAGCAATTGAGCAGCGCCACGCCCGTCTTCATAACAAGCGATGCTAAGCGCCGGCGCCAGTTCAGACGGGAAGCCGCTGGGACGCCAGGCGCGCCCGCCATTGGCGCTGCGGTAGAGATCGGTCTCGGCGCCGGCAAATACAGTCTCGTCGTCAGTCCAGGCGGGCGAAAGCGCAAGGCAGAGCACGTTGAGATCAAAGAGGCCGAAGTTCCAAGCCTCCCAGCGCGCGCCCCTATCTGTCGATGAGAAGACACCGTCTTCCATCGTGCCCGCCAGCAAAAAGCCATCGCGCTCAAAATCGGGCGATGCGACAAGAGCGGAAAATACCGGTGGCGGCGCCGGGAAGCCCGCGGTGAACCAGGTATCGCCCGCATCGCTTGAGCGCAAGACGCCGCCCTTCACCGCCGCGTAAACCGATTGATCATTGGCGAAATCGGGTGATGCCACCACCGCTGTCGTCAAGGCTTCGGGCGTATTCCGCAGCCGCTCCCAGCGCTCGCCGCCGTCTCTGGAGCGGTATAATCCAGACCCGCAAGCGGCGAAGCAGACGCCATCGCGCGCGTATGCCGGCGATGCCGCCAGGGCGTAAGGCGCGTCATCGGCGCCGGATAATGCAAGCGTAACCTTTCCGTCTGTCGCCATATCGCCTTACCCGGGATCACGCGCGATTTCCGGCGTCCGGTGATGCACCAGCACATCAATCGTCAATGCCATGCCAGCGGTCTGCACCGCATTCTTCAGCGCCGTCTTCTGAATCGCAGCGCCATCAAGCAGCCCGCCATTATCGACGAGGCGCCCGCTGAGCGCATCGAATCCGGCGCCGCTGCCAGCCTGCGCCAGCCGCGCCATAATCTCGCCCGGCTCATAACCGGCATTCTCATAGATCGCTCGCGCCGGTTCCGCCAGCGCCCCATGCAAGATGCGATAGGCGGCGCGTTCATCGGGATCGGCCGCGCCATTCATCTTCGGCTGAAGACGATCGCGACAAGCCAGGAACGACAAGCCCCCGCCCGGCAGAACCCCTTCGCGGACGGCCGCGCGCATGGCATCCGCTGTCGCCTCCGCTGTAGCTTTGCGCGCCTCGATCTCGTTCTCCGACAAGCCGCCGATCCACAAAGTGGCTGACCCGCCCATCAGCTTGCCGATCCGCGCGCGAATCCGGTCGCGCCGGTCCTTATCGTCCTCACGCTCATATCGCGCATTTAAGTTGCCCACATGCCGCCGCAACTTACGCGGATCGCCCTGGCCGCCGATGATGCCAAAACTTTGCGTACTCGCCCAAGCCCGCCGCGCGCCGCCGAAATTCTCTCGCCGAATATCTTTCAGATTTTGGCCCATTACCTTCAACAAAGGCACAGCGCCGGTCACCACCGCCAAGTCCTCTATCGACGCCTCTCGGTCATCCGGGTTCATACCCGGTCCCCGAACCGCCATCACCGCGAAATTTTTCAGCTTGCCGTTCGCCATCATCAGCCCGGCGATGGCGTCGCCCGATATCTCGCCGGCGATCAGCATCAATTTCTTGACTTTGAGCTCCACCGCCAATTCAAGCATCGGCATGATGTGCCGCGGGTCGTTGATCTGGAAATCCGCAATGACGATCGCCGGCTCTTCGTAGACCGTCTGCAATTCTTTCTGATTCGCAATCATATCGCGCGACACGAGACCGCTATTCCAAAACATGCCTTCGATATACTCGCGCCGCAGCGAGCGGCTGTGATCCTTGCGCACATCCAGCTGGCCGTAGGCGCCGATGATGTCGAAGATCTCGCCCAATAACTTCGCCAAGGGCTCATCATGGCAGATCGCTTCGGCCACCTGCGCCAGGCGGTCTTTGCCGCTGACGGGCGCCGTCAATTCGTCCAATCCTTCAAGCGCGGTCGCCAGCGCGCGCTCCAAATAATGACGCAGGCGCATCGCGTTTCCGCCAGCCGCCAGGTAGCGCGCGCCGCCGCGGTAAATCGCCTGCAAAATCACCGCGGCTGTGGCCGCCCCATCGCCCATTCGATCATGCTGCGTACAAATCAAGGCGCGCGCCAACATCGCGCCCATGTCTTCTTCGCGCAAGCCCATCTCGATCACCTTGCGCGCAATGACGCCGCCGCTATCGAGGACTTCGGGCGTCTTCCTGATGTCGTCCAGGCGCGTCACCGCCACCGTCCGCGGCGTCGGACCCAAAGTCGGGCGGATTGCGGCGACGAGCTTGTCCATGCCGGCCGCCAGATTCCGATGAACATCCGGCTGGAAGACCACACCCGGTTGGTAAGTCTTTTGAGAATGGAAAGGTCTCTCTTCGCTCATAAGGCTTCGAATTGCCGATCAGGTAATGTCAGCGACTGCCGACCAAGCAAACACGCCAGAGTACAGGGATTGTTGCGCGGGCCAGCCGCCGGCTCGCCCAGGCCAACTGAAACATTCTGTTCTAAATCTCGCATGATTAACATCGTTCTTCTATCATCGCGGGAGCGTTCGCATCGTCACATTTTCAAATGCGGCGCCGCCCTCCGACACGAACAGCCCCAAATGACCGCTAGAACGATTGTACATGCGGCAATTCAATGCGAGCGCGTCATTGATATAGACGACCAGCAGCGTTCCCTCGACGAATATCTTGAGCGGCAGCGGCTCAGTGGCGCCTGGGATCGCGCGCTCCAGCATGTATGGCTCATCACCCGGCCGCGGCCAGCGGTCAATCACGGCGCGTCCGCGCCCCGGCTCCCAGCGGATCTGATAATAATGCTCCAGCGCCGCATCACAGCGCAGCAGCAAACCGCAAGCGCGCGTAGCCGCTTGCGCGCTGACGCGCGCCTCAATCAAGGCGGCATCCGGCATTTCGCCCAAGCTGCAAGCGGCGAAGCCATCAATCGCCTCCGAAGTGTAGACCGCCCGGTCCACGCGCCACGCGCCGATCAAGGATCGAAACGGCAATTCGCAAGCTTGCGAGAATAGGTCATCCTGCGCCGCCGGCGCGCCAAGGGCAAAGCCGTCCGCGGTCAATTCACGCAGCTCATGCGCGACCAGATGCCCCGCCCACTGCCATTTGCCCTCATCCCGCTCGTCTTCGCGCGTGGGGTTCCAGCCGAAGACGTATCGCCTATCGCCATCGCCGGCGGTCTTGGCGGCGTAAAACGCGCGGCCATCGAAGGTATCATTTTCGGGCGCCAGCCAGGGACCATCCAGCGATTTGCTCAGACGATAATGCGTCACGTTGCGCTCGCTGAATGTCGAATACACCAGCACCCAGAAATCGTCCCAGCGAAATAGATCCGGGCATTCATGCGTATAATAGAGCCGCGGCGACCAGAACGGCGGCTTGACTTCCCAAGTCTCCAGATCGGGCGAAGTCATCAAAGCGATGCATCCGCGCCGGTTATCCGGTCCGCTTTTCTCCCGCGCCGCCAGCAGCATCCAGTATTCGCCCGCTTCTTCATTCCAAAAGGGGAAGGGATCGCGCCAATCGACCGGCTCGTACCAACGCGCGTCCGCCTCAATGATCGGGTTGCGCGGATCTTTTTCCCAATGGACGAGGTCAGCGCTTCTCGCCAGGCAGACTGTCTGCGGCTCGCCTTCGCCGCGGAAGCCAGTGTAGAACATGTAAAACGTCCCATCCCGCTCGATGCAAGCGCCGGTGAAGCAACTCACTGAATCAGGCGCTCCCGGCGGACCCGGCTCAATGGCGAGCGGCAGCTCCTCCCAATGCGCGAGATCGCGCGATGCCAGATGGGCGTAAGGCGTATGACGCGCGCCATCGCGCAAGGGCGGCAAGGGCGCTTTCAAATAATAGGCGTGGTATACGCCATCCCAATAAAAGGGGATGACATCGCCGAGGAAACCATCGGCCGGTTTGTAGAAAACGCTCATGCGCGCAGACAATCTCGGTTCGACACGGCTAGCCCTTGATCGCGCCGCGCATGATGCCTTCAATCAGATAGCGCTGGCCGAATAGATAGATGATGG
>JAPPFH010000066.1 GCA_028875185.1 Chloroflexota bacterium | reverse complement strand
GGAAACATCCCCCGTGAGGCGGGGGACCGAGGGGGAACAAGATTTAGGGTGGGGGGAACGAGGGATATATCAACACATTCACCACACCACACATGAGACCCTGTTTGCGGGGAGGCGCAAAATGGGTTAATCTGAAATCGTCTGTACAATATGGAAGATGCAAAAGGAGAAGAAAATGCTACGGTCACAATTGTTGGCAATTTTTGCAGTTCTGATTGTCTTGTTGGCGCTCGGCTCGGTGGTCGGCGCGCAAGACGATATGGTCGAAATCGAATACTGGCAATACAACTTCGGCGCCCGCGTAGACGCGATGAATATGCTGATCGAGCAATTCGAAGCGGAGAACCCGGGCATTAAGGTCGTCCATAACAGCGATATTCCCTACGCGGATTTCCGCACCGAGTTGGCGGCATCGGCGCCGGCCGGCGTCGGTCCCGATGTGGTGACGCTGTTCTATGGCTGGATTCCCGCCTTCGTTGACGCCGGCTATCTAGTGCCCTTGCCGGAAGATGCTTTCAGCGAAGATTTCATCCTTGAGACCTTCTCCCCGATGGTTGCCAACTCGAAATTCGAAGGCAGCTATTGGGCGATTCCAACGGCGGTGCGTTCGCTCGCGCTATTCTGGAATAAGGATATCTTCGCTGATGCCGGGCTTGATCCGGAGTCGCCGCCCGCGACGCTGGATGAACTTGTCGAAATGGCGATCGCCACAACGCAGTACGATGGCGATATGAGCGACATCCTTAGCATCACGCGGCAAGGTCACGCGCCGGCGCTTTCCGCGCAAGATCACCATTGGTTCCGTGAAGTGCTGATTCGTCAATACGGCGGCGCGCCCTACAGCGATGATGGACGCACGGTGACCTACAACAGTGAAGAGGGCTGTGCGGCTTTCGCCTGGCTGGCCGCTTTTGAAACTGAGCATGTGACCGGCAGCAACGACATCCTGGATGGCGCCACCAACGCCTTCGTCAATGGCGACAGCGCGATTCACGTTGATGGCTCGTTCCGCGTGGGTACAATTTCTAGGAACAATCCCGATCTGAACTACGGCGTAACCGAGCTGCCTGTCGGTCCAAATGGCGAGCAACATACCTTCGGCTCCTACTGGACGCACGGCATCACGCGCCGCGCCAACGACGATCCGGCGCGTTTGGAAGCAGCGGTCAAATTCCTGCAATTCATCACCACGCCGGAAGCGGGCACGCTCTGGGTGAACAATGTGGGTGAGCTGCCGGCGCAATTGTCCGCCGCGAGCGATGAAATGATCCTGGCGGATCCGATTTTGGGCGCCTTCTCGGCTGGTCTAGCTTATTCGCACGCGACCTTCTTCGTAGATGAAAGCGCGCAGCGTCAGGTCTTGATCGACGCCTTCGACAACATCCGTCTTGCGGGCATGGATCCTTGCGACGCGCTGGATGAAGCGGCGGCGGCGGAACAAGAGTTGATCGACAATTTCTGGGCTGATCGCGAAATGTAGAGCCAGATCTTCTGGCGAATACGCGACTACGTCAGGCGGGATGCTGCCTGGCGTAGTTTCTTGTTATCCGAATGCATTCAACAGATTAGCGGCAATCCAATGGAAACATCCCGCGCGGGGCTATTCAGCGCATGACATTCGAGCGCAAGAAGATTATCTGGGCTTATATATTCCTGGCGATTCCGATCGTCTTCTTCGCTTACATCCGCGTTTATCCGGCGCTCTTCGCCTTCCAGATGAGCTTGCACGATTACAATCCCCTGGCCGCTGAGCAGCCTTATGTCGGCTTGGAGAATTACGAAAAACTATTTGAACAACTGGGCAAGCGCAAGTCCCAGACCAAATCCGCCTTTCAGAATACGATCAATTATGTTTTGCTTGGGGTGCCGATTCAACTCTGCCTGGCGCTGGCGATCGCCTTGATGCTCAATGAAATCCGCTTTATGAGCACGCTTTATCGCATCATGTTTTTTCTGCCATTCGTGACCTCGACCATCGCTATCGCCTGGGTCTTTCGTATGCTTTATCAGCCACGCTTCGGGCTATTCAATGTCATATTGCAGCTGTTGTCTCTGCCGCAGCAGCCATTTCTGCGCAGCACGCAGCAGGCGCTGCCTTCTGTGCTGGCGCTGGTTATTTGGCAGGGCATGGGCTTCGCCATCATCATATTCTTGGCCGGTTTGAAGCAGATCCCGCGCACCTACTATGAAGCGGCCGAGGTCGATGGCGCCAGCCGCTGGCATACCTTTCGCTATATCACATTTCCCTTGTTGAATCCGAGTATCGTTTACCTGCTCGTTTTGCAGTCAATCTCGTTCTTGCGGATGTTCGCGCCGGTGATTGCGATGACGGAGCAGGGACGCGGCGGACCGCTTGACTCGACGGTGACGGTGGTGCTGCAGACCTATCGCGAAGCTTTTCAAAGTTTCAATATGGGTTACGCCTCATCGCTGACAGTGGCGCTCTTCGCCCTGATACTTGGCGTCACGATCATCCAACTGTCCGTCACCTCGCGGCGAATTAACTGAGGCGCTTATGGCGGAATCAATCGCGCCATCAAACATTTTCAAAGATCAGGGACGCGTCACCACGGTCGGCCGAGCGAGCGATGACTGGAAATATAGGTCTTTCTCCTACCTGCTGCTGACGCTGATTGCCTTCACGATGATTGTGCCCTTCTTGTGGATGATCTCGACATCGTTCAAGCCGGAAAAAGAGATTCTGCGCCGCAATGTCTTCCCGGTCGAGCCGACATTGGACAATTATTCCGATGTCATCAATAAAACTGACCTGCCGCTCTGGTACAAGAATTCCTTTATTGTGGCGGTGATGAGCACGGTGAGCGTGGCATTCTTCGATTCGCTCGCTGGCTACGTCTTCGCCAAATACAACTTTCCCGGCAAGCGCCCTATCTTTATCATCTTCTTGACTTCGCTGATGGTGCCGACCGAGATGCTGCTCATTCCCTGGTTCATTATGTCGTCTAATCCGCCGATCGGCGCCACCTGGGTCGACACCTATTGGGGCATCGCCTTTCCCGGCGTGATCACTGCCTCGGGCATATTCCTCATGCGGCAATTCATGCAAGGCGTGCCCGATGAACTGCTGGACGCCGGGCGCATTGATGGCGTCAGCGAGTTCGGTTTGTATTGGCGCGTCGCCGTGCCCTTGAGCTTGCCGGCGATTGGCGCGCTCTGCATCTTTAACTTTCTCGGCAATTGGAACGCCTTCATTTGGCCCTTAATCGCGACCACCCGGAGCGAAATGTTTACGCTGCCGGTGGGCATTCAACAGTTCTCATCGGAGGCCGATACACCGTGGAATCTGATCATGACGGGCGCCTCGCTCTCGGTGGTGCCGCTCTTAATTGTGGTTATCATCTTCCAGCGTTACATCATTGAAGGGATCGCCTTGACTGGTCTGAAAGGCTAGCCGGTGGCGCGCGACGATTCCGCCTTCCCCCATCCCCTATACGACAAATATGTCTTGCAGCCCTTTTTCGAGGACGCCAAGACCTATTATTACGCGCCGATGCTGGCGGCAAATCGCGCCCACGTGGTGATGCTGCGACGCTGCGAGATAATCACAGACGAAAACGCCAGCGCGCTGCTGGCGGCGCTGGAAGAAATCGAGACTCTTGGCGTTGACGAGCTATTGCGCAACAGCGGTGTGGAAGACCTGTTCTTTGCGATAGAAAACAAGCTCATCGAATCGGCCGGGGCGGCTTATGGCGGCAACCTGCAGCTGGCGCGCAGCCGCAATGACCTCGGCTATGCGTTGACGCGGCTCGCTTTGCGCCCGCTGCTACTGGGGGCGATGGATGATTTGCTGCATCTGCGCATAACCCTGCTGCATTTCGCGCGCGAGCACCTACAAACTTTGATGCCCGGTTACACGCATACGCAGCCAGCCCAACCCACGACGATGGCTCATTACATCGCTGGCGCGCTCGCCGGCTTGGGGCGCGATTTGTCACGGCTCCGCTTCGCCTACGAGACCAATAATCAGAGCCCGCTTGGGGCGGCCGCCTTGACCGGAACCGCCTTCCCCATCGATCGACGGCTCAGCGCGCGACTGTTAGGCTTCGACGAGATCCAGCTCAGCACCTATGACAGCATCGGCGCCTCAGACAATCTAACCGATGTGGCGGGCGCGCTTTCGACGCTCGGCGTCAATCTTTCTCGCTTCACACGAGATATGCTCTTTTGGGCGACGCAGGAAAGCGGCTCGATTGGCATTCACGACAGCTTCATCCAGATTAGCTCGATCATGCCTCAGAAGCGCAACCCGGTCGTGTTGGAGCATCTGCGCGCGCGCATCAGCCGCATGCTGGCGCTGGCGCAAGGAATCGTGCTTCAGTGCCACAACATCCCCTTCGGCGACACGCAAGACATCGAAGACGAGATTTGTCCGCTGCTATTCGGCTCGCTGCAGACCGCGCAGGAGATACTGCAACTCTACGCCGCCGTGATAGACACGCTCCACGTGAATGTCGACCACTTGCGCGAGCGCGCGAATTCAGGATTCACAACCGTGACCGAATTGGCTGATACACTCGTGCGTGACTGCGGCTTGCCCTTCCGGCAGGCGCACAGTGTCGTATCGGCGCTGGTGAGCCATGCCGTTGAAACGCAATTGGCGCCTGAAACATTGACCTTGGAAATGCTAAATCGGATCGCCGCGGAACGGATCGGCAAAACACTGTCGCTCAGCGAAGAGGCATTCAATCACGCGCTGGACCCGCAAGCATTCGTTGACGCGCGCCTTCTGCCGGGCGGCGCCGCGCCGAGCGCCACAGCAAAAGTATTGGCGACGCAGGGAGATCAAATTGACGCTGATCGCCTCTGGCTTGCAAACGCGCGAGAGTCGCTGTCACAGGCTGACCAAGAATTGCATGAAGCCGTGCGAAATTTGCAATTGAAATAGCTGGCCTAGCGAAGTAAGGCGCAGGCATCCCCTACTGAATGAGCGATTTATCAGATGCTTCGTCTTCCGAAGTCTAGTCGGGATCATTAATATCGGATCGCCCTTCCAGCGTCATCAAGTAAGCGACGATATCAAAAATCTCCAGATCGCTGTAAATCTCCGCCCAATTCTGCGGCATGAGATCGGGGTCGAAGCCCTCAACGGTATACGATTTGGAATCGACAATGGACTGGTAGATGTATTCTGCGGCGGACATGCCCTCGACACGGGTTGCGGCGCGATCTTTAATGTTCAGGAGCCCGGGACCGAGGTTCTCCTTTTCGCTGTCGGAGAGATGGCAGTTGGAGCAGGCGTAATTTGCCGCATCCTGGAATGTTCCAAAGAGCAAGGCGCCATTGAAGGGGTCGCGTACCGCCACCAAGCGCTCAATCGGCGATAAGACGGGCGCGCTGGTTGGTTCCGGCGTTGCCGTTGGCATCGGCGTCGGCGTAACGGTGGACGTCGGCGCGGTCGTCTGCGTAGGCGGCAAAGGTGTCGCCGACGGCGCCAAGGTCGCCGTCGCTTCGGCCTGGCGCTCAACGATGACTTCAGTTGTCGCCGGCGCCACCTGCATTACCGGCGCGGCCAAGGTGCCGCAGCCCGCCAATAGCGCCGCCCCGGCCAGCAAAATCGCGCAACACAGAGTCCGCCGTATAGTCGACCGCTCCCACCGCCAATTGATCATTCCGCCCGTCCTGTTCCGATTCGGGAAAATATTCACAAACGCCGCCTTTGCCACATTATCGCAAATTGGATTCTGTAATTGTAGGGCAAACACCAGGCAGACCAATGACGAGAGCGCAGGGTTAGTGAACACGGACAAGCGATCAGCGGGATAGATGCATGCGCCTCAGCTTCGTTCATAGCGCGCTATAGACATCCCTCGCGCGTCATGATAGTATAACGCCTTGAATTTGGTTTGAGTTGAGCGCGCAAAGCTCAGCCGACGCTATGAAAGGAGCGGAAGGAAGCCAGGCTTCCTTGCAACCGGCATAATGGCGACACATAAATCAGCGATTAAACGCATCCGTCAGAACGAAAAGCGGCGCATACACAACCGCACCTACCGAAATCGCACGCGCACACTGGTTAAGAAAGCGCGCGCCGCGATCGATAGCGGCAACCTCGAAGAAGCGCGCGCGGCAACTCAGATCGCCGTTCGCGACCTCGACAAACTCGCGAGCCGCGGCGTCGTCCATAAGCGCAATGCGGCAAGGCGCAAGAGCCGGCTCATGCGGCAGCTAGCCAAACTGCAGCGCTAATTGCGTTCAAGCAAGTGTTATCTTCATCTTAGTGGGGCGCTGTCTGACGATTGACGTCTGATGCGCTCTATGTGCGCAACCGAGCATGGCTGATCAATGCGCCTTTGCGAGAACTTCGAATCGGGCGCGCCATTCGAAGAGCGGTCACGCGGTTAGAGCAACTCCAGCAGATTCAGCAATTTGTTAATCTCGCTGACGGTATTGTATTGACCGATGCCGATGCGAACCATGCCGTCGGGCCGGCGCAGGCGCTTCATGATCTCTACGGCGTAGTAATCGCCGCTCCAGACGTAGATATGATTGCCAGCGAGATAGCGAGCGATGTCGTCGGGCTTGTGTCCTTCTTTTGCTATAGCCACCGTTGGGACACGCTGATCGAGCCGCTCCCTGTCAATTACGCCGGCGATAGAAATGCCGGAAATCGCCAACAGGCCTTCTATGAGCGACGTCGCCAGCGACGCTTCGTAATCCCGCACCGCCATCATTCCCCGCTTCATGCGTCCCCGGCGTCCATCATATTGCGGCAATTCAGCATCGCCGAATTCTTTGCCGATGCGTTCCCAGTGATCAAGGCAGGCGAGCAATCCGTTCCAAGTCTCGAAGCTAGGCGTACCGTTCTCCCAGCGATTCGGCGCAACGTCTTTAGCCGGACGCACCTTGGAAACAGGAAGCGATTCCAGCGAATCCTGGCGCCCCCACATGACACCCAAGTGTGGTCCATAAAACTTATAAGACGAGCAAAGCAGGAAATCGCAGCCGATTTCCGCCACATCAATCGGCACGTGAGGCGCGCTCTGCACAGCATCCACGACATGCCAGGCGCCCACGGCATGCGCCATGCCAGCGATCTGCTTCACCGGATTGATTGTGCCGACCGCGTTGGAGGCGTGCGCCGTTGCCACAACCCTTGTGCGTTCGCTGAGAGCGGCCTCCAGCGAATCCATATCCAGCGCGCAATCAGCCGTCCGGATATCCACCCACTTCACGCTCAAATCGTTTTCTGCCGCGATCAGTAACCAGGGCGCGATGTTGGCATCGTGGTCCATCCGCGTTAGGACGATTTCATCTCCGGGCGCGAGCGTCTGCGCAAGCGCGCGACTCAAACGGAAGTTGAGAGACGTCATGTTGGGACCCATGACTATCTCGGAGGCGCTTGCCGCATTGAGAAAGTCCGCCATGCCTTCGCGCGTCCTTTTTACCATGTCGTCGTTGCGGCGACTGGTGGCGAAGGCGCCGCCGGAGTTGGCATTCATCGTCAGGTAATAATCAGTTACCGCTTGCATCACCTCGCGCGGGACTTGAGTTCCGGCGGGATTGTCCAGAAATATGGGCAGCGCGCCGTCATCCGCCGGCTCATGCAAGGACGGAAAGCGCGCCCGTATCGCATCCGCATGGAAAGGCATAAGCTGATCCTCAGCAGAGGCATATCGATTCGGATAATATTGGGCTGTACTATAAACCACGCCGCCTGAAATTTGAATTTGAACTTTCACCACAGCAAGACGATAACAGGGGCGAATCAAATGCAAGAGCCAATGTGAGTGAGAAAGCCAATGGGATCGAAATCCGGTGATATTCCGCCGATTCGCGATCAAAAGACGCGGACTAAGCGCGACGAGGACCTCAACAGATTGCGCTGCCTGAATTGTGGTCAGAATATCTTTGTCGCTGCCGAATCGGCGCCGCCAGATATTTGTCAATTCTGCGGCGACATGACTACCTGGCGTTTAATCGACCAGTAGCCTAGTTCGCGATTCATAATGAATTGAGCGTTTCAATGCTTTCGCGCACGCGTTTCGCCAATCGAAGGAATTCCGGAAGATAAATCATGTGCGACCTGCGCGGTCGCGGAAGCTCTACTGCGATGTCTTCTACCAGTGTGCCCGGCCTGCGCGACATAACCAGCACGCGATCGGCCAGCAGCACCGCCTCGCTGATATCGTGCGTCACCATGATGATCGTCTGTACATTGCGCTGGCGAAGGCGCAGCAGGTCCAGGCTGAGCTTCTCCCGCGTTAGCGCGTCGAGGGCGCCGAAGGGCTCATCCAATAGCAAGACGCGCGGCGCCTGTACGATCACGCGCCCCAGCGCTACACGCTGCGCCATGCCTCCGGATAGCTCCGCTGGATACGAAGCCTCGAAGTTTCCCAGGTGAAGCTGTGGCAAGAGCGCCCTTACGGTTTCATAGCGGCTGGCGCGGGGCACACCGTCGATTTCCAAGGGCAAGGCGATATTGTCCAGAACCGTGCGCCAAGGCATCAGGTTGGCGTCCTGAAACATGATGGCGAACTGATCCATGGGACGGCTGATGAGCTCGCCATCGCAGCGCGCGCTGCCCGAAGTCGCGGGAAGCAACCCCGCCAGCACGCGAATCAAGGTGCTCTTGCCACAGCCAGTGGGACCGACCAGGCAAACAAATTGTTGCGCCGCCACCTCAAATGAGATCGGTCCCAAAGCCGAAAAAGCGCGGCCGTCTGGATCGCGAAAAGATACTGACAGCTCGCGCAGGCTCAATTTCACTCGTCGCGCCCTGCGATAAATTGATTGGTGAAGGCATCACGCAGATCGCCGGCTTCGTTTTCCAGATATCCCAAAGATTCGAGCGTGTCCCGCATCGCTTTCCATGATGCCAGGTCGCTGTATCCCAGGTATTCCGCATCCCACAGTTCGATTGTATTAAGCAATACCCTGAACTGCGTCAGCATCGCGCCGTCGAAGCGCTCGGTAAGATCGGCCTCCAGTTGCTGGCGCGACTTGGCGATTGCGTCGCGGTCGGGATCTGACGCGAGGAATTCGACCTGCCCATCGGCGGCGGCTTCCAACGCGCTCACCAGCGATTCATCGGCGGGCAAACTGTCCACATGCTTTAGGCTGGCGAGGTAGGCATAAGCCGGATTATTGATAGCTGTCCGCAACGCGTCCCCCAGACTTCGCGTCATCCGCTCCACCGCATCAGGCGCATCTTCCAGATAGGCGCCACTCACAATCAAGCCGTTCGAAACCAGGTCGACCTGAGACGATACCGTGACCACGTCTACAGCGCTTACGGCGCCGCAATCGCCCTTTGACGCCAGATGCTGAATCTGCAGCGGTTCATTGTTGACGTAGACGATGGCAGCGTCGACTGCGCCCAGGCAGAAGACTTCGGGCGCGTTAAAGCCGATTTCTCGCAAATTGATGTCATCTTCACTCAGTCCAGCGCTGCCAAGCAAGGTCGTTAGCCCGCTGTAGCTCGCGCCAAAGCGACCGGGGATCCCTATCGTCATACGTCGCAAGTCGTCCAGATCGCTAAGGTCTAGCGCGCGGTTGTGAACCAATCCAACCGGGTATTGCTGAAACCACTCGAAAACGTACACCACGTCGCGGCCGCGAGAGCGCGCCAGGATCACTTGCTCGCCACTTACAATGCCATAGTTGGCTTGCCCCACGGCGACCAAATCCAAGACTTCTGGTTCTTGCAGGTGTTCCAGCGAGACATTAAAACCGGCATCAGCGAAATAGCCCGATTCTATGCCCACATAAAAAGGCGCGAATTGGACATTTGGAATAAATGTCAGCAGAATGCGTTCGTCAACCTTTTCAGCCTGCGCGTATGCCGTCAGCCCCAGCCAAAACATTGCGGCTATGCGCAGTAGAAATCGAATCAACATCAAAGGCATCCCTCCTCAGCGGCGTGAGTTACAAGCTTGGGCGGCGCCGCCAGACCAAGAACCGCCACTCGACATAGGCGACCAGTCCATAGAGCGACAGCGAAATGGCTGTCATCGTTAGCACCGCCACAACCACCAGCGGCGTGTTGTAGAGATTGCGCGCCGAGGTCACCAGATAACCAAGACCACTGCCCTGGCTTACAAATTCTCCAACGACGGCGCCAATTACAGCGAGCGTCGTGCTTGTCTTCAACCCCGCCAGAATCACTGGCAAGGCGGACGGCGCCTCCAGATGGCGAAACATCTGCCAACGACCCGCCTTCAGCGAGCGCATCAAGTCGCGCAGATTCGGCGACACGCTGCGGATGCCGACGATCGTATTGACCAGCGTAGGAAAGAATACAATGACGGCGGTGGTGACTATCTTGCTGGCAATGCCCGAACCAAACCAAATGACCAGCAAAGGCGCGTAGGCGACGATCGGCGTCGACTGAAAGGCGACGATGATCGGCGATAGAATGCTCTCCAGCAGGGGCGCCTTGGCTATAGCGTAGCCGATGAGTAGGCCAACCCCTACACCGAGCAGCAGACCGTAGAGCATCTCTTCCAAAGTGACCGAGGCATGTTTCACCAGGGCGCCATCAGCGAGCGAGTCAATGAATGCCTGGTAAACTTCGGCTGGCGGCGGCACCAGAATATGAGAGATGAATTCCCGCGCGCTGATCCACTGCCAGGCGAGGAGCAAACAGCCGACAGTGAGCAATGGAGAGACAGGGCACAATGCCGCAGCCACTCTGGCAGCGTCCTTACGATTCTCGGTGTTGTCATGGCTCTTCTTGCGCATCGTGCCCTTCCGCGGGGATCATTAAAAGGAAGGGCGATACGCACAACAAAGTGGACAGCGCCAAGAGACGAATCTGACCGCAGTTCCGCATATCGAACCAGACAAGCTGCCAGCGACAGCCTGCGCGCCCTTCTCCCATCCGGACTATCACCGTCGGCTCCGGAATCTCACCGGAATCCACCTGTACAGCTAAACGCTGCGATGCATCGCCGTAGAGTCGGCAATGGCCAGGGTCACGGGCTTGGCATGTTGGGACATGCATCACCGCCGGTAGGGACTTCCACCCTGCCCCGAAGGTTGGTCGAAATTATCATCTCAATCAGTATAGCAGCAAAGCGAGAGATTTCAATCTATGGCGGCGCGGCCGATTCCGCCAGCGCTTTGGATGGCTGATCGCGCTCGCCGATAGGCGAATCTTGCCGGAATTCGCCGTCGGCTTTCAGGACTGTAAGGACAAAATGCCCGCCCTTGCCCAGGCTGTTGCCTTCCGCCCAGATGCGCCCGCCGTGCGCTTCGACGATGTGCTTGCAAATCGCTAAGCCCAAGCCCGTCCCCTCATCGCCGGAGCGCGAAGCGTCGGCTTGGTAGAAGCGCTCGAAGACGCGATTGCGCAAGTCATCCGGGATGCCGGGCCCGTTGTCGAATATAGACACTGTGAACTCATCCGCTTGCTCGGAAGCGGTTACGGTGATCGCCTCGCCTTGAGGGGACCACTTAATCGCGTTGTGCAGCAAGTTGCCGAATACGCGCTTCAATTGGTCAGCATCGCAGAGCGCGTCATAATCTTGCGGCACGTGGCAAATGATATTGAGATCTTTCATCGCCGCTTGCGATTCAAGCCGCGCTATCGCTTCATCAACTACTTGCTTCAGCGGAGTTTTCACCAGGCGAAGAATCGCCTCGCCCGATTCGATCATCGATAGATCGAGCAGCTCTTGCGCCAGCCAGAGCAGCGCGTCCGTCTCCATCGCGATTTCTTTCAAAGATTGAATGCTCGCCTTGCGTTTGGGTTTATCCGCTTCGAGGAATAAGCCCTCTATTATTAAACGAATCCGCGTGATGGGCGTACGCAGCTCATGAGAGATATTCGCTACCAAATCCCTCCGCGCTCGATTCAGGCCAACCAATTCAGTGATGTCTTGCATGCCAATAACGATGAAACGCTGAGTTTCGCCGACGGCAATCGTCTGCGCGCGAGCGCGATAATTTGTGTCCTCAATGACAAACTGTTCCTCAATACTCTCGTCCTCATACAAAGCCAGCTGAGCCAAGCTAAGCAGCTCTGGCGACTCAATCAGACCAGCCAGGTTTCCTCCGCTTGGATCGCCATCGCCGAAGAGCCGCCGCGCTCGGCCGTTTGCCAGCGCGATTGACAAGTTCTGGTCAAGCAGCAAAACAATATCGAAGGAGAAATCGCAAATGGCGGCGGACAGCGCCTTGGTCTCCTGATTTTCGATCTGAGTCTTTTCCAGCTTTGCCCGCAAACGCCCGAGCGCTATATCACGATCATGGATGGTGGCGCGGAGCGCTTGCAGCCGCCGGCGCTGATGAAAAACGCCGAATGCCAAGCCAGATGCCAGGGCTATCACAGCCGCTAACAGCAATTCCATCTTCAGCCTTCAAATCGATAGCCGACGCCGCGGACGGTGCTAATGCGCTTGGGGCTGGAGGGGTTGTCCTCGATTTTTTCGCGCAGCCAGCGGATATGCACATCGATCGTGCGTATTTCTTTTCTTGTGCTGGTGATCACGAAATCTTCCCCCCAGATATTCTTCAGTATCCAATCGCGGGACAATACAGCGTTTTGATTTCGCATGAACAAAGTCAATAGGTCGAACTCTTTGTTGCTTAGTTTTAACTCCTCGTCAGCCTTGAACACACGCCGACCGGTAATGTCCAGACGCAAATCGCCTGCCTGCAGTTCAAGTGAATTCAAACTATGGTACGACGATGTGCGGCGCATTTGCGCGCGTACGCGCGACAAGAATTCCCCCAAGCTGAAAGGCTTAACAATGTAATCATCCGCCCCGGTTTCCAAACCGTGAATCTTGTCATTCTCGGTACCGCGCGCAGTAAGCATGATTATCGGCACATATTCGGAATCGGGAACATTGCGAATGAGTCGGCAAAGTGATATGCCATCCAACTTTGGCAGCATTATGTCCAGCACGATCAGGTCGTATGAATCGGCACGCGCCATCTCCCAGCCGATATCCCCATCAGGCGCAGTGAATACGTCGTAGCCCTCCGCGCGCAGCTTGTCCGACAGGTTGGCTATCAGCTTATCGTCGTCTTCGACTAGAAGGATCTTTTTCGACACCATCGTTTTCTATTATGTGGCTATCAGCGACTTCACCATACTCGAAATCCACTAAATCTATGTTAAGGCATAAAGCAAGCCTCTTAAACTTCGCGATTCTCTCGTTGCGCGTACAATGTGGCGCGGCATCGCGATAGCGTTCTCGTCGACGGATCAGGAATCGGCAATAGCGCGGACGCCGCCGAGCGTGCTTGCGTGACGAACGGCGCGGCGGATTGCTGCGGCAACGGTTTCGGCGGCATAAGCGCCGACCACGGTTGCATCGGCCGGTACAGTTCCTGTCGCCAGGGCAAATATGGTATCACCGTCAAACATGGTATGCGCGGGGTCCACCGCTCGCGCGACGCCGTCCTGCGCCATCTGCGCGACCTTCGTCGCCTGGGCTTTGCTCAGCGCGCCATTGGTGGCGACAAGGCCGATCACCGTGCTTTCATTTGCTGCGATTTCCGGCGCATCGTTCATCAACGCCACCATTGATTCAAGGACTGAGACAAACCTGGCGCCGTCCGCCGACCGCAATCCGGCGATGACGCGCCCGTCCTTGTCAATCACGTTGCCCGCCGCGTTGACAGCCATCAGCGCCGCCACAATCAATCCATCCGGCAGCTCGACAGCAGCCGAACCCAAGCCGCCTTTGCTCGCGCGCTCGTTGCCTCTAATCGCCGCGATCCGCGCGCCGGCGCCTGCGCCGACGCTGCCCATCGCCACCGGTTCAGCCGTGGCCGAATCGCAGGCCTCGTAGCCGGCATCAGCGTAGGACCACACACGCTGGCGGCCGATAGTCAGGTCAAATAGAATTGCAGCCGGCACAATCGGAACGACAACACCGCTCCTAGACTGATAGCCGAGACCACGTTCCACATGCCAGCGCATCACGCCGTCAGCTGCCGCCAAGCCGAAGGCGCTGCCGCCGGAGAGGACAATGGCGGTGACCTCCGAAACTAGGGTGTGCGCCTGCAGCAGATCGGTCTCGCGCGTGCCAGGCGCTCCTCCGCGCACATCAACAGCGCCGACCGTCCGCGGCGGGCATCTAACCACCGTGCAACCAGTGATCGCATCCAAATCGCTGTAGTGCCCAACCGTGATGCCTGGCACGGCAGTCAGGGTGTCATTCTTCATTTTCTGCATCGACTGTAGCGCTATCGGGCCAGATCAATTGAATCTTATCGTTACTCGCTTCCATGCGCTCGGCTTCCTCCGGATGAAGCAATTCGGCCGCGCGATCGTAGTCCGCCGGCGAAACGAGTATCTTAATCTCGCCGAGATTGCCCAATGTAATGCCGATCGCGCTCGCGCCTGCTTCCTGGTGGATCATGGCGGGAATATCGAAGCTCCGCAGTTTGCCGACGATGATATGGGCTTCTGGCAAGTTGTGAGTGATATAAATCGCAATCCAATCGGGACCGCTTCTTTCTCCACCTCGTTTTCGCAAAGTCATAAGGCTTTGTCCAGTGCTTCCCTTTTCATCAGTATATACGATTCCACATCAGCCCTCGAATCACGCAGGGGATTGCAGGAGCAGTCTCTTACCCGGGCAGCGACAGCTTCGACGTAATTGTCGGGAGCGGGAAATGAGCAATTCTTATGCAGGTTGACTGCGATTTTCTCTGTGTTTCCAAGTTAGCCATGCGAATACTGAGAGGCAATCTATGGCAAGAGAGGGCGAGCAACCGGATAGCGTAGACACTAACCTGTGCTCGCACCTACAGCTTTTCGATTATTGCGGGCATTTATTCCATACTGCAACATTCTCATTGCAATATTGGTGTAACTTCCGCTATCCGCCAATCTCAAAGCCCGCGATTTCCAGCGCGCGTTCGAATCGCTGCTGGCTGTCGAGAATTATGCCGGATTGGCTGCGTTTGGATACGAAGTCGTAAACGATCATCTGCAAGCTGTACTCGCCTGACGCCAGCGCAGAGATGTCAAATGAAAAGATATCAATCGGGTCTTCAGCAATAACGGCATCGAGTTGACCAACCTTGTTCGACTGGGCGTCAAAAAGCTGCAGCGACAGAGAATAAACGCCGTCGATCGTATCCCGCCACCACAAGTATACAACCAGTTCATTCGGCGAAAGCCCGTATTCGACATTCGCCAACTGAGTGCCGTTCTCGTAGTGCAAACGCCATGGCGCGTCGTCCGTGACCAGGTCGCAGGGAATAGCCTGCTTCACGTAAACGTCTATGACCGATTCGGTTTTCTCCAGGAGACGCTTACACCACTGATAACGGCGCGTAAGCCAGCTTTGGTAAACATCTGTCGATTCGAAATCTGTTCGCCGCGGATTATGTATAACCCATAGGGCGCTGCTATTGGCAGCTATGCCTTCTAAGGTATTAAGCTCAGACTCATCGGTCAATATCTCAACAGCGCCCTTTTTGTCTTGCCAGACATTGACGATGGTGTCCCAATCACTGAGCGCCGACCGGTAGTAACGCAGCCGTTTTTCTACCGCGCCGGATTCAATTGGGTAGTAAGCCAGTATGATCCCGTTCTGGCTTGGTACGCGCTCCGATTCGTAGACGAAATCCTGCAAGTGAACCGGTCTATCGACATCCTGGACGCGTCTACCTGAAAATACGCCGAAAGCGTCAGACTCGGTGTAAATGAAGCAAGCTGCTATCCACAAGCCAATAATGAGAGGCCTGAGCATACGCCAGCTGACGGCGTATTTGAGCGCAATCGCGGTAGAACAGACGATTGGTATCGCAAGTATATGAAGGTAGCGAAGTCGATTGTCGACAATAAAGGGAATGAATTCATTGGTTGCAACAGCCAGAACTGCAGCAGTAAAAGCGACAAAAGTAATGTACGTTTCGGATTGACTCAGACGCTTGCGCTTGAGGATCACGATTGCGCCAGCGACAAGCGGGGGAAAAACCAGCCCGTTTGAGAATACCGCCGCGATTGCGTAAGAGGCTGATAGAAATGAGAAGCGCGTATTAGACAGGTCGTGCCGCGTATTAATGAGCGCCGGCAGAGCGATTGGCAGCCAGGCGGCGAATGTGAGCACGGCCGCCGCTGCCGTCAAAGTGACGAGCCACCAGTTGGCGCGCCACCGTGCCAAGAACAAGTGGTAAACACCGACCGCAGCCAAGACAAATGCGCCGAAATAGTGCGTGTATAGCAAAAGCGCCGAGGTCAAAAACAGCGCCAGGCAACGCCATCTCGGCATAGGTCCGCCGCGGCTCAAGGCTTTCCAATAGGACCAGAGGACCAGACCCGACAAGGTTGCCAAAAGCGCGTAAGGTCTTGATTCGCGCAGGAAATACAGAAAAAAAGCGAGACTAGAAACCAGGATCGCGGCGGTAAGCGCGGTGGCGCAGTCCTTCGATATTGCGGCTAGTCGGTAAGCGACAGCCAAGCCAACGACGCCAAAATACACGGATGCTAGTCTCAATGCAAAGAGATCGCTGCCAGCTATTTTGTTCCATAAGTTAGCAGCGCATAATTGAGTGGTCCGTGCTCCGGGCTGCCCTTGGCTACACCGGCGACCGTCTCGGCAACCGTTCGCTGCTTATCCAGTCCGTTTGAAAAGAGATGAAAAGCCGTGTTGACTTCGTCCCAGCCAATCGGCGTAGATTTCAGCGATGTGAGACCGTTAGCGAAAACAAATAGGAAGCAGGCTACCGCAACGCTTAACCCGAACTTTGAATCAACGGGATTCATTTCGGCATTCGTGGATTTGATAACAGTCTTCGGTTTAGTCGTCCGCAGCATCCACAGCGACTAGGCTGGCGAAGGTAACTCGTGGATGACAAGGTTGCCATTTAGTTGCCCACACGATTCAAGTCACGGGCAGCTTGACTTGGATTGAAGATTTTTACTCATTAGGTGGAGCTAACCAACATTACCTTCGCTGGTTGAAGTATAGCGCATTGGTTAGCACAGAGCCCTAACACGCATGATGACAAGCAAGCGGGAGAAGTGTTGGCGGCGGCATACTCTCCCACATCGTCTCCAATGCAGTACCATCT
>JAPPFH010000123.1 GCA_028875185.1 Chloroflexota bacterium | reverse complement strand
GCCGGGGATGGGGTAAGACGTGCGGAAATCAGGCGTTCTGCAGTACCGGACAAACTTTGTAGGGGCGACTGAACCGCAGTGTCTACGCGCGGCATTGGGTCGCCCGAAATAACCCAAGAAAACACGTAATTTGCGCCGAAATTCTGCTCGCTGCAAAACTGTCCTGTCCTCAGGCCAGAGAATGGAGTGGACCGCTGCCGCGCGGAATCTCTCCTGACATAGGTTCTTGGTTAGCTGACCGCTTCGTCGCGCCGAAGGATGATCGCCAAGGCGAAGGCGGAGACCAAAATTAGTACCAAACCGGGCAGCGCAATGGACGAGAGGAAAGCTTCGTCGTAGGCGCTCCAGATGCGCGTGGCGAAGGTGCGGAATCCGATGGGGCGCAGGATCAGCGTGGTGGGAAGTTCTTTCATCACATTGAGGAAGACCAGCGCCAAGCCCGCCAGGATGCCGCCTCGCGCTAACGGCAGGGTTATCCGCGCCAGCGCCGCCCAAGAGGATAGGCCGAGACTGCGCGCCGCTTCTTCCAAGCGCGGATTGATTTGGGCGAAAGCGCTTTCGGTCGCGCCGATACTGAAGGGCAGATAGCGGATGGCGTATCCCATTATGAGCAGCGGCAAGGTTTGATAGATGCTCAGCATGTTCTGCGTGGCGAACATAACCAGCGCAAGCGCGATAACGATGCCGGGCAAGACATTGCCGGCATAAGCCAGATTGACCAGCCCACGATTGAAACGCGTGGCGCCGCGCGCCGCCAGCAGCGCCAGCGGAAAAGCCGCCAGCGTGACCACAAGCGCGGATACGGCGCTGACGCCAACCGTGTTTTGAATCAGCAGCGTAAGTGGAACTTGTACCGGATCGGTGATCGTGTGGCCCGCCAGCCATTTGAATAATACCAGCAAGGGGATGACCACTCCCATGAAGACAAGGGAAGCGCAAAAGATCAGCGCGGGCGCTTTCCATTTGCCGAGAGGCAGCGCTTCCAAGTGACGCGATGCGCCCGTGCCCACACGGTAATGGCGCCCGCGATGCTGCATCCGCGAGTGCAAAAGCAGCAGCAGCAAGGTTAAACCGACGAGCAGCAGCGCCAGCATAGACGCCTTGTCCATTCGATAAGACTCGGTTTGGATGAAAATGGCGCGCGTGAAGGCGTTGAAGTGCATTACGGCGACGGCGCCGAAATCGCTGAGACAATAGAGGGCGGTCATCAGCATGCCGGCGGAAAGCGCGGGACGCAGCTGGGGCAGGATTATCTGCCGGAAGACCCCGCGCCGATTCAAGCCCAAGCTCTGCCCGGCTTCTTCGAGACTGCGGTCGCAATGCAGCAGCGCGGCGCGGACAGGAAGGACGATGTAGGGAAAGGTGACGACAGTCAGCGTCAGCGTCGCGCCGGCGAAGCCCTTGATGCCCGGCAGCCTGTCGACCCCGAAGGGTTCGAGCAAGGATTGCAGAATACCTTTGGGGCCAAAGGCTTCGGTGTATGTCACCGCTGTCAGATAGGACGGGATGACCATTGCCGCCAAGCCCATCACCAGCCAGGTTCGCCGCCAGGGGAGATCGCTGCGGCTGGTTAGCCAGGCGAAGGGAACGGCAATCAGCGTTGAGAACAGGGTCGCCGCCGCCATAAGGCTGAGGCTGTTGCCGACGATGCGCAGCGTCCGCGAACGCAGCAAATAATCGATGCCTTCCGCTCCCGAGCTGATGGCGCCGAGCGCCAGGTAAGCAATAGGAATCATGACAACGGCGACAACCGCCAGGCTGACCAGCTGCGCCAGTTGCCGGTTGCCGACGTGCCAGCGCGGCAGCGCATGGCGATGTTGTCCGTTTAGTCTAAGTCGCGGTCTTATAGCATCGGCTAGCTGCATAGAATCTCGCGGGAATACAGCCGGGGCGGGGCGGTCCCCACCCCGGCTTTTGACTTTCGACTATAGGCTAATCGAGCGCGCCGCTCTCTTCGATCATGGTCAATGTTCCCTGGAGATCGGCCAGATCCGACAGGTCAATTTCAGGTGTCTCGATATCAGCCAGCGCGGGCAGATCGACCGAGGGATCGACCGTCGCCACCAGCGGATATTCGTAAGTCGTCTGGGCGAAGTACTCCTGCGCCGTATCGCTGAGCAGGTAATCTACCAGCGCCAGGGCGTCATATGGCTGGTCAGTCGAATTCAGGATCGCCGCGCCCGCAATGTTGATCAGGGAGCCGAGATCGCCGCCGGGGAAGAAGTGAAGCGTCGCCGTGATGTCCGGGTCCTCGGCCAGGAAGCGGAAGAGGTAGTAGTGGTTGACCAAGCCGCCAACGACCTCGCCGTCAATGGTCGCTTGCACGATTGGCGTGTTCTTGGGGTAGGCTTGCACGCCGTTTGCGATCATATCCGCCAGCCAGCCCGCGGTCTCTTCTTCGCCCAGCAGCACGCGCATCGCCGTTACATTGGCGACGAATGAGGCGTTGGTAGGCGCCCAGCCAACGAGTCCGTTCCATTCCTCGCCAGTGAGATCAAAGATAGAATCGGGCAACTCCAGCCCATGTTCCGCCAGCAATTCCGGACTGTAGACGAAGACTCGGGCGCGGCCGCTCAAGCCAGTCCAGACGCCATTGGGCGATACAAATGCCGCGTTGGCGACGCGCGCGATGGTCGCGTCAGGCAGTTTGTGGAGCATATCCGCGGCGGCCAGCGCGCCGAGGGCGCCGCCATCCTGGGCGATGAAGACGTCAGCCGGGCTGTTTTCGCCTTCGGTGAGGATTTGATTGGCAACGGCGCTGGTCCCGCCATAGAGAATCTCAGTCTCGATACCGGTGTCTTCAGTGAATTGCGCCAGAATTGGACCAATCAGGCTTTCATTTCGGCCGGAGTAGACGGTCAAAACATCGTCAGCCAAGACTGGCGACAAAACAGAGCAGCACAGGACTGCGACGAGCAACAGTAAAACTAGACGTGGTGCGGTCATACAGCAAGCTCCTTGCGTTTGGCGCGAATTCCGTTTAGGATTTCGCTTAGATTCGAGGGTCAATTGGGCTTGAGAAGGGTGGTCGTGTCGCTTCTCGTCCCGATTGACCTTTTTGTTTTAGCAGAAAGGTCAATCGCCTGTCCACGCTAGTGGTAAATCTCACTTTTGCGTGAAGGACGGCAGCTTGTTTGTGAGCTTTACAATATGACTTTAATCGACGGCTGCGGGACTTTTACTCTCGGTTAATTTTTCATTGCCGGATATGGCTGTTTTTGCGCCCGTTGCTTTCGGCATCTTCAGTCGTGTATCCGATCCAGAATAGCCGCGCTCTCAGTGATGTCGGCTCAACCTAGACATTGCGTGTGTCTGGCAATAGAGTTAGATTCGTACATGTTTAGTTCTTCATGTGGAGAAGCGCACATGTCCAATTGGTGGGGATCGCGCAAGAATGTCTCGTCTCGCCTGATTTGGGAGGTTGAGGCGATGAAAACGACCTTTGGCAACACCTTTGAATTGGTGGTGCCTCCGTTCGGCGGTCTCCTTTATTGGCAGGGAAGCATCGAAATAAACATGAGCATACTGGATTCTCCCTACCACAGTCTCAAATTGGTCTATCCCAAGGAATACCCAAATCGGCCTGCGGAAGCGTATTGCATTAAGCCGCGGATTTACAGCGAAAAACATCAATATGAAGATGGGCAGCTTTGCCTGTTCAATCCCAAAGACGGCGAACAGTATGGCTGGAACCCGTCCAAGTCGACGGCGGTCACCGTTGGCGGCTGGGCGATCCAATGGCTCTATGCCTATTACACCTGGCGTTCGACCGGCAACTGGCCCGGAATCGAGGAACGCATCAAAGCGAGCACGCCGCTTCCACGCCGGCGGAGGCGCTAATTCATGCGGACGATGAATGAGCCTGAATTCCTGAAGCTGATGCAGATGGAGTTCGATCACATCAGAAAACGCTTGCGGGGGATGGCGATGATATCACGCGGAATAGTGCCCAACGTGGTCTTGTCGCGTCGGGCAGTTGCTAGAATGCTCTCGGCTGCGAACGAGTTTATGGCGGATGAAACCGGTGAAGCCATGGTTGGTTTCGTGGTGGAAGACGATACGCCGGAAGGCCTGCCAACGATATACGTGCTGGATACCATATCGCCTGATGAAACGGCGGTACGGCGCTCGCATACATTCCAGCAGGGCGATGCCCAGCAAGACGAGATCATTTGGTGGCTGCAGGAGAATTGGCATTTCCATCGCGAGCGGCATCGGGGCACGGACGCCTTGCCCGCGCGCTTTGATGTGCCGCTGCGCTATCTTGGCGACTGGCATAAACAGCCGGGTTCAATGATTCAACCCAGCCATGGCGACCACATGACCGCGTTGTCCTGGCTCGATGACGAAGACTCGGGCATGGAATTCCTGCTGGTGCCGATTGTGACGGTCGGGCATTTGCCAAACATCGCCGACACGGATCTCACGGTCAACTATATTAACGTGCCCATGGAAAGCGGTCGAGTTATGCGTGTCGACTGGTGGTACGTGCATCGGGATGTGCGCGTTTTCCAGCCCGTTCATCCCAAAGTTGTAAACGACGATGAACTTCCCCAGATGATGAAATACAGTTGGCACGTCGTTGATCCCGATCGCCTTTACCTCGAGACAACTGCGCTGGAAAACGATGGTCTTTTGGTCCGGCGTCTGCTCTTTGAATGCGATGGCGAGGTGCCGCTTGAGTACTGTTTCTTCACGATTCGCCAAGGCAGTTCTAGTTTCCTGCTGTTTGTAACGCGGCACGATTATCCAGTTAGCCCGCCGCAAGCCTTCACGGCGCCTTTTGTTGAGGACCTCGACTTGATGGATCCAGTTGATACTTTCCACAAACTATGGGCTGTACGACAGCCCGTGCAAGACCCGATTGACTGGGAATGGTCGGCTGGCAAATTCTTGCTCCAGTACATGATTGCCATTGAAGTTGATATGGGTTTGCGACAGCCGACAGCATTTTCCATACCGATACAGTTTGAAGGAGACGGCTTTTCCTCGACTGACGGACGCGACGCCGCTGCGGAAGAAAGCGTAACTCAAATTGACAAGGAATCGGCAGTGGCTGGCGAATCCGCCAGCGACACGGGCATCTCGGGCGATTAGACCGGAGCCGAGGCGAGACAAATGAGCAACCGCTGGGAACGCGTCGAAGGGCTGATAGGTTCGGATAATCTTAATCTGCTGGCCGAGAAGAAAGTGGGCGTAGTGGGGTTGGGTTCGGGCGGCGGTTTCGTCGCGCTCAGCCTGGCGATGAGTGGCGTGCGCCACTTCGTGTTGGTGGACAATGACGTGATTGAAAGCGGAAACGTCACGCGGCATGTGGCGGACCTGCGCTATGTGGGCGAAAACAAGGCGGCCGCGGTCGCCGATTTGATTAGGCAGCGGAACCCCGAGGCGCGGATTGACGCGCGCGCGGGCTTGATAGAGGATCACTGGGATTGCCTGGACGATGTCGACTTATTGGTTGCGGCCGTGGATAACGAACAAGTGAAGTACGCCATCAACGAGCAATGTTTGAAGAAGGGGATAAGCGCTTCTTATGCGGGCGTCTATGAACGGGGGGAAGGCGGCGATCATGTCATCATCAAGCCTTATGCTGGACCCTGCTACGCCTGCTGGTCTGAAGCCACGCGCGAGGGCGTGAAGATTGCGCTGAATCCGGTTGGCGATTTGGACTATGGCATGATTGGAGAGGCGGGAACGCTGGATGCCGAGCCCGGGCTCTGGGTCAACGTCACCAAAGTAGCGGGCATTCAGACGGATTTGATCATTAACGAATTGCTGCGCGGCACGAGCGCGCGCGAAACGATGCCGGCTAATACGCTGATCGTCGCCAACACCTACATGGACATTATTGAAGGGCAAGAGAGCGAACCGCATTCCGGCTTGTGGATTGAAATCGAGCGAGACCCCGATTGCCTGGTTTGTGGCGAGCGGCTCCGGCAGGGCCTTCGGTTGCTGGCGCGGGAAGAGAGCGACAAAATCTCGCTCGAGGATCTGGCTGCGTCTGGCTTGACGACCGATATTGTATTTGAAGAAGGGGACGACTAAGTCACATCGATTTCGCGGCGCCACTTTTCCAGCAGCTCAGCGAGCGTCTGACGATGGATCAGGCGCTCTTTTGATTGGAATGGCGCGTGGTATAGCGCGCAGTCGCTCTCATCTGGCGGATGACCGTCGTCATCGTAGTATATTCTGAAGTTGTTCTGAATGGCGACGCGATAGACGCCCGGATCATACACCGGCGCGCGATAAGGCAGGGAGCGAATGCCGATGCTGATCGAGATTTCGCTCTGGCGATAATGCGCCCAGACCCCGAGCAGATGCAGCGTTTGATAGCCATGATAACCCTTGCTGTGGTACCAAATAACGACGCCGGACCAGGCTGGCGCACGGCATGTCCGCGGTCCATAACAGAGGATATTCTTATAGTCGCGCCGCGCTAGCTCGGCGAGCGCGTCATAGGCGTTTAGCAGATTGAGGACCCGGTCTTGCGGCGCGCTCGGCTTCGCTTCATCGCGGGGGCGGCCGAAGGGACGGCGTTTATCGATCCGTTTGCGGATTTCTTGGTAGCGTTTATTCTTGTCTTCGCTGCACATTATTGTGTGCAATAACTTGGGACCGCAGCGGCTAGCGGTCAACGAGGAAATCTAGGACAGCCGATTGAAACAGTTCGGGATGTTCCAGATTTGGCAGATGTCCGGCGTTTGGGATTAGGAGCTTTGTGGCGGCTGGCAGATTCTCGGTCGCATAGTCGGCGGCCAGCCTGAGGTAGGGCAGGTCGTTTTCCCCGATGACGATAAACGCCGGCATCGAGAGCTCATGCAGGCGCTCGGCGGCCGGTCGCGCCGGGTCCTTGCGAACGTGTGTGCCGATGCCCTTGAGCTCGCGCTCGGTTGCCAGCTTGGCCATCGCATAGGCTTTATGGCGCGCCTCCGCATTGACATCTTGACGCGAACGACCAGCGCCATCGAACCAAATTCGCATATCCAGCTCGGCGACGCGTTCGACATCGCCGCTTTCAAATGCCGCTTCCGATTCCGCGAATAGTTCGTCAGGCCATTCGGCTTCCAACTCCAAGCCGGCGGGACCGCTGCCGACCAGTATCAATCTGGCGACCCGATCAGGATGCGCCAGGGCGAAATCGATAGCCAGTCCACCACCCATTGAGCAGCCCATCAAGACGTAGGGCGGTGATATATCGAGTGTGGCCAGCAGCGCTTCCAAGTCGTCCTGCAGATTAAACTCGCCGTCCATGGGCAGGCTGCGTCCGTAACCGCGCATATCAAAGCGCAAGGCGCGATGGCTGCGCGCGAAGGCTTCGAATTCACCATCCCACATGCGGCAATCGGCGATGCCCGCGTGAAGCATGACGATGCTTGCGCCGCTGCCGGCGAGTTCGTAATAGAGGCGCGCGCCCTTGACATCGGCGAAGCCAGATTGAATTGGAGGCAAGTCAGGTCTTCCTTGTCTGCGGGCGGAGGGGCTTTCCCTGTTTGAAGGCGAGGTCATGCATGAGTTCGCGCTGCGACATACGCTCAGTCCACCGCGACCTTGGCCAGCTCGACGCCATCGCGCAGCAGCTTTTCGCAGGTTACGAAACTTTGACTCACGCTCATGCCGACTCGCTCATATAGCGCCAGCGCATTTGTCAGGCTCGCGCCGTCAACTTCGAGGCAGACTGACCTAATCCCGCGATCCCAGTAATCGGTAAAACTGCGTCTCAGCAGCGCCGAAGCCAAACCGCGCCGCCGATAGGCGCGGCATACACCGACCATGTCAATATAGCCGACGCCGGGCCTACGGTGATACTCAATTAGCGGGAGCACGCTGCCGGCGGCGGCGCCCGACGCTTCATCCACAGCAAGCATCACGCGCTCGGGGTCAAAATATGGGCTGTCGTGGAACCAGTGACGAAACATCTCCAGGTCTCTGTCAAAGCTTTGTTCGATATGACCATAGTGATCGGAAAAGGCATCGCGCACGACATCGACCAGAATGGGCAGGTCTTCTTCGTGCCGATAGGGGCGCATGATGAATCCAACTGGCAGGTCGGGCGGCGTCGGCCGCTGCGTCATGTCGATGCGCATCTCATGCCAGACGCGCGCCGGGGAGAAGCCGGCCGCTTCCAACGCGCGTTCGTCCGCGCTATAGCCTTGGTAGACGCCGCCCGATACGCTGACGCGCGCCTCGGGCGGGCACTGCGCTATCACGGCGCTGGCTCGCTCTTGCGCCCAGGCGAGCAATTCAGCGCGCGTCGCTGGATTGCCCTGTTCGGGATCTACCGCCCAAGCGAACCAGGGGCGCACTGGCGGTTCCTCGGTTGCGAATAAGACGACGTAGCCGATGAGCAGACCGGCGCGGCTGAAAATGCCGAGCGACGAATCGCTCAGGTCCAAGTTTGGTTCCGTCCATTCTTTGCGCAGGTCTCGCGGATGAAAGCGCTCATGGGCGCCAGCGCTGGCGGAAACGGCGCTGCAGATTTCGGCGACGCGCTCGGCATCGTCCAATGTGAGCGGGCGGCGCAAGTAGTCCGAGTCAGTCATTCTCGCGTATCCTCGCGCGCAAGAATCAGCGCTTTGGCGTTGGGAAAAGGATCTGGGCCAGGCAAGGCGAGGCAGACCAATTCGCCTCGTGGCTGACAGCGGCGGATTATAAGGTACAAAAGTCTTGCTTAACAGCCTTATCCTTTTACGGTATGATTGCGGCATTATGACCGGGCGCTCGGAGCACGTCGTTGATGAACAAGACCACTAAGACATTTACCTACATTATCGGGATCGTAATGACGGTCGCCATGGTGGGCAGCCTGATCCTGCCGATGATTTCGAGCCAGGTCGGCCTAGGCGACAGCTATATTGAGACGCCGCAGCCGACGCCTTTTCCCGAGCCAACAATGCCGCCGCCGCCCGATACTGCCGCGATCGACTTTGAAAACCGGTATCTTCATCGTTCGGGCTTGTTTACCATCGGCGCGCCGACCGGCTGGCAACCGGCGACGGATAGCAATACTGTCGATGAATTGCGCGCGGGCTTGAACAACATCGAGGCGCAAAGCGTGGTGGAACTGCGCATCAGCAAGAATTTTGCCGGTGTAGCGGATGCGGATTCGCTCAGCGCGTTCATTGACGACGCCTGGCTTGGGCATACCTGGAGCGGCTACAGCGGCTGGGATGAGACCGGGCGCAAGATCGTCGGCGATGAGGTTGTGCAGATCGACTTTAACCTGCGGCGCGGGCGATCCAATCTTATCGCTCGACAAGAATCCTGGATAGAAGCTGGCGATATATACAGCGCGCGCGTCGTCACCGCGGAAAACGCGTCGCAGGCGCTTAAGTTTTTGCTCGGCGGTTTGGCGAGCAGCGTTGAACGCGTCAGCGAATATGCGGACCCGCCCTACGACTGGGACGCTTACTTCGATAACTTGGACAAGCATATGGTGCGTTTCCCATCCAGTTGGGAAGTTGCGGATGCCGCGCCGGGCTTGCCTGCGACCATCAAAGGCGATTCGGTCGTCTTGGTTATCAGCACTTTGGATGTCGCGCTGGCGAGCGAAGACGAGGCGGTGGACTGGGCTGAGAATTGGCGCGCGGGGGTAAAGGCGGGCGGCGCGGAAGCGGTTGATGTGGCGGGCGCGGCCGGCTACAAAGTCTCTTACCGGCTTTCGACGCTGGATGGCGCTGTAGCCAGCGGCATGATGATCATGCTGCACGGTACAGACAATCGACTCCATGTCGCCAATATAAGGATGCCTGATCTGGATGAGGATTTGCTAGACGCGGATCCGGCTGAATATCCTTGGCTGGCGGTGGTGGACAGCTTCCGCTTGCTGCCGAATCTCGAAGTAAGTCTCCAATAGAGCGGACACGGTCTTCCGGAGGCGGCGGGCAAGTCAACACATAGCCGCTTTGGTTGACCAGGCGAGAGCGATGCCGCAACTGCAAGAAATCCGCCCCAACTTGTGGATACGCGAGTTAACGGCGCCGCCAGTCGCAGTTCGCTCGGCGGTGGTAAAAGGCGACAAATACGCCGTCGTGTGGGACACGTTGACGCTGCCGGAAGCGGCGGCGCCCCTCGCGCAGGTGATAGGCGATATGCCCTATTATGTGGTCTACAGTCACGGCGATTGGGATCATGCCTGGGGTACGGCGGGGCTTGGCGCTGAACGGCTAGCTGTTGTTGGTCATGCGGAATGCCTGCGCCGCTTCGGCGATGACGCGCCGCGAACGCTGGAGCGGATGCGGATGGAGGAGATGGGCAAATGGGAGAGCGTGCGCCTCGTCCCGCCAAACATCGTTTTTACATCGCGCCTGTCTCTTGATTTAGGCGCCCTTACGCTTGAGCTGCACCATACCCCCGGGCATACCGACGACAGCATCGTCGGCTGGATACCGGAGTGGGGCGTATTGCTCGGCGGCGATGCGATCGAAACGCCCTTGCCCGTCCTCAATAATGCCCAAAGCCTTGAAGCCTGGCTTGCGGCGCTGAAATCGTGGCAAGCGCGAGAGAACTTGGAACAAGCCATCGCGTCGCATGGGAGCGGGAACGGGCGCGAGAGCCTCGAGCAAACCGTCGATTATCTCCGGGCATTGTCCAGCGATCGCCTGTTCAAGCTGCCGCGAAAGCTTGACGACTTCTACCGCGAGACGCACCAGAAGAATCTGATCGTGGTTGATGGCGGGCTCGCGCTGAATGAATGACGTCTTGCCCGATGTGCTGGATCACGGCCTCATTGTGGTCTTCTGCGGCACGGCGGCGAGCGCTGTTTCCGCTCGGCATGGCGCCTACTACGCCAATCCGACGAATGCGTTCTGGACCACGCTGCACGCTACCCGGCTGACGCCGCGCCGCTTGAATCCGGGCAATTTCCGCGAGCTGCTCGACCTGAGAATTGGCTTGACTGATCTCGCAAAAACGTCCATGGGATCCGATCGTTGTTTGCAGCCTCGAGACATGCTGCGGGAGCGCCTAGGGCGCAGCATACGCCTTTACCAGCCGCAAATTGTGGCTTTCACCAGCAAGGCGGCTTGGCGCGGTTGGCAAGGTCTAGCGAGCGCTGAAGCGGTCGCGTACGGATGGCAAGCGGAGACTCTGGGCGAGACCGCCTTTTATGTGCTGCCTTCGCCGTCTGGCGCCGCGCGCGGTTATTGGGATACGGTGCCTTGGCGCGCGCTGGCTGACGAGTATCGGCGTCGGCTGAAGATGACCTGAGGCGGAACCTTGCGCGTTTACCGCAACGAAAAACTTCGACGCCTGGGCATCGAGTTTAGCGCGCCGCGACCGGGCGATGCCGGCTATGACTTGTTTGCTGTCGCGGGCTATCGCGTATCGCCGGGAGAGCGCGTCCTGGTGGAAACCGGCTTGCATCTGGAGATTCCCGATGGCTTTGTCGGGCTGGTGAAAGACCGTTCCAGCTTGGCTGTAGCCGGGCTGCATACGCTCGCCGGCGTCATCGACAGCGCTTACCGGGGCGAGCTGAAGGTTCTGCTTGTCAACCTGGCTGATGAGACGTTTAAGATTCGAGCGCGGCAAAAGATTGCGCAACTGCTGGTTGTGCCGGTATGCAACGCGCCCATCGAATACGTGGATTCGCTCGACGAGTTGACCAAGACGGAGCGCGGCGCCGGCGGATTCGGCTCGACCGGGGAATAGAACGGCCGGCTGCTCATATCATTTCGAGGCGGTTGCCAGCCAGGCGCGCAGCGAGCCGCGGCCATCGTCCAGCAGCACCTGACCGGTTATCGACTTTGACGCAGCTGAACAAAAGAAAAGGGCGGCATCCACGATATCGGTAGTTGTCTCATCCTGCAAATTAGCCGCGATGCAATTGACGCGAATCCGGTGAGGCGCCAATTCGCGCGCTGCCTGACGCGTCATGCCGATGACCGCCGCGCCGCCGGTAACAGCGCCAATACCGGCTGGCAGGGCGGCGTTAGCTGCCTGGGCTGGTACTAGATTGACGATACTGCCGCCGCCCTCGTCCGCCATGACGCGCGCGCCCAGTTGTGAGACAAAAAACACGCCGGTGATATTGACTTCGATCTGCCTCCGCCAATTCCATTCGTCGACATTCAACAGCGGCTCGGCATGGAAGATGCCTATCGCATTGATGAGATAGTCAATCGAGCCAAAAGCATCGCGCGCGCGCTCGATAATGTTGGCGGCTTGAAAGCGATTGGAGACATCGGCTTGCAGCGCGACAGCCGAGCCTCCATGGGCGTGGATGGCTTCAGCTACCTGGTCGGCGCGCTCAATATTCAGGTCGCTGGCCGCCACCGACGCGCCCTGGGCGCCGAGCGCGAGCGCAATCGCGCGTCCGGCGCCTGCGCCAGCGCCGGTAACAAGCGCGCTACGACCGGCGTGGTCAAATTCGGAATTGGACACCGTCAGCGATGTCGAATTAGGAGCGCGATTGGAGACGCCTAGAAGGGTATGTCGTCAACGGAGGCGGGCGAGTCCGGGTAGTTCGACGCGCGGTCGTCGCGGCGCTGCCGCTGCTGCCCGCCGCCGCCTTGCCTTCCGCCGCCGCCGCCCCAGTTGCCACCTTGATCGCCGCCATCGCCGCCGCGTCCGCCGAGAAATCTCACGTCGCGCGCGGTCAAGTCAAGAGAGGCGGCCGCTTCTCCATTGTTGTTAATGTATCCCCGCGCTTGCACATTCCCGATTACCATGACTTGCCGTCCACGCGCTAGGTATTGATTGCAAGTCTCGCCCAATCCTCCCCAGGCGGCAACGCGATACCAGGTCGTCCGTTCTCGCTGTTCATTGGTATTGCGGTCGCGCCAACGCTCGCTCACGGCAACGCTAAAGTTGCATACTGCCTGGCCGCTCTGCAAATAGCGCAGTTCGGGGTCTCCACCTAGATTGCCAACGACAACTGTTTGATGCCAGGTCATAACGATTTACTCCCAATTGGAATCTTGCATTATTTCATGCTCTCAAGTTTCCCCAGCAGAACGCCACGCACAACCGCCGGATCGGCTTTGCCGCGCATTGCGCCCATGATCTTGCCGAAGAGAGCGTTCAGCACCTTCTCATTGCCGTCAAGATAACGCTGAAGCAATTCGTCATTTTCTGCGAGCGCTATTTTGACTGAAGCCTCGATTATCGCGGGATCAGAGACTTGCGCCAAGCCTCTGTCCTCGACGATGTCGCGGGCGTCCGCGCCTGTCGACCACATCTCCGGCAGTACCTGTTTGCGCGCGATACTTTGGTTGATCGTACCTTGCTCAATCAAAGCCAACAAGCTGGCGAAATTCCGCGCCGTTACCGGAATGCCATCAATCAATTCTCGTTCGATTTCATTGGCGTTCATCATCCGGAATAGATCCGTAGCCAGCCAGTTGGCAGCCAGCTTGGGATCGACGCCGGCGTCTACGATCTTCTGGAAGTATTCGGCGACGGCGCGCTCGGACGTGAGTACAGCGGCGTCGTAGTTGCTCAAGCCCAATTGATCAACGAAGCGCCGCCGCAGCTCATCGGGCAAGGCCGGCAGCTGGGCTGAGATCTCGGCTACCTTTTCGCGGCTGACTTCGACGATTGGCAAGTCTGGTTCCGGGAAGTAGCGATATTCGTCGGCGCGTTCTTTGTAACGCTGCACCTTGATTTTTTGAGCCGCCTCGTCCCAACCGAGGGTAGCGGGCTTGACGGTATCGCCGTTGCTGTAGAGCTTGATCTGTCGTTTGGCTTCGGCTTCGATGGCTTTGACCATATTGCGGATGCTGTTGAGATTCTTGATCTCGGTGCGTTCGCGCAATTCGGCGTCGCCTTGATGCAGCACACTGACATTGGCTTCAAATCGCAGTACGCCCTTGGACATATCGCCGCTGTTAACGCCGAGATAGCGCAGTATGGAGCGCAGTTTGCGCGCGAAGGCTTCGGCTTCTTCGGCGCTGCTGATATCGGGTTCGGAGACGATCTCCAAAAGCGGGACGCCGGCGCGATTGTAATCGACCAGGCTGCCGCCCATGATATGCGAGAGCTTGCCGGTGTCTTCTTCCATGTGCGCGCGCCGCACGCGGATGCGCTTGCTCGCGCCGTCTTCCAGTTCGATATTGATGTGCCCATTGACCGCCAGTGGTCGGTCGTACTGGCTGATCTGGTAGCCCTTTGGCAGGTCGGGATAGAAATAATTCTTGCGCGCGAATTGGTTGATCGGCGGAATCTCGCAATTAAGCGCCAAGCCGACCATGATGCCGTATTCCATCGCCCGCGTGTTGATGACCGGCAACGTGCCCGGCATGCCCAAAGAAAGGGCGTCGACAGCCGTGTTCGGCTCGGCTTCGACGCTGTCGACGACCGGGCAGCTGCTGAACATCTTGCTTTCGGTTTCCATTTCGGCGTGGACTTCCAAGCCGATCACCGTTTGCCATTCGCTCATGGCTCGCTTCCCGTTAGCCGCGTGAGGTACTGAAGTAATCTGACACAAAACCGCTGATTTGAAAAGGTTGGAGCATTCAGTTGTGGCTGGGGGACTAGCGAGCCAGAACGCTCAAAAGCGCCGTGGAATGACCGAAACTATCAGCCGGGTTGGCATGACCGCGATTCAAGCGAATGCGCAGCCGATCGACCGGGGGAGTTGCGCTTTTCGATAGAAGCTGCGCTCAGACGGCGATGGCGGCGGCTGCGCTCGGCTGAATCAAGCCTCGACTGCTTAGGAAGCGTTCCAATCGATGCAGCGCTTCCAGGATGTTCGCTTCGCTGGTGGCGTAGCTGGCGCGGACGAATCCGCGTCCGCTATCGCCGAACGCGCTGCCGGGAATGAGCGCGAGCCTTTGCTCAGCCAGGAGTGTTTCACAGAAGGATTCATCATCCATGCCGGTTATCGCGATACTGGGGAAGGCGTAGAAGGCGCCGCGCGGCTCAAAGCAGGTCAAGCCCAACTGGTTGAATCCATTGACGATCAACCGGCGTCGCCGGTCATATTCTCGCCGCATCGCCTCGACATCGTCTTCGCCAGAACGTATCGCCTGCAGCGACGCCGCTTGCCCGGTGGTCGGGGCGGACATGATCAAGTATTGGTGGATTTTGTACATCGCTTCGGTAAAGGGCGCGGGCGCGGTCACATAGCCGATGCGCCAACCGGTCATCGCGTAAGACTTGCTCATGCCGCTCAAAACGATGGTTCGTTCAGCCATGTTAGGCAGAGTCGCGAAATTTATGTGTTCAGCGCCGTATACCAGTCGTTCGTAGATCTCATCAGAAATGACGACAAGATCGTGTTTTGCCGCGACCTCGGCGACTTGCAGCATATTTTCACGCGTTAACACCGCGCCGGTAGGGTTGCTGGGATAACTGATCAGAATCGCTTTGGTCCGGCTTGTGACGCGCGCTTCGAGTTCGGCGCCGGTCACCTGAAAGTCGTTGTCCGCCGATGTGGGAACCATAACTGGCGCGCCACCAGCCGTCTCCACCAGGGCGGGATTTGCCACGAAGCACGGCTCCACGACCAGGACCTCATCGCCCGGATCCAGCAGAATCTTCAGCGCCAGGAACAGCGCCTCGCTTACGCCGACCGTCACCAAAACCTCGTCGTCGGGCGAATAGCGCAAGCCGTAGCGCTTCTCGACTTGCGCCGCGATCGCCGCTCGCAATTCGTAAGCGCCGGCATTTGAGGTATAACCGGTATGGCCTTCCCGGAGGCTTTGCAAGCCAGCGTCAACTATGTGCGCCGGCGTGACAAAGTCGGGCTCGCCGATGCCGAGGGTCACCACATCGTCCATGGTGGCGGCGATGTCAAAGTAGCGGCGGATGCCGGACGGGCGCAGGTCTTGCGCGCTTCTGGATAGGTAGCGGCTCATCAATGTTGTCCTTCTCGCTTGTCCCCTATAATCTTTGTATCATAGTTAAGCGAGCATTTCATTACGCAGCAATATCCAATTGCGCCGGCAAACTTTGGACATTGTGTACGATGCTTGGCGCGGCCAGCTGCTATTGCAGTGTATTATTAGCTCAAAATGTAGGACTTGTCCTGCCGGGCTTGCCGGGAGATCATGTCGAAAGATTCAAGAGACGCGCGATATGGGCGCCAGGTCGCCAAGAGAGGGCAGCATTATGGCATTGCCAACGTTAATCGAGTGGGAAGAGACGCGTGATGCCTTGCATCAAATTGCGCTGGTCATGGGGGCAATTCGCGTCGCCTGCGTCGATCCCTTGCCAAACGACCTTCATTTCAGTCTCGAAGTCAGCGAGGGCGGTCTCTCGACCGGGAAGATGAATTGCGGCGGCGCGCTTCATTTCGATGTCGAGATGCTGAGGTTTTCCTACGCCATCGGCGATGACAGCGTGTTCAGCCTTGATATCGAAGATCAGTCGCAGATTTCGCTGACGCGCCGATTGCTTGCGGCGATTGGCGAGTTTGGCTGCCGCGGCCAGCTCTCGATGAAACACATCACAAGCGACAAGCCCTTCGCTATTGATCGCGCTCAGGCGACTGCTTACGCAAGCACAATCCGCGCAGTGTCCACGACTCTGGCAAGATTCCGCGCCAAACTGAAGGGCTGCATGACGCCGCTGGTTCTATGGCCGCATCATTTTGATCTGGCTTTCATTTGGTTCGCGACGGAGGGGACCAATGAGCGGAACGACCCGCATATTGCCTACGGCTTCGCGCCGTTCAGTCCCGGTCTAGCGCGTCCATATATCTATGCTTATGCCTGGTCGCGGAAGACCGGGTATCTGCAACTGCCCTTGGGCGCCCCGGCGCAGCCGATAACCGACGCGTATACTGGCTTGTACGCGCCTTATGATCTGTTGCGCCAACTGAATCCCTTTGACGCTGCGGTCGAGACTATGCTGATGAACTATCATCAGCTTGCGGCGCAGCGGCTGCCAGCGTAAGCGCCAAAACGGCGTCAGCGTTCCCAAGTCGTCAACGACGCTTGACCAATTGTCGCGTAGCTATAGATAGAGAGCCTATGGGCGAGCGAGGAGCGGCGCGCTTAATCGTGTATGAGTTCAAGACGCCGGTGGCCGAGACTGGAAGGGTGTGGTGAATTTCATTGATAGCGCGACAAACCCCCATCCCCCGGCCCCT
>JAPPFH010000032.1 GCA_028875185.1 Chloroflexota bacterium | reverse complement strand
ACGACCAATACCAATCAAGCCTTACACCGTCTTATCAGTGTGTAACCGCGATTTTTACCACTCCCTCTTTGTGAGTTGAAGGGGAGTGGTGAATTTGCTGGATTCTCGCTGCTTTGCCCCCCACCCCAAACCCCTCCCCCAAAATGAGGGAGGGGCTTACATACTGCCAAAGCGCTTGAAAGACTCCCCTTCCCTCCTTGTGGGGGCAAGGGGCCGGGGGATGGGGGTTTTTGCGGTATCGATAAAATTCACCACTCCAGTTGAAGCGCGTTGAATTCAGAAGTCTGCGCCGACGTCTCCTTTCTAAGCCACGCAATCGTTTCCGCTGTAAACTTTATCGCAGGTTCTGTGATTCACCAGAGGCGCGCATGATCAGCCTGATCGCCACCGTGCTCAACGAAGGCGACAATATCCATCACCTCTTCGATTCGATCAAGCGGCAGACGCGGCGCCCGGATGAAATCGTTATCGTCGATGGCGGCAGCAGCGACGACACAACGGCGATCATCCTCACATACGCCGAGGAACTGCCGCTGCGGCTCTATGTCGAGCCGGGCTGCAATATCAGCCGGGGACGCAACCGCGCTATCGCCGAAGCCCGGGGCGATATCATTGCCGTCACCGACGCTGGCGTAAGATTGACTGAGACTTGGTTGGAAAAAGTCACTTCCCCCCTGCTGGACGATCCGACGCTAAATGTCGTTGGCGGCTTCTTCCTCGCCGACCCGCAGACCGCTTTTGAAGCGGCGCTGGGCGCGACCACCTTGCCGCTTGCGCGCGAAATCAATAGCGCGACTTTTTTGCCCAGCAGCCGCAGCATCGCCTTTCGCAAATCGGCGGCCTGCGATATTGGCGGCTACCCCGAGTGGCTTGACTTCTGCGAAGATCTGGTATTCGACTTGCGCCTGCGCGAGCGCAGCGGTCCCTTCGCCTTCGCCCCCGACGCCATCGTCTATTTCCGTCCGCGGCCTGGGCTGCGTCAGTTTTTCCGCCAGTATTACCTATATGCCCGCGGCGATGGAAAAGCCAATCTCTGGCTCAAGCGCCATGTGATCCGCTATCTGACTTACTTCGCTTTGACGCCCGGCATCTTCATCACAGGCGCGCTCTGGCATCCGGCGCTCTGGCTGCTCTACCTGCTCGGCGCCGCCGGTTATCTCTATCAGCCCTACCGCCGCCTGCCGTCGGCGTTGCGCCGCGCGCCCGATCAATCGCGGTCGGTCTGGCTCTATTGCATCGTCATGATCCCGCTGATACGCCTGACCGGCGATATGGCGAAGATGATCGGCTACCCGGCCGGCTGGCGCTGGCGGCTGGCGCGGCGCCCGCCCGATTGGCGCCGCGGGGAGCGTTGAACATTGCGGATACAATCGCGAATGCGAATAAGGCAGGCTGCTTTCGCCGCGGCCGCTCGCGAGTCGCGTTTCGGCTGACAAATAATAACGAACCGGCGATAAAACGAGGCTGTAGGGGCGTCTCGCCGAGACGCCTGTCTAGCGAATTATCATTGTTGGACGGGCGTTTCACGAAACGCCCCTACAGATTTCGCTGCGAGCAAATACCAATACACGCGGGCAAAGCGTCCATTATGCTGTTGCGAATTTATCGCGCAGTCGCGATGCCACGTCTAAAGCCGCGCAATTTGACTGTCTTTGGGATTCCGCTATACTAATCGAACCTTGTCAATTGACGCTCCATTGAGCAATGGCCAACAGAAACGAACCGAGCGAGTGGGTCAGTTTGCGCCGCGCCGCCGAGATTCTCGGTGTGCATCCGGCGACTGTGCGCAACTGGGCGGATAGCGGCAAGCTGCCCTATCGCCGAACCGCCGGCAAACATCGGCGCTTTAATGTCAATGAACTGACCGACTACCTTGACGCCCAGGGTGATATCCAGCCGGTCGAACTGCAAATTATCATCCAGAACGCCTTGGGCCAGACGCGCATGCAAGTGGGCAGCGAAGGGCTAGAGACGGCGCCTTGGTATCAGGCGATGAGCGACGAAGGCAAGGGGCACTTGCGCGAGCAGGGCCGGCGCGTGCTGGAGGCGCTCCGCAGATTTGTCGCCGCGGGCGCGCCATCGTCGGGCTTGGCTTCGGCGATTACGTTGGGCAAAGACTACGCCGCCTACCTTATCGACGATGGATTGACCTTGCCACAGGCGATGCGCGGCTTCTATTTCTTTAGTGATTTCGTGCTTAATTCAATCTTGACCTGGTCGGAGCTGTCGCCGCCAAAAAGCTCAACCGAGTGGTCGACATTGCTGCGCCAGGTCAATACCTACATGAACGCGATACAACTCTCAATCGTCGAATATTATGAAGAAGGCTGATGCCGCTTCGCAGCTGCAATGGCTGGCGCTTAGCCTCTCACCCAACATCGGCGCGGCAACGCTCAAAAACCTGCTCGACTATTTTGACCAGGACCTGAATGCGATTCTCACCGCGCCGACTCACGAGTTGATGCAGGTCCGCGGCGTTGGCGCTAAGATCGCGAGCGAAATCAGCGCGATTGATCTGGAGCGTCTGGCGCAAGACATAGAAAAGTGGCGGGCTGGCGGCATTGAGCTATTGCTGTCCGGCGAAGAAGGCTATCCACCGCCGCTGAACAGCGTGAGCGATTTTCCGCTGGCGCTTTTCGCCAGCCGCGTCTTGGGCGCTGGCGTCTGGGCGAATGCCGTGGCCATTGTCGGCACGCGCGCGCCATCCAAAGAAGCTCGCTATATCACGCTGCAACTGGCGATGCAACTGGCACGTGGCGGGCGCGCGGTTGTCAGCGGGCTGGCGCTCGGCATTGACACGGCCGCGCATAGCGGCGCGCTCGCAGTCGATGGCGAAACGGTAGCGGTGCTCGGCAGCGGCATCTGCAATATCTATCCGGAAGCGAATCGGCAATTGGCTGAGCGCATTCGCGCGCGAGGCGCGCTGCTGAGCGAGACGCATCCCCGTTGGAGCGCCAACGCCCAGCGTCTGGTAGCGCGCAATCGCATCATAAGCGGGTTGAGCCAAGCAGTAATCGTGGTCGAGTCTGATGCTGATGGCGGCGCCTTGCATACCGCGCAATTCGCCCGTGAGCAGGGAAAGCCCGTATTCACCTTCGACCTGCCAGCCAGCGGCAACCAGCGATTGATCGCCGGTGGCGCGGTCGTCCTGCGCCGCGATGAGCCCTTGCGCGAATTGCCGGGCTGATACGTCTTCTTTCGGAAGTGTATGCCGGGGCGGCATCGCGCAAGCGGGCGACCTGATAGGTAGCCCCTACACTTCTTCACTTTGCGGGCGGCGCACCGCCGCGCGTAGACACTGCGGTCCAGTCGTCTCTACAATTCTAAAGCGCGCGCCGGCGCCGCGCCCTTGCAAATCCGAAGTTGCGGCAGAATTCCTCGCTAGAACATTTGACACGAAAACAAATGTTCGTGTATACTGCTTATCAGGCGGATTTGCAGATTAGATGGAGTCGGTGCGGCGATGAAGGATTTTAAGACACTGTCCAGGCGTCAGCAGCATATGCTGCGCTTCATGCACGATTACACGCGGGACCGCGGCTTCCCGCCCAGCATTCGCGAAATTGGCGAGGAATGCGATATTGGCTCGACCTCAGTCGTCAATTACAACCTCAACAAGCTGGTGGATGCCGGCTATATCGTTCGTTCGGGCAAGGTGTCGCGCGGGCTGCGCATCGTCGCCGCTATCCCGGGCGTAAAGGCGGCGCCGCGCGTGATCGGGATGCCAGCGCCGAGCCGCGTGGCGCTGGTCGGGCGCATTGCCGCTGGCGAGCCAATCTCCCTGCCCGATGACATTGGTCATCATATCGACGAAGACGATTATATCGCGGTGCCGCCGCAGCTGCTCGGCGGTTTTGACGAGGGCGAGGTCTTCGCGCTGACGGTGCGCGGCGATTCCATGGTCGATTCTATGATTCAGGATGGCGATATCGTCATTTTGCGGCGACAGAATACCGCCGACAACGGCGAAATGGTGGCCGCCTGGCTGCCCGATGACAACGAGACAACGCTAAAGCACTTTTATCGCGAAGCCGACAGCATCCGTCTGCAGCCCGCCAACAGCGCCTATGCCCCGCTATATGTGCATCCAGCCAATTGCGAGATCAAGGGCCGGGTGCTCTCGGTGATGCGCAACTTCCGCTAGGAACCCGCGGGCGCCGCTTTATGCAGTTCTTCCAGCGCGCTCGCGCAGAGGCGGGCGCCGCCAGCGGCCAGCCATTGGTCGAGGGTGTCGCTGCGCCTTGCGCCTGCGATGGCGTCGCTGTAAATGCCCACGCCCCAGCGATAATATTTCTGCGTCTCGCGCGACCAGCGATCGCGCGTTTTGCCGATAACCGATGGTCCCCCATTGTAGCAAGCCAGCGTCAGCCCGACGACGCCATCAGCGGCCTTCGCGCAATAGTTGAGGAAGCTGGCGCCGCGTTTGGCGTTGGTGGCTGGATCGAGCATGTTTTCGCCCGCTTCAAAGTGAAATGGCATCACTTGGAACAAGCCGCGCGCGCCCGCGTTGCTGATCACCGCGGGATGCCCGCAAGATTCGATCTGCATCACCGTCGCCAAGAGTTGGGGATCAACCTGATATTCGGTCGACCAGATTTTGACTTCTTCGGACCAATGCCGCACCGCCGGCGCGAAGAAGGGCGCCAATTCCGTTTCTGTTGTGCCGCGGATGACGTGAGCGGCTGCCGACGACAAGCGAGCGGCAAGGCGGGCCGCGTCATCCCAGACGGCGCTCGACGCCAGGATAAGGGCGATGGCGATCGGCAGCCACAGCGGCACATACCAGACGCCATCACGTTTGACGAGCCCGCGTCCGCCGCGGATCTGATCGCGGCTAAGGCGCAGGAGGCGAAGCAAGGTCGCCAGCAGCCATTCGAAGCCAGCGCGCAACGAGCGGTCGCGCGCGCGCGCCTTCAGATTTTGCAGGCGCTGACGTATCCGCGGCCGCCGCTTGATCAAGGCATTCACCGGTCAGCCCTCGCCCAGTAGCGCACGCTAAGTCTCATTCGTAGGCTGCTTGCTTTTCTGCTAGAATCGCACAAATTGGAAGAGACAAGTCGTTTGTCTTGTATCATCTAGGATACGCCAATCGTCCCATTTGGGTAGCGGCCAGCCCTTATTCTTTCGCGCCATATTGTGGCTGCGTCGGTGAAGCTATTGTCGCCCGCCATGGCGCTGAGACGATGTGGACGAGCCACCGACTGGCCCCTACGAAGTGTTAGGGGATTGATCGCCCGCGCCGCAGCAAGCGGACCATAGAGACGACACGTGAGTCGCCCGTGAGAGCGCCATGAGCAAGCAGACATTTCGCGATCGCCTTCAAACCGGCGCGCCCATCCTGGCTGATGGCGCGATGGGCGCAATGCTGCATCAGGAATCTCAGGCGCGCGCCGACGCCTGCTTTGACGCCATGAATGTCGAAGACCCGGAAATCGTGCTCGCCGTCCACAAAGCGTACATCGCCGCCGGCGCCGATTTGATCGCGACCAATACCTTCGGCGCCAACAGCTTCAAGCTGGCCAGCGCCGGACGAGCGCAGAATCTCGAGCTTTACAATCGGCGCGGGGTGGAGTTGGCGCGGCTGGCAATCGCCGAGAGTGGACGCGACGACGTATACATCGCCGGCTCAGTCGGTCCGCTGGGCGTGGGCATCTATCCCTATGGCCGCTTGAGCCAGGCGGAGGCGCAAACCGCTTTCGCCGCCCAGCTTTTCGCTCTGGCGAGCGCGGGCGTCGACGCGATCCAATTCGAGACTTTCAGCGAGCACAAAGAATTGCTGCTGGCGATCAGCGTCTTGCGCGAGCTGGACGCCGAGCTGCCAATCATCGCCCAAGCGACCTTTTATCACGAGAATCTGAGCTATGCCGGTTATCCACCGGCGCGCGTCGCCAATGACCTGTATCGAACGGGCGCGGATGTGATCGGCGTCAACTGCGGCAGCGGTCCAGCCGGCATCGCCGAGGTGCTGCGCCAGATGCGCTATGCCGTGCCCGATGCCGTCTTTTCGGCCATGCCTAACGCCGGCTTCCCCGAAGTGACCGGCGGGCGCATACTTTATCCAGCCAGCGCCGAATACTTCGCCGATTGCGCCACTACCTTCGTCAATATCGGCGCGACTGTGATTGGCGGCTGCTGCGGCACCACGCCCGAGCATATCGCCGCCATGCGCGGCGCTCTCGACCAGCCGTCGGCCGATTTCGTCGACCTGCATATTGGCGAAATCGATATCCACCACGGCGATCACGATCCCGATCATCCGACCGAATTGGCCGAACGCTTGAATGATGGCGCCTTCACTGTCACAGTCGAAATGGCGCCGCCGCGCAGCTATCACACAGAGCAACTGCTCGCGATCGCCCGCCGCTTGCGAGCCGCCGGCGCCGATCTGATCAACGTGGCTGATACGCCGGCCGCCCGCATGAAGATGAGCGCCTGGGCGGTGGCGCATCTGCTGCAGACACAGATCGGCATCGAGGCCGTGCTGCACTTCCCCACGCGTGGGCGTAATATGCTGCGCGTCCAGGGTGATCTGCTGGCGTCGCACGCCCTCGGCTTGCGCAATCTATTCGTCGTTATGGGCGACCCCACGCGCATCGGCGATTTTCCCGATGCCAGCGATGTCAATGATGTGGCGCCGTCGCGCCTGATTGATGTCATCAAGCAGGGCATGAACAAAGGCGTCGACATGGCTGGGCACAGCATTGGCAAGCCCAGCAGCTTCACCGTCGGCTGCGCATTGAATATGGGCGCTGACGACATCGACCGCGAGCTGCGCGCGCTGCGGAATAAACTGAAGGCTGGCGCGGATTTCGCCCTGGGGCAGGCGATATTTGAGCCCGAGCGCATCCAGCGCTTTCATGAACGTTATGAAGAATTGACCGGCGCCGACTTTAATTTGCCGGTGCTGATGGCGGTGATGCCGCTGCACAGCCTGCGGCAGGCGCGTTTCCTCAACAATGAAGTGCCCGGCATCACCATCCCCGACTCCATTCTGGAACGCATCGCTGACGCGGGCGACGAGGCGCGGCGCGAAGGCATCCTGATCGCGCAAGAACTGCTGGATGAGATGATGGGGCTGATCCAGGGCGCGTACATCATCCCCGGCGGCGATTATGACGCGGCGGCGGAAGTGGTCGCCTACTTGAAACGAGACAGAATCGCCGGCGCGGCCTGAGCGCTTGGAAAAGCTGGCGCCTAAGCTGGCATATTCTCCAGCCTGCCCAGCCAATAATGCACATCGAATTCTTCATCGCCGGTCAAAAAGCGCCAGAGCTTAATGCGGTTGACGATCTCCAGCCGCCCTGACGCCGCCTCGAACCAGGGCTCGCGCCGCGCCAGGATGCCTTGCACATCATCGCCCATCGGGAAGGCGCTGTGGATCGCCTTGGCTTCGCGGTAGTCGTCATCAAGGTCGTCATCGTTCCAAAGGCGCATCTGGCGCACCACCGGGTTCAGGCGCAGCTTGTACATATAGCGGCGGCGGTCGGTCTGGTTTTGGCGGCCGCAATGCCAGATGCCATGATGCAGCGCGAGCACCGAGCCGGCTTTGCAGACCATAGGAATCTGCCCGCGCATATTTTGATAGGCGGCGACATCCGATTCGTTGACGCGGCGGAAGTGGCTGCCGGGCAGCAGCAGCGTCCCGCCCATCTCCAGCGGCACATCATGCGGGAAATACATCAGTTGGATATCAAAGTGCGTGCGGCAGTCGATGATCGAATCGGCATGCAAACCCTGCGCCTTGCCCTCGTTCGGCTCGCGCACATGGATGGCGTCATGATCGAAGAGCGGGTCTTCGCCGACGAGGCTCTGGATCAAGCCCTGAATCTGCGGCAGATCCAGCAACTGGCGGATCGGCGTGCCGTGATAACATTCTGATAGCGGCGTGCCGGAGCGATGCCCCTTGATATTCTGCTGGTCAATGCCGCGCATCACGTCCCGGTTGATCTCGTCGGGAACCAGTTCATCAAAGCGCAAGAAGCCGCGCGCGACGAATTCCGCCATTTGTTTCGAGGAGAGCAGATATTGCTTTTCGACCATTAGGAAACGTCCTCCAGTTTTTCAAAGAGAAAGCCGTACTTCATAAACGAGGTGGTGTATTCTTCGCCCGGGTAGGGCGGGATAAGCACTGGCTGCTGGATCAGCCGCCAGCCATCGCGCAGGGCGTCCAAGCCGGTTTCGTAGGGCGCCTCATCGCTGTCGCCAGTGGTATGGGCGTCTTTGCCAGTGCCGTCATAGATCGACCAGCCCACAACGTTGCTGTCCAGCGCCGAGTTTTGCAGATAAAGGGTCAGAACTTGCTGTCGTAAGGTGGATGCCATAGCCAGCCTTTCGCGCTTGAATGCGACCGTCCGATAAGCCTACCGCATTCGCGGCGAAGGGACAATTGCAATTCGCGCATAGGATTGGCCAATCTGCTGCGAAACGCCGTTATCGAAAGCCCCATCAGCTTTCACCACAGAGGAAACGAGGCAACACAGAGAACACTGAGACTGATTCGCCGGTCGAGCGAATTAGGCACATCGCTGGATTCTTGTGGATTGCGCTTAAGACTTTAGGCTTCTTCGTCCTCCATGGCGATGTCGGTTTTCGGAGTGTTTTTGGGCTTTTCGTCATCGGATGTTTCCATCGGGATGAGGACTCTGGCGTCCGGCAAGTCGGCTCGTTCGCGGAAGTAGATGATGACGGCGTCGCCGATTACTTTGGCTTTAGCAGCCATCGCCGCGCTTTTTACCGCCCAGCCCACCAACGGAATGACGCCGACGACTTCGGCAATGACGCCGCCGGCAATCGCGCTGCCAACAACGCCGCCCAGGGTGCCGGTCAAGTGATCCATATCAAAGGCGCTGACGTCGTAGGCGCTCGCTACTTGGTGAATCATGGCGGTATCAGCCGCGGTCAGGAAGAAGGCGCTGCCGGGGATCCAGCCGGTCAAGGCGGCGCCAGTCGTCCACTTCGCCACCAGCTTGCGTGCTTCGCGGTCGGCATCCTGCAGTGATTTCGACATGTTGCTCCACCCTTGGATTGCTTAGTCTGTTACTATAGACATTTCACCTGTGTATACGCAACTTGAGGCTGCGAGTCGCGCAATACCTGCCCGAAGAGCCACGGCGAGATGATGGAATGAAGATCCTGCTGCTCAACGACCGGATTCCGCCGGAAGGCAAGGGCGGGGCGGAGTCGGTCGTCTGGCGATTGGCGCGCGGATTGGCGGCGGATCATGAGACGCACGTCATCGCTACGACGCCGGGCGCGCCAATAGAAGAGACGCGCGATGGTATCCCGACCTATCACATTCGGGCCCGTTATCCGGAGCGCTTCCGCGCCTGGTTCTCACTGTGGAATCCGCAGACGGTCGGCGCGTTTAGCGCGCTGCTGCGCCAGCTGCAACCTGATGTCGTGAACGCCCACAACATTCATTACTTGCTCTCTTACCATACGCTGAAGCTGGCGCGATCGGCCGGCTGCGCGGTTGTCTTCAGCGCCCATGACGCCATGAGTTTCGCCTACGGCAAGCTGCCATCATCCTTTTCGCCGACGGGTCCTGACGAGCTTGCGCCCGGCGCTTATCGCTTGCCGCGCGGCTACAACTTCCGCCGCAACCGCTTCCGCTACAATCCAATTCGCAACGTCATTATCAAGCAATATCTCAAGCGACAGGCGCATCTCCACACCGTGCCGAGCCAGGCGCTCGCCGATGCTTTCGCCGACAACGATATGCCGGCGGTCGAAGTGGCGCATAATGGCATTGATTTGCGCGAGTGGCGTCCGGTCGCCAAGGCCAACGTTGATGATCTGCGCGGACGGCTGGATTTGGCGGGGAAGCGCGTCATCCTGATCGCCGGGCGCTTGACCCGGGAGAAGGGCCTGCTGCAGATGCTCTCCGCGCTCGATCTGCTCGCTGACACGCTTCCTGATGCCCGCCTGCTGGTTTTGAGCTCGCGCGATATCGATGCGCGGGTGGCGGGCGAGTTCGCGCGTTTGCGCCCCCTCATCCGCATCGGCGGCTGGCTGTCAGGCGACGACCTGCGCGCGGCTTACCAGTTGGCGGATGTGGTGGCTGTGCCCTCGATTTATCTCGATCCCTTTCCGACGGTCGCGCTAGAGGCGATGGCTCTGGGCAAGCCGGTGGTGGCGACCTGCTTCGGCGGCGCGAGCGAAGCGGTTGTCGCTGGCGAAACGGGTTTCATCGTTAACCCCTATGATACGGCTGCCCTCGCTGATAAGCTGCGGCGGCTGCTCAGGAATGCCGATCTGCGCCAGCGGATGGGCATGATGGGGCGCGAGCGCATTGCCGCGCATTTTTCGCTGGACGACCAGGTGCGGCGGATGGTGGAAATCTACGAGCGGGCGCTGGCGATGCGCCGAAATTCGGGCGCGCATGATCAACGTGTGTAGGGGCGTTTGTAGGTCAGTGTCTACGCGATCCGCTGAAACGCCCGCCCGCATGCGCCTAGGAAAACTATGAAGAGGACATTCACAACAATGCGAGCGCATCGCTACCAGACAAAAGACGATCTCTTCCGCGCGCAGGCGGCGTTGATGCAGTGGGCGCGCGAAGCCGGGCACTGCAATTACTTGCATAAGGGCGATGTCGGGCATCGCCTTTTCAATAGCTGCTCCGGCTGCGATCCGGCCGATGTGATGCGTTACTGGCTTGATGAAAATGCTGAGGTCTGCGCCTTCGCCATGCTCGATCTGCCTTGGGAGGCGTTTGATCTTCAAGTGGCGCCGGCGCTGCGGCTCAGCGACGATCATATTGATATCTTCGAATATTGTGAGCGCGAGACCACCCGGCTCGCCGCGCGGAAGGGCAAAAGCGCCGAGAAAATCGTTGTTGAAGCGGACGCCTGTGATCCAGCTTATGTCGCGTTTGTCGAGGCGCGCGGATACAAGTTCTTGGATTACAGCTTCGCCTTAACTCGGCACGAACTGAAGGCGCTGCCGGAGGCGCCGCTGCCATCTGGTTTCCGCTTCCACCAAGCGACGGCCGCCGACGCGCCGCAGCTCGCTGATGTGCATAATCACAGCTTCAGCAGCAAGTGGAACGCCGAGTCTTATGGCGAGGTCTTTCAATCGCCCCACATGGAATACGAAATCGTCGTTGTTGCGCCTGACGGTCGCTTCGCCGCCTTCACCAATATCTGGATTGATGATGTCAATCGTTCGCTGCTCTTCGAGCCGGTGGGCACACATTCGGATTTTCGCCAGCGCGGCATTGCCAAGGCGCTGATGGTACATGTACTTGAGCGGATGATAGCGGAGCGCGGCATCGAGCGCGCCTACGTGGGTCATCAACCGCCGGACAAGAATCCAGCCTCGTCGGCGCTCTACGCGTCGGTTGGCTTCGAGAAACTGCACGAAATCCATGATTACAGCAAGAGCGTTGTCTAAGCGCTTCCGCGTCCCGGGCAGGCGCGGCGCCAGCCTTTTTCACATCGGCATGGTTTCTGCTACAATACGCCGCATTAGATTTGCATCTACCGAGGGACTGAGCGACGATGACATTGCGAATCTTTAATGTGTTAGGGCGCGAAAAGCAGGCGTTCTCGCCGATCCATGAGGGGCGTGTTGGCATGTATGTCTGCGGTCCGACCGTATACGAGCACTCGCATTTGGGACACGCCAAGACCTATGTCTCATTTGATGTGGTGGCGCGTTACCTCCGTTATCGCGGCTTTGACCTGCTCTATGTGCAGAACATCACTGATGTCGGGCACTTGCGCGCCAACGAAGAAGATCGCATTCTCGTTCGCGCCGCCCAGCTCAACGCCAAACCGATGCAGATTGTTGAGACTTACGCGCGCAGCTATTTCGAGGATATGGACGCGCTGGGTGTGCGGCGGCCCGATATTTCGCCGCGCGCCAGCGGTCACGTGCCGGAGCAGATCGAGATGATCGAAACCCTGCTCGACCGGGGCCACGCCTATGTCGCCAATGGCAATGTTTATTTCGATGTGCTCAGCGATGCCGATTACGGCAAGCTGTCCAACCGCCGCGTAGACGAGCAGCACGATGAATCGCGCGAGTTGGTCGCTGGCGAGAAACGTCATCCGGCCGATTTCGCCCTCTGGCGCATGGCGGAACCGGAGCATATCTTGCGCTGGAATAGCCCCTGGGGCGTCGGTTTCCCCGGCTGGCATATCGAGTGCTCGGCGATGGCGAAGAAGTACCTGGGCGCCAATTTTGATATTCATGGCGGTGGCATCGATAATATCTACCCGCACAACGAGAACGAGATCGCGCAGAGCGAATGCGCCAATGATGTCGGCTTCGCAAATTTTTGGATGCTGACGGGCAGCCTTAACGTGCTTGATCCGGACGAGGGCATCCCGGTCAAGATGAGCAAGTCGCTGGGCAATTACATTACGATAAAGGATGCGTTGGAAGCCTATCGCCCGCAGGAACTGCGCTATTTCATCTTGACATCGCATTACAGCAATCCAGTGGTCTACAGCGATGAGGCGCTGGCATCGGCGAAATCCGGCTGGGAGCGGCTGATGAACGCCCTGCGGCTCTTGCGCCAGCAGCTGAACAGCGCGCCCGAGACCGATGCCGGGGCGGGCTTCCTCGAACGGCTGGTGGCCGCGCGCGCCGAATTTAACAGTGTCATGGACGATGATTTCAACTCCCCGCGAGGCATCGCCGCGCTGCAAGACCTCACGCGTGATGTCAACACGCTGCTGAACAGCGAGACCGAAGTCGGCGTATCGACATTGGCGGCGATCGAAGAGACCTATACCGCGCTCGCTGGCGATGTTCTGGGTTTGGCGCCGGCGGAGTCAGCCGAAGGCGGCGATGGACAGCGCGAGGGAGCGCTTATTGAGATGCTGATTGAAATGCGCGCCCGCGCCCGCGCCGAGCGCGATTACGCGCGCAGCGATCAGATTCGCGATCAACTAGCGGCGCTGGGCATCAATTTGGAGGACCGAGCCGATGGCACGGTGTGGAAGCTGAATTGAACTATGGTTGTTCGCCCCCATCCCCCGGCCCCTTCCCCCATAAAGAGGGAAGGGGAGTTGAGGTCACGAAACGACCTGAAGGAAAAAGCCCCTCCCTCATCTTGGGGGAGGGCTTTGGGGTGGTGGTAAGAGGTCAATTAAGTGCCTGAATTCCTTTACGGTCACTGGGCGGTTATCGAAGCGATGCGTTCCGGACGGCGCGCAATTGACGCGCTGATGATTCACGAGCGCGCCGAGAAACGCGGGTCGGTCGGCGATGCGATGAGCATGGCGGAAGAGCTTAATGTGCCGGTGCAGCGGGTCCAGCGGCGCATCCTTGATGACCTGGCGAATAGTGGCAATCATCAGGGATTGGCGCTGCGCGTCGGTCCCTACCCGTATTGCGACCTGGAAGACATACTTGCGCATGCTGCGCGCCGCCGCGAGAAGCCGCTGATCTTATTGCTCGACCTGCTGAAGGATCCGCAAAATGTCGGCTCGCTGATTCGCGTCAGCGATGCGGTGGGCGCGCACGGCATAGTTATCCAGGAACGGCGCAGCGTGGCGGTGACGCCAGCGGTGGTCAACGCCTCATCGGGCGCGGTTGAGCATACCAATGTGGCGCAGGCGACGAATCTGGTGAATGCGATGAGAGAATTAAAAGAACAGGATGTTTGGCTGGTGGGCTTGGATGTTGGACCGAATATCCCGCCCTTGGACAAAACAGATCTAAATATGTCGCTTGGCTTGGTGATGGGCAGCGAGGGCGAAGGCTTGCGGCGGCTGGTGCGCGATACCTGCGACCTGCTGCTGACACTGCCAATGCGCGGCGAAGTTGGCAGCCTCAATGTGGCGACAGCCGGCGCCATCGCGCTTTATTCCGCCTGGAGCGCGCGCGGCTGGGAGGGCTGGGCGCACGCTTAGCCGTCCGCGGTTTGCATGACTTGTATGCAATCCGTTAAAGTGCTACACTTGCGCATGGAATCATAGGAACAAAACGAGTGAAACATGGCAGCTGCAACGGAAGTTTCGACCGTATCAACCTTGCAAAATCATGGTGAACGAATCGCATCTTTGGAGACCAACCAACAGCATCTGGCGACCAAGGCTGATCTTGCTAACTTGCAGGCAACGCTGACCTGGCGGCTCATTCTTGCCGTCAGTATCGCGACGGCCATCCTCGGTCTGCTTATTCGCACACCCTAAGTGTGTGATTAGATTCGTTTGCTTCGCGGTCCAAATGCTTGCATGCTGAGGAAACACAGCCCCGCCATCAGCAGGCCCCCGATTGCGAAGGGCGTGCTTGTTCCCATCTGTTGAAAGATCAGCCCGGCGATCATTGGCGCGCAGGCGTTTGCCCCGCTGACTAGCGCCGAACTGACCCCTAGCGCGCGGCCATATTCGTGTCCGGCAACCGACTGTGTGATCAGACTATTCAGCGCCGGGCGGATTAAGCCTGCGCCGATTGACACCGGCACGATGGCGATCAGCAGCCAGACGATGCCGGAAAATCCGCGATTTTCATTCGTTGGCAGGTCGACGCCGAGGTCGCCGATGATGATCTCGGTTGCCGATTGGCGCGCGCCGAGCAGATCGCGCTCGACCAATTCGCGCAGGTAGAGCGGATGTGGCGCTTCGGGTGTGGCCGCGGTCAATAGCAAGCCTAAGGCCAGCAAGCCAAGCGCCAAGCTCGCCAGGCGCCCGTCTCCCAGTTTCGCGCTCAGTCGACCAATCAAGCGCAACTGCACTGTCACCAGAATCAGGCCGATTATCAGAAACAAGACGGCGTTGCCGCGCCCGAGGAAGCCCAAACGCGTCAATGTGAACAAGCCGAGCAAACTTTCGTAGCCGAAGAAGATGATCTGTTGGGCGAACATGAGCAGCAGCAGAATGCCCAGCCCGGGTTTCAGCAGATAGCGAAACAAGGTCGCGGGGCTGAGCCATAGCTGCGCGCCAGGTCCGCGCTTCGCGGGTGGGTGTGTTTCCTTGAAGATAAAGGCGGTCACGAGGATCGATACGAAAGAGTAGATGGCGGCGGTGAAGGCGGGCACAGCCAGTGAATCCGTCAGCTCCAATGAAATCAGGGCGATGACCGGACCAAATATGAAGCCGAGACCGAAGGCGGCGCCGGTGATGCCCAAGCCGCGCGTCCGGTTCGTCTTGTCGGTGATGTCGCTTAGCGCCGCTTGCGCTGTCGAAAGGTTGGCGCCGAACAAGCCGTCAACCAGCCGCGACAGGATGACCAACTCAAGTGATGTCGCCAAGCCGAGCATGATGAAGCTGATGCAGGTGGTTACTTGGCTGATGAGCAGCAGCGGCTTGCGCCCATAACGGTCCGAAAGCGCGCCCATGACCGGTACGCCGATGAGCTGCGCCAAGGGAAAAGCCGCTATCGCCAGCGCGATGCGCAGCGGGTCGGCGCCGTAAGCCGCCGCGTACAAATGCAGCAGCGGCAGGATGACAGTCAAGCCGAGAATGTCGACGAAGACGAGTGTGAAGATCGGCAAGACGCGGCGCATATTCAGGGGCGTCTGGGCGCGCGCGGATGCATTGGTCACGGGCATTCACCGTCGCCGAATCAGTCTTGCTTACTATAATTCAGCGGAGCCCTTATTTCGAGTTTTGCGAGATTTCATCGCATGCGGAAATTCAGATTGGACGCGCGGAGCCCGGCGCCAGCCCAGTGGCGATTTGCCCGAATTGTCCAATTGTGCTAGCTTTAATGCGACCTAGTGACAATAAGTGTGGACCCATAAATGCCAACTACACGGGAGTATGCGCGCTGGCGGAACCGCATGGTAGATGAACAGTTGGTGAAGCGCGGCATCAACGACCGCCGCGTCTTGGATGCGATGCGCGTGATGCCGCGTCATGCTTTTGTGCCGGAAGAATTCAAGCCCCAAGCCTATGAAGACCGTCCCGCGCCTATTGGCGAAGGACAGACGATTTCACAGCCATACATCGTCGCCTTTATGACCGAACGGCTTCGCCTCAAACCCCATCATACCGTCCTGGAAATCGGCACTGGGTCGGGTTACCAGACCGCCATACTCTGCCACTTGAGCCACTATGTCTACAGCATGGAGCGCGTCAGCCGGCTGGCTGACCAGGCGGGCGAGCGGATCGGCGAACTCGGATACAACAATATCGACATCTACGTCGGCGACGGCAGCCAGGGCCTGCCCGACCAAGCGACCTTCGACCGCATCATGGTGACGGCGGCTGTGCCCCGTCTGCCCAATGTTCTTTGCTCGCAACTGGATAAACACGGCGGGCAGATGATCCTGCCGATCGGCGATGAAGAATTGCAGGAATTGACCCTGGTGACGCGGCGCGGCGAGCGTTTCACCTCGCGTACACTGCTGCGCTGCCGTTTCGTGCCGCTGATCGGTCGTTACGGTTTCGACAGCGATATAAGCGACAAACAGCAATTCGTCTAACGCGCCATTTTTCTAAGCCCTCCCCGGTCCCTCCGCGAAGCGTCAGGCCCCTTAGACACAGACCGTCGGGAGGGCGTTTTCCGGGCGTGATTGATCGTTCACGATATACTTGGCTGTGCAGAATTCTGAGGTTTTGGACAAACGACCATGCGGAAAGACGAGCAGCCGAGCGATCTCAACCTCGATCTGATTCAGATGGTGCAAAAGGCGCGTATGCTGCACGATGCCGTGGCGCGTCCCTCAACGCTGGCGGCGGTTTACTGGATTGAGGCAAAGCGGCGCGACGGCGACTACCCGGCGCCAACGGCTAAGGCAGGCGAATGGCGGATTCCTTTACGCGCCGATGCCGTCGACGCGGTATGGGAGCGGGTCAAACCGCTGACCGTCTCGGGCCAACTCGGTTACAAGTCCAAGGTATCGACAAAGCCCGCCGCCGGTCAAACGGATGTGGACGAGCGCCTGCTGTGCGTGCGGACATACGATGCTGGCGATCGCGCCGATGTCGAGCGGGTGGGGCGGGCGCTGCGGGAGGCCGGCTTGACCCAGCTGGAATATGTGGCGGATAAACAAGGCCTTCGTTTACCCGAATATGCATGCGAGTGGTGAAAATCGCGGTTGCACACTGATAAGACGGTGTAGGGGCGACCTGCTAGGTCGCCCTAATTTCTTTGTGTAACGCGGGCGGCATTATATGCCGCCCCTA
>JAPPFH010000031.1 GCA_028875185.1 Chloroflexota bacterium | reverse complement strand
AAGGGGCCGGGGGATGGGGGTTTGTCGCGCTATCAATGAAATTCACCACTCCCCGGGGCTAGGGCTGTGCTGGTCCGGGTCAAGGTGTATAAGACTCTTCGGGCTGCGCGTGATGCAGCAGCACATCGATTGTCAAGGCAAGAGCGGCGCTTGTCACCGCGCTTCGGAGGGCTGCTTCGGTGACCGACGCGACGTCAATGATGCCCGCTTCCAGCACATCGACGATGGCGCCGCTGCGGACGTCGATGCCGTATTCGGGCGGTTCGCCATTGAGCTCGGCAACCTTGGCCGAATCGAAGCCGGCGTTCTGGCAGATCGTGCTAATCGGCGCAGTCAAAGCCCGCAGCAGCATACGTTGAGCGGCGCGCGCGTCGCTGTCCCCCGCCTCAACCGGCGATGCGTCCAGGGCAGCGCGGCAAGCGAGCAGGGCGATGCCAGCGCCGGGAACGATGCCGTCACGCAGGGCGCGGCGCAGCGATTTCGCCGTGTCTTTGGCGCTGGCGATGCGGCTGTCCATCCGCGACGGCAAGGCATCGCCGATGCGCAGAATGGCGACCCCGCCGAGAATCTTGCCGATGCGCTCGCGCAGGAAAGTCTCGCTGTCTTTATCCCTCGCGTCTTCAACCAGCTCCAGCAAGTCGGCAAGGTGCTCGGTGAGCTCGCCTTGATCATCGCGATCTGAAACCAAGCCGAACATCGTCCGCTCGACCCAGACCTGTTTCGCCTGCCCGAAATAGCTTGGGCGGGCATGTTTCGCTGGGTCGTCGCCCTGCAGATCGTTCGGGCGTGCGGCTGCTGTCGCCAGCGTATCGCCGGCCGCCTTGAAGAGCGGGATCGCGCCGGTGATCACCGCCATATCGCTCAGATGGGCGCGGCGCTGGTCATCGGTGCTGCCCGGCGTCTTGACCGCCACGATGCGGAACTTGTCCGGCTCTTTGTTATTCAAAATGAAGTTGATGACCGTCTCAGAGAATTTGTCTCCTACTAGCAACAGCGCTTTCGCCCCAGCGCGCATTAAGGTCGTGATGACGGGCAGCAGGTCTTTTGCGTCCTCGATATCGAGATCGCTGAGCAGGATGGCGCAATTGTTCATGACGATGCGGTCCGGTTCTTTGCCGCCGCGCAGCATCGCCCGCGAGACCGCGCCGCGCTTCCAGTACATCCCTTTCATGTAGTCATGTTCGATGGCGCGCGTATGCCCGCGCCGCACATCGAGTTGGCCGTGCTCGCCGATGAAATCGAAGATCTCGCCCAGCTTCTCCGCCAGTTCGGGATCGTGACAAACGCACTCAGCCAACTGCGCCAGTTGCTCCCGCCCCGAGATCGGCCTCGTCATCTCATCAAGCGCATCAAGGACGATATCCAGGCAGGCGCCCAAGTGCGCTCGCAGGCGCATGGCATTCCCGCCGGCGGCGAGGTATTTCAGCCCATCGTTGGTGATCGATTGGAAAATGACAGCGGCTGTTGCCGTGCCATCGCCGCATTCTTCGTAGAGTTGCCAGAGCATCTGCCGCAGCAGCATCGCGCCCATATCGGCATCGCGGTCGGGCAGGTCGCTGATGCGCCGGGCGATGAGACCGCCTTTATCGAGCAGCTCGGGTGGCTTGTCCTCCAGCGCTTGACTGACGGCGACCGCGCGCGGGATGGGACCCAGCGTCGGGCGCACCGCGTCGACGATCAGATTGATGCCGCGCTGCAGGCTGAGGGAGGCATCCGGCTGAAAGACCAGTCGTTCAGTGTCGAGTCTACCCCTCCCCCGGCCCCTCCCCGAAGCATCAGGGAGGGGATATCGTCGACGCTTCCCCCAATGCTTTGGGGGGGATCGAGGGGGGTAGGCTTTTGAACTCAACCGCGGATCGCCCCTTGCGTGAGGCCGGCGATGATCTGCCTTTGCATCAAGAGGAAGACGATGATGATGGGCAAGGTGGCCAGGAAGGAGCCAGCCATGATCGCGCCCGTCTCGACCTCGTAGGGACCGTCCATGGTGGCGATGCCGTTGGAGAGCAGGTATTTCGCGTCATCGTGCAGGACGACCAGTGGCCAGAGAAAATCGTTCCAGGTCCAGACGAAGGTGAGAATGCCGACCACGCCCAGCGCCGGGCGCACCAGCGGCAGGATGATGCGGTGGAACATGCCGATCTCGGAAGCGCCGTCGATGCGGGCCGCGTCCATCAATTCATCGGGCACCGACTCGATGTATTGGCGCATGAGGAAGATGTTGAAGACGTTCACCATGCCGGGCACGATGATGGCGAGGTAGTTGTCCACCCAGCCGAAATCGCGCATCAATAGAAATAGCGGTATCAGCAGCATGTGGAAGGGCAGCGTCAGGGTCGCCAGCACCAAAAAGAAAAAGAAGCGTTTGAAGCGGAAATCGTATTTGGCGAAGGCGGCGCCGGCCAGCGCCGCCAAGTAGACGCCGAGAACGGTGCGGATGCTGGCGGTGAAAATGGTATTGCCGTACCAGCGGACGTACTCGGTCTTTTCGAAGAGCGTGTGGAAATTGTGCATGGTCCATTCGCGCGGATAGACCGTCACCGGCAGCTTGTAGAGATCGCCTTCGCGGCGGAAGCTGGCGGAAATCATATAGACGAATGGCACTGCGCAGAGCAAGACGCCAACGAGAACAATGGTGTTCATCGTCATGACACTGACCCGGCTGCCGCCCATTTCGCTTTGGCGTTTCCTCTTAAACATCGCCGCGCCTCAGACCTTCCACAGACGGAATAAGAGAAGTTGCATGCCGGTGATGATGAGAATGACCACGGTCAAGATATAACCGATCGCCGAGGCATAGCCCATACGGATATTCAAGAAGCCCATGTCGTAGAGATACATTAGGGGGAACAAGCCGCTATCGAAGGGACCGGTGTTAGGGAAATCCAAAAGCAGGTAGGGCTGGCTGAAGAGGCTGAAGGAACCGATGCCGCCGGTGACGACCACGAAGACGAATACCGGCCGCAAGAAGGGAATGGTGATATGCCAGAAGACGCGGATGGTAGTGGCGCCATCGATGCGCGCCGCTTCTTTCAAATCATCCGGCACATTCTGCAATCCGGCCAGGAAGAAGAGCGAGTTAAAGCCGACCCAGGTCCACAAACCGAGAATGATCAAGGACGGCATTACTAGATTGGCATCGCGAATCCAGGCTGGACCTTCTATGCCCAGTTGTGCCAACGCCGAATTCATCCAGCCGAAATTCTGGTCGTAGACGAAGCGGAATATCCAGCCGACAACGACGGCCGAGGTGATATAAGGAGCAAAGAAGGCTAATCGCCCCAGTATCCGGAAGCGTATGTTCGGCGAGTTCAGCGCCAGCGCCACCGCCAGCGCCAGCGGCATCTGCACCAGCAAGGTACCCAGCCAGAATTCGGCGCCATTGATCATGGCCGCCCGAAAGCGCTTGTCCTTGGTCAGCAGGCGCTCGTAATTGGCCCAGCCCTTGTATTCGAGCACGACCCCGCCGCCTTCTTCCGCCTGTTGGAAGCCGCGCGTGCGCTGGAAGCTCAAGAAGAGGGAGACGCCGGCCGGGTAGACGGTGAAGATGACGAATGACAGCAGAAAAGGCGCCAGGAAGATGTAGGGGATGACCTTGCGCTGGTTGCGCGACCACCAGTCCGCAAGCGAGAACGGCTGGGGTTTGTTTGCGGTTGTCAATGTGTGAGCGGACAACACTTATACTCCATGTCGGGCGACCCAATGGCCTGCCCCTACAGGCCGTGATGTATTCGTTGGAGGGCGACCAGATTGGTCACGTAGACACTGACCGCCGGTCGCCCCTACATTGCTCTGATTGTGGGTCAGCGTTACTTGCTGAACTCGAATTCTTCGATCGCTTCTTCCAATGCGGCGCGCGGGTCGGCATCCGCCTCGAAGACCGGATCCATAACCAGGCGATTGACGATATCGCCGAACAAGCCCCAGTAAGGATCGACGTTGACGACTGCCATTTCGGCGGCCGCTTCGGCGATGAATTGACCCGGTATCTGCCCGCCGAAGTAATCATCGGAGCGCAGCAATTCCTCGCTATCCCAGACCGGTGTATAGGACGGGAAGAGGTTCATGCGGCGGAATGCCAACAGCGAACCCTCGGCGGTGATATTGCAGACGCGGATGAACTCATAGGACTCCGGCTTGTTCTCGGAAGCGGCGGTGATGCCCATGCCGGTGCCGCCATAGGGCGAGGTCTTGGGGCTGTCCGGGCTCCATTTCGGCAGGTGTCGCATCCGCCACTGACCTTCCAGGTCGGGGATGTTCTGCTTCATAAAGCCTTGCAACCAGGGCGCGGCGTACATACTGACTAGGGCGCCATCGCCATGCAGCCCCCACCAGTCGGCGTCCGATACCAGGAACAAGCCGGAATCGACGTGCCCCTTCTGCCAATTCAAGATGTCAACAGCCAAGTCGTCGTCCAGCACGGTCACATTGCCGTCGCCATCAAAGAATTGGCCGCCTGCCGCGTTGAGGACGTTGTTCAATTCGCGCCAACTGCCCGCGCCTCGGTCGAAAGTCGTCAGCGCCGTGCCCGAATCTTGTACCGGACCGCCCACTTGCTCGATCCATTCTTCCCAACTCACCGGCGCTTCGGCGTCAACGCCCAGCTCTTCCATGACGTCGCTGCGGTAGAGCATCAGCAGCGGGTTGACTTCGTTGCCGACGCCATAGATATTGCCGCGGACGGTCCAGGGCGCGGTGGCTGAGGGGATTGAAAGGCTGTCCAGGTCCTCGCTCAGCAGGTCATTCATGGCGGCGAAGGGCTCGTTGCCCGGCTCGCGCACGTATTGACCCGTCTGGTTGATCTCGATATCGACCATATCGGGGATGCCGGCGCCGCCGACAAATGCCGCTGTCAGCTTGGGCCAAAGATCCCAGTAGGGCGTCTGCTCGAAGGTGAAGCCGACATTGGGATGCATGTCGGACCAGAGTTCGTCAACCACGTTCTGCATCCATTCGACGCGGTTGCTGGCGAAGCCCCAGAGTACCAGAGTGACTTCTTCGTCCTGGGCGCGCACGACGCCAACCGGCAATGCCGCAAAGCCGGAAGCCGCCAGCGCGGTTGATGCCGCTTTCAGAAAGTCGCGGCGTGAAAGTTTCTTTTCGGACATTGTTATCTCCTTCACTGATTATGCAGCTTCATTAGGGTGTTGGCTGCTGTGTATGATTTTCGCATTTCACCTCCTGCTCCGCGCCACGGCCTCGAATTGCTGATGGCTGTTTCTTTGTGAGGTACAGTTTCACCATCAGGTTATAGTATACCCCCCCTCAAGAAAATCAAAAGCGCAGCGACGCACGGATGGGATGCAGATCCTTTTGCGATAGGATTGCAGTGTACAGTGCAAGCGTAACCATACCCGTAGAAAAAGTCAAAGATTGGGGCAAAGTTGACCGAGGCAAAGATCATCACATTACCACCAGCGCGCTGGCGCGAAGCCAAACAGCTGCGCTTGGAAGCGCTGCTCGCCGAGCCGAGCGCCTTCGCCTCGAGTTACGAAGACGAGCTGGCATTCCCGGATGATGTCTGGATCGCGCGTCTGACATCGGCATATCAGCGGGACGGCAATCTTACGTTTTTCGCGGAAGTGGGTGGCGGGTTGGTCGGCATGGCGGGGGCGGGCTGGTCGGCGAAGCCCAAGCTGCGCCACGTGGCGGAAGTATATGGCGTGTATGTGTCGCCTGGGATGCGCAGCCGCGGCGTCGCATCGGCGCTAATGCGGCGGCTGCTCGATGAACTGCGGTCGCTGGACCAGATCGGGAAGGCGAATTTGACAGTCAATACGGAAGCGCGGGCGGCGATTCGGCTCTATGAGAAGTTGGGCTTTGAGATTCTTGGCAGGGCGCGGCGGGAGCTCAATGTCGACGGGCGCTTCTGCGACTTGCACTACATGGAACTGCATTTCGATCCAGAATTGGCTACTGCTTGACCGCGCCAATGGTCAAGTTGTCGAGGATTTGATTGCGCCCGGCAAAGAATATGAGCACGATCGGCAGGGTGGCAATGAATGCGCCGCCAAGGATCATGCCGTACTCGACTTTGTACAAGCCATTGAGGGTCGCCAAGCCGACGGGATAGGTAAATTTCTCCGGCGTCCGCAAGACAATCAGGGGCCATAGATAATCGTTCCAGGCGGTCAGGAATACGAGCACCGAGAGAATCGACAAAGCGCCCCGCGAGAGCGGAATGCCAATCCGCCAGAAGAGACCCCACTCGCTGGCGCCATCGATGCGCCCGGCATCGAGCAATTCTTGCGGGATCGACACCATCGCCTGCCGCATGAAGAAGGCGCCAAACGCGCTGACCGAGCTCGGCAAGATGACGCCGAGGAAACTGTCCAGCAATCCCAGCCGGACGATCATCTGGAATAGCGGCACCAGCGTCACTTGGAAGGGTATGGTGAAGGTGAATAGCAAGAAGATTGTCAGGAAGGTCTTTCCGCGGAATTCATATTTGGCGAAGCCCCAGCCGACCATCGAGGCGAAAAGCAGCGTCAAGGCGCTCTGGCTGACGGCGATGATGACGCTGTTGCCCATCTGCTGCAAGTAAGGGATTTCTTCCCCGCTGAGAAGCCGCTCGTAGTTGTTGAGCGTGGGCTCTGACGCCAGCAGATTGACGGGCCAGGAGAATAGCTGTCCATTGGTTTTGAATGAACCGGTGAACATATAAAGGAATGGGATGCCAACCAAAAGCGCAAAAAAGAAGAGGATGGCGTAGACAATCGTCACTTCCAATAGCTTCATAGCGAGCGATTTGCGCTCGGCAGAATCCGAGGGGCGCGATAAGGCGAGTCTCATGCGAATTAGTCCTCGCGGAATGCCCGAATCAGAACCAACTGAATCACGCTCAAGACCAGAATGATAACCGCCAGCGAATAACCAATCGCCGATGCGTATCCCATCTTGAGCTCGCGGAAGCCGCGGGTATAGAGGTACATGGTCATGGTCATGCCGGAATTATTGGGACCGCCCTCCAGCCCCACCAGAATCGCCGGCTCGGCGAAGAGATTGTAAGAGCCGATGATGGCGATGGTCAGCACGAAGGCGAGGATCGGGCGCAGCAGCGGCAGCGTCACATGCCAGAAGACCTGCCAGCGAGTTGCGCCATCGACGCGCGCCGCCTCGTTCAGCTCGGGGGGGATATTCTGCAAGCCGACCATGAAATAGATGGCGTTGATGCCGGTCCACTTCCAGGCGCCGAGCAGGATGACCGCCGGCATGATCCAGCGCGCCTCGCGCAGCCAGCGCACATTGTCGATGCCGAGCGGCGCCAGCAGCAAGTTGTTGATCAAGCCGTATTGCTCTTCAAAGACGAGGCCGAAGACTATGCCGACCACAACGCCGGCGGTGATATTGGGCGTGAAATAGAGAAAGCGGAAGAATTCACGAAAGCGCAGCCGGGGGCTATGCAGAATCAGCGCCAGCAACAGCGCCAGCGGCACAATGATCAGAATGCTGCCCAAGGCGTAATAGGTGGTATTGGTCAGCGCCTTGATGAAGAGATCGTCCTTAGTCACGAGGCGGACGTAGTTGTCGAAACCGATGAAGCGCGGGGGATTGGTAAGGCCCACTTGCCGGTAGAAGCTCAGCTGCAGCGACTGGATGACGGGGTACAGAAAGAAGATGGCGTAGCCGATGAAGAAGGGGCTAATAAAAAGATAAGGCGCGATTTTACGACCGCGTCCAAACATCGCAGTTCCTCAAGAGAAAATGAAAATGGCGGCGAGCCGAAGCCCGCCACCAAAAAAACCTTGAATCTAGCTTTCGAACTCCATCTCATCGCGGATGGTATCGGCGATTTCGGTGAAGACCTCTTCCGGACTGCGGTTGCCGTCGATCACGTCTTGCCAGGCAGCCGAGCGCAAGCTATTCAACTGCGAGCGGAAGGGGCTCTGCCATTGCGGCGGCGCCTCGGGGCCGACATCACTGAAGAGCGCGCCCAAATCCTGACCCGAAAAATACTCGTCCGCAGCGTGCAGGCGCTCGTTTGCCATCGCCGGGATATAAGGCGGCCACAGGGTTGTCAACTCGAAGCGGCGCACATTGCCCTCTATGGACAGCATCGAGAATTCGAGGAAGCTAAGCGCCTCTTCGACGTGGTCGCTGGTCTTAACCACCATGGCGCCGGTGCCGCCCCAAACGCTGGTGCGCCGTCCACCTTCTTCAAAAGCCGGCAGTGGCGCCGCCTTCCATTTGCCCGATAGTTCAGGCGCATTGTCTTTGAAGAAACCGCCATACCAGTCAGCGCCGACCATGGAGATCAGCGTGCCATCTTTGAAAGCGGCCCAGAGCGCGTCACCCGTCGGCGGATCGCCGGCGACGCCTTCGTCCTTCAGCGCCAACAGCCAATCCATCAGCGCGATCGATTCGGCTGAATCAATCGTGACATCGCCATCGGCATTGAAATAATCATGTCCCTGTTGACGAAGCAGCAGTTCGTGCAAGCCGCCGTGGATATGGAGCGGGATGACATCGGGATTCGCCTCCACGATGGCGCGCCCAGCCTCGACGAAGTCGTCCCAAGTGACGAACGCTTGCGGATCGAAGCCAGCGCCCTCCCAGACATCGGCGCGGTAGTAAAGCACGACCGGTGTCAAAGCGTGTTCAATGCCGTAGACCGAGCCCATCGACGTATAGAGCGCCTGCCGCGCCTCGACCAGATTCTCGGTATGGCCGCCTTCATCAAGCAGGGCGTTCAACTCGACAAAGCCTGGATCGCCGCCGCCGCGCAAGAAGCTGCCGAAGCGCCCCTGCTCGACATCGGCGATATCCGGCGCGCCGACCCCACCCGACTGTATTGAAATCAGTAGTCTGTCGTGTAAATCGCCGTAAGCGATCTCTATGACATTGAGCGAGAAATCCGGATTGACCTCTTCGGCGTAGCGCTCCGCTTGCTCGCGGAACCAGCGCGCGTGCGTGTTGACGAAAGCCCAGAGCTCAAGCTCCTGCGCCGCAACTGGCGCCACCGCGCTGAACAGCATCACGCCGACCAATAACAGAAGTAAGACTTTCAGCTTTTTCATGACACACTCCTATCCGTAATCTGAACGACTATACGAGACGGAAAATGCTTATGATGCATTCTCGCGATTCGAAAACGGATTTTAGCACAGATGACGCAATCGCGGCAAAAACATTCTTGCCCTAGGGTGTGGTGAATGTGTTGATATATCCCTCGTTTCCCCCACCCTAAATTCCTCCCCCAAAATGAGGGAGGGACTTCAAAAGCCCGAAATTCCTTGAAAAACTCCCCTTCCCTCCTTGTGGGGTGCGCGTAGACACTGCACTACGGCAAGGGGCCGGGGGATGGGGGTTTGTCGCGCTATCAATGAAATTCACCACACCCATCGCCTCAAGCCTTGATCGATCCGCTGGTCAAGCCGCTGATGAACTGGCGCATCGCCACCGCAAAGACGCATAGCAGCGGGATTGATGAGATGACATAGCCGGCGAAAAGCGTGCCCCAGTCGGTCTCGAAATCTGAGGAGAATTGCATTAGCCCCATCGCCAGCGGCATCTTGTCCTTATCCGTGATTGTGACCAGGGGCCAGATGAGATCGTTCCAGGAGCTGATCAGCGTGGTCATCGCCACAGTGGCGATCATGGGGCGGGCGAGGGGAACGGATACGTAGAAGAAGACCTGCCGCTCGGCGGCGCCATCGACATAGGCGGCGTCAAAGAGCTCTTGTGGCAGCGACTCGAAATAACTGCGCATCAGCCAGGTCGAAAGCACCAGCCCGCCGCTGACCCAGACCGAAATCAGCGCGCCGGGCGTGTTGACCAAGCCAAGATCGCGCACAAGGACAAAGCGCGGCGCCAGCGTCAGCACGCCCGGCACCATGATCAAGGTGATGAAGCCGAGGAAGAGAGCGGTCTTGAAGGGAAAATGGAAACGGGCGAAGACATAACCAGCCACCGAGGCGATGCAGGCGATGAGGCAGATCGTTGAGCCGGAGTACAGTACGCTGTTGACGATATAGCGCCAGATGATGCGGAAAGCCGATGAATAATTGCCGAACTGGAAAGGCAGCTCTGGCAGCCAGAAATTGTGATAGAACTGCGTATTGCTCTTCAATGAGGTGATGACGACCAAAACCAGCGGAAAAAATGTAACGATGCCAAAGGCGACCAACACCATCTGAAATGGCAGGTCGTGATTGGCGATGCGGAGGCGTTTGCGCTTGAACAATTTCAATTCCTAAACATTAGGCGGGCGACCCAATGCCGCGCGTAGGTCGCGTAGACACTGACCGTCGACACAGCGGGTCGCTCGCCCCTACATCAATTGCTGGTAGCGCCGGCGGATACGCGCAGGTTGATGATGGTCAAGGCGAGCATGGCGACGAATAGCACGACGCCGATTGCCGACGCATAGCCAAATTCCAGGAAATGGAATGCCGATTGATAGAGCTGCAATGCCGGCACCATGCTGCTGTAACCCGGTCCGCCATCGGTCATCACCAGGAATAGGTCGAAGCGTTGCGTCATGAAGAGCATTGTCAAGATCATCGCCAGCGTGATCTGCCGCTTCGTCATCGGAATATCGATATAGAAGAGCCGCCGCCAGAAGCCGGCGCCGTCAATCGCCGCGCTCTCATGCACTTCTTGCGGGATCGTCTGCAAGCCGCCCAGGATAATGAGGAATTGCAGCGTCGGCAGCCAGGGAAAACGCACGAATGCCAGCGCCCACATCACCGTATTGGGGTCTCCCAGCCAGGCGTGGGTGTAGTCGTCCAAGCCGATCAGCTTCAAGCCTTCGTTTAGCAAGCCCACTTGCGGGTTGTAGATAAAGCGCCAGATCAGGTAGTTGAGAATGGTCGGCACCACCATCGGGAAGACGAAGATGATCTTCCACCAGTATGACCAGCGCGCGCTGCGCAGGTTGATGATCATCTCGGCGGCGAAGAAGGGCAGCGCCGTCTGCATGATGACGCGGAAGAAGACGAAGCCCAGCAGATTGGTGATGGCGACGCGGAAGGTGCGGTCGCTGAGCATGCGCTCGTAATGCTCTAGCCCGACATAGAAATGAACCTTGCCGCCATTCCAGATGTAAAGCGAGTTATAGAGCGCGCTGAAAGCTGGCAGCCACTCGAAGATCAGCAGCATCGCCACCGGAATCAGCAGCGCCACATAAAGCCACTTCGCCCGCCAAACGCGGATAGGCAGCCGGCTTTGGCTTTCGCGTTTGCTGGCTCCGACGGACGGGCTTGTGGCTAGGCGTCTTAGCATGAGCGGTGTTGGGAATTAGAGCGCGGGCGACCCAATGGGTCGCCCCTACATTGGTAAATTAAACAGGCGCGTGTAGGGGCGAGTCGGTGACTCGCCCGCTGTGTGAATCTGAAATCGGCCGGACCTACTCCATCTGGAAGTCGCAAGACCATTCGTTTTCAGCGATGACGACGCGCGCTTCCCGCGTCATCAGGCGGTCCTCTTCCGCGATCAGGGTTTCGAGATCAATCTGATCGGTGAAGTATTCCTGCATCAGCCGGCGATGATCTTCGCCATAGCGGCGGCTGAGGCGTGGATCGGGATCTTTCAGCGCGCGGATTGGCAAATCGAGGAAAGCCAGCGCCGCGCTGAGCGCCTCGGGCACATCCAAGCCGTACTGCGTCGGAATGCTGCGCGGCGAGTCGCTGACGACGCGGCCCCATTGCGGCTGGGCGGTCATGTACATCAAGAAGTCGACCACCTGCTCTTCAATGCCTTCACGGCGGGCGCGGTCGGTCACGGTAAAGCCGGAGGTGAAGCCACCGACCAGGTAGGCGCTCTCGTTATTGGCGGCATGCGGGCTGGTGGTTTCGGTGACGGGCGGGAAGTAACTGACGCTCCAGTTGAAGTCGGCATCGCGATTGACCTGGAGCGTGTTGCTGGCCGCGTTGCCCAGCAGGAAAGGCGTCTCGCCGGTGATGAAGAGGCGATAAGCTTCGTCCCAGGTCATGGTGGCGTAGCCGTCCACCCACATCGGCTCGAAATCCGCCAGCAGCCCCAGCCAATCGGCGAAGGCATCGTCATGCGCGCTGATCAAGCCGTTCTGGATGGCGCAGGCGAATTCTCGCTGGTTGAGCGCGTGCCAACTGGCGCCCGGCTCCCACCAGCTCTCGATGTGATCGATATACATGCTGGTCAAGCTGGTGCCGTCAAACCAGTTGTAGGTATAGGGCGTGGCGGTGGACATGCTCAGCGCCAGCGGCTCGTAGCCGGCTTCCGCAATGGCGCCCATTTCAGCGATCATCGTCTCCCAGTCTTCCCAAAGCGAGTAGGAGATGTCGAATTCGGTATCGATGCCATTCGCTTCCAGCATGTCGATGTTGTAGAAGAAACCGACCGCGACAGCATTAACCGTCACGACGTATTGATTGCCGCTGCCGGTATGGTAGGTGGTATTCCAGACGACATCGGGGATGCTATCCGCCCAGCGCTCGGCGCCCGGCGTCCCTTCGGGGATGTAAGGATTCGGCGCCTCAATGTAATCATTGAGCGGCACATACCAGTCGTTGCCCTGCTCTTGCCAGACGCGGATGTAATTGTTGACGATGATATGCGGTTCGTTCTGGCCGTTGAAGACGGTGCTGCGCCATTGATCGCCGGAGATGTTGGAGGGCACATCGACCAGTTCAACATTGACGCCTGGATTAGCCGCTTCGTATTCGGCGACGATCTCGTTCATCATCTTTGGCGGATCCGGATTGTTCTCCGTCGGTTCATCGGGGTAATAGCCGCCGACCGTGGCGAAGATGGTGATCTCATCTTGCGCCTGCCCGGCAATTGCGCCGAAAACGAGTAAGAAGAGCGCGACAAGCAAAACGCGTCTGTACATGATCAACTCCCTGAATTCTGCATGTGAATACGAGACATCGCTAGACGCGGCTGAGTCTAACTGATTCGTTTTGATATTGTCAAATATGGGCAAGGGCGGAAGTGTATCCTTTTCGGTTGAAACACAAAAAGCTTTACCACCGAGGACACCGAGAAAAGCGAGAGCGCCGAGAATTGTCTGCGAAATATGCCATTTTCATTGTGTCCTTTGCGTCTTTGTGGTGAAGTTGAATTTGGCTCATTTGAATTTCAACCGAATTCGATACACTACCGCAAGGGCGGGGAGTGGTGAATTATGGATATGCGATAATTCCGAACTCTGTAATGGTTTTTACCACCGAGCACACCGAGGATATTGAGGGGGCGAGCCACCGGGTAGCGTGGACACTAACCTACGCTCGCCCGTACACATATCTTGATATGAATGCGCTAAGTCCATATCATCAACTTCACCACTCCCCAAGGGCGGAGGTGTCGGACCTGGCGGCCATGATTCACTCGAGATTGTGTGTAGGGGCGACGCTTGCGTCGCCCTCAATTGCCAAGACAGGTTTAGGGCAAGCCAAGGCTCGCCCCTGCAAATCGTTTGGGGCGGGTAACATCCTTCATATTAGCCGCTCCCAAAGAGCGCCTGTGCGGGCGGCTTTGCCGTTCAAGCGCCGCAATCGCCGCGGGTGTAGACGAATCGGCCGCTGATCCAGCCCTCGCGCCCCCAAAGGCGGACTTTGAAATAACCGTAGCGCTTTTCGCTGGCGGGCAGCCACTTGCGGATAGCGGTCACGCTGATGACCTCGCCGCCGGGCGGGCTCCGGCGGAATTTGACATCAGCCCAGGGCCGCACCTCGCAGCCGCTCAGCGTCTGGCTGTAGGGCTCGCTGGGTTCGGCGGTGGCCAGCGGCGCATCGCTTGCGCTCTGCTCTGGCTGGCTTTGCTGCTGTTGCGGCGGCGGGCTTTCCCCGCGCAGCAAGACGACGGTGCCGGCGCTGTCGATGATCGTACAGGTCATGCCAGCGCGCGAATACGCTGGCAAATCAGACAGCTTGCGCGGGGCGTAGGCGGCGTCGAGAAAAACGACGCGCCCCGGCTGATTGAAGCAGACTTCGACGCCCGGCGTGACATTGCTCCAGATGTCGACCGCGTCCAGGATGCCCTGCTCGATGAGATCGGCTCGGCCCACGCCGGCGGCGCCCACCCGCTGGCCCTGGGCGCCATCGCGCCAGTTGCTTACCTGGATGCCGGCTGGCAGGTGATTGAGCGTATCGCGGATGGGGGTGGGACTGGGCGCTGGAGTGGGCCGCGGCGTGTCATCTTCCTCATCTTCCTCAGCTTCCTCATCATCACCATCCTCATCGCCGTCATCTTGGGCTGGCGGAGCGCGAAGGGTGGTAAATTCCACGGAAGCGGATGTTGACAAACCGTAGGCGTTCTTGGCAAGGACATACACGGCGTAGAAGGTGTTGGCATCGAGGTTCGTCACGGTATAGCTGTCTACGTCGCCGACATCGATATTAGGTGTTGAAGCGATTGCGTAGCTGGTGGCGCCGGGCGATTTCGTCCAATGCACCGTGGCCCCGTTATGTCTGAGGTCGCTGACATAGAGATCTGTCGGCGCGGGCGGCGGTATGTTTGCGCCATCTAATGTGGTAGCGCGGGCGGACGCATTTGAGGAAACGCCGTTGGCGTTCTTGGCGCGGACGTTAAAGGCGTAGTCTCTACTGGCGGTGAGCCCGGTAAAGGTGTAGCTGGCGACGTCGCCGACATCGGACCAGTTGCTGAAATTAAATGTATCGGGATTGTAGCGGACTTCGTAGCTGGTGGCGCCGATTGATTTCGACCAGTTGAGGGTGATGCTGTCGTTGGTGACGTTGCTGGTCGAGACGCCGGTGGGCGCGGGCGGGGCGCTTTGGGCGAGCGTGGTCGCAGCGAGAAAGCAGCAAGAGAGAATTAGAACATATATTCGGGGGGGGGGGGGTAATGTTAAGACAAGGTTAAGAAAACGCGCGCTGCGGCTGGCTTTGTTCATGGCGCCACCTGATTTAAGCGGGCGCGAAGCTGACATGACAGACTCTCCTTCAAACAGGCAGGCGGTTGATGATGATGGCGGCCGCGGCGATGATGACGCCACTGACAGCGATACCCGTACGTATCAGCCAAGCCGCGAGTTGTTTCATGTGGTCTTGCCATTCCTTCCGCAACTGCTCAGATTGAGCGGCAAGCCGTGTGTTGAACAGTTCGCTTTGGGCATTGAGGTCTTTGCTGAACTACTCGGACTGGGCATCCAGCCGCGCGTTTAACTGCTCGCTTTGGGCGGTAATTTTCTCTTGAGTGGCGCTATGCAGCCCCTCCAAGCGCGCAATATCTTCCTTGTTCGCCAGGAAGGGGCTTTCCGTCTCGCGGGCGCTTTCCAAGCTGGTTACGCGCTTCGTCAGGTCGCCGACCTGCTCGACCACCCGAGCCTGCGAGAATTGCTCCAATGCTTCGACGCGCTGCTCTAAAACCGGGTCGTTTTCCGCCACGTCAATTGACCATAAGCCTCTGAATCGGTTGAGTAAAGATTATAGGCTTGTCTTTGCTGAAACGCAAGCGCCGCTGGCCAGGGGCTTCAGAAGGGACCGTAGCGATCAGTCTGCGCCGGACGGGCGTACACCGTCGCGTCATAGCTCTTCTGCAGCAAGTCCCATTTGACGCCGGCGTAGTCCGGATCTTCCGACAAGTCCCGATGCTCCCAGGGGTCGTTCTCCAGGTCATACAGCTCGCATATGTTCTTCCTATGATAGACGACCAGCTTCCAGCGCCGATCGCGATACATGATGGCGTGGGTCTCGTCCGGGAAGTTGGTGGCGGCGTAATGCTCGGCGCGGACGAATTGCCGATGGGGCGCATGCAATTCGCCACCGCGAATCCAGCTCGCGGCCGAGCGCCCCTGCGCCCAGGGCGGCACGTCCATGCCCAGTAATTCATACAGCGTAGGGACGATGTCCACCAGCTCGATCAACTCGTCAGAGATCTGCGGCTGGATGCGACCGAGCCAGGAGATCATCAGCGGCACGCGCGCCAAGCCCTCATAGAAGCGGCAGCCCTTGAGCGCGAGCCCGTGATCGCCAAGCATCTCGCCGTGGTCGCTCATGAAGATGATGATAGTGTTTTCGCGCTGCCCTGTTGTGTCCAAGTAGTCGACGAGCCGGCCGAATTCCTCATCAAGAAACTCGATCATGGCGTAATAGGAGGCTTGAATCTGTTTGTGTTGGAATTCCTCGGGGTGGCGCGCGCGATTCTGGAAGTCGATATTCGCCGCTTCGAGCCGCCGCTGATGTTCTAGGTCGCGGTCTTGAAAATGGGCGCCAGGCAGGGATTCCGGGTCGTAGCGCCGGTAATATTCATAGGGCGCGTCGAAGGGCGGATGCGGGTCGAATGGATTGACGCTCAGCAGCCAGGGCTTGTCCTCTTCGCGGTTGCGCCCGATGAACTCGATCGCCTTCTCGGCGCACCAATGGGTCTGATGCAGCTGGGGCGGCACGTTGTCGTTATCGGCGGTCGGTTCCATGAAGCCGCCGAAACCTTGATGTTGATGCGAGTTGCGATAGTCGTCAAGCGAGACGATGCCGCGCGTCCGCAATATCTTGTTGTGATCAATGCCCTGCGCCTTGATCCATTCGACATATTCGTTGCCGCGCTCATTCCCGCCCTTGTGATCGTGACTGTATTGAAAGTAGTCATAGCCATCGTCCACACGCTCTTCTCGGCGCAGGAAGGCGCTTGCCAGATGCAGCTTGCCGATTAAGCCGCAGTCGTATCCCTCGTCGCGCAGCGCGTGCGTGATCAGACGGTCTTCAAAGTGGCGCGGGAAACTGTGAAAGCCGTTGCCATTAACGCCGATGGCGCTGGGATACATGCCGCTGAGGAAGCTGGCGCGGCTCGGCGTACAGATTGGCGACTGGCAATAGGCATGCGTGAAAACGGCAGACTCATCAACGAAGCGGTCCAGATTCGGCGTATGGATTCGCTCATTGCCCAAGGCGGCGATCGTATCGAAGCGCTGCTGATCGGTGCAGTACCAGAGGATGTTGGGGCGAGAAGGCATTTACAATCTCCTGATCCGCTTCGTTTTGATGTTTGATGATACCGCCAGCAAAGGCTTTCCCACAGTGGAAAAGAGGCAGGGGAGTGGAGAATGTGTTGATATATCCCTCGTTTCCCCCGCCCTAAATCTTGTTCCCCCTCGGTCCCCCGCTTCACGCTGAGGACAGGACAGTTTTGCAGCGGGCGGAATTTCGATGCAAATGACTTGTTTTCTTGGGCTAATTCGGGCGACTCACCGAGTCGCCCCTACAGTTTTCGCCAGGATAGATGCTTTCGAAGTCTAACTTAAGCCATAAATTTTCGATTAGACCAAACCTGTCCTCAGGGCGGGGGAAGGCAGGGGCGGACTCGGAAGCCGCCCAAGCAGACTGAAGCAAAAAGGGCGACTCGGCGAGCCGCCCCCCTGGAATCGCTGTCG
>JAPPFH010000015.1 GCA_028875185.1 Chloroflexota bacterium | reverse complement strand
CCATTATACGCATCTATGAAAATGCCAATATCAAAATATCAACAGAACCTAGTGACAGCGAAGGCCCTCCCTCATTTTGAGGTCGCGTAGACACTGACCCGCCGGGGAGCGGTTTGGGGTGGGGGGCATCTTCCTAGTTGCGATTCAAACGCGGATCAAGCGCATCGCGCATGCCATCGCCCAACAGGTTAAATCCCAGCACCGTGATCATAATCGCGAACCCGGGGAAGAATACCAGATGGGGCGACGTAAACAAGTAATTGCGCGATTCGCTGAGAATCTGCCCCCATTCCGGTGTTGGCGGCTGCGCGCCCAAGCCGAGAAACGAAAGCGCCGCCGCATCCAGAATCGCCGTGCCCACACCCAGCGTACCCTGAACGATGATCGGCGTGATCGCGTTGGGCAGGATATGCGCCAGCACGATTCGTAGTGGACTCGCTCCGAGCGCCTGCTCCGCCACGACGAATTCCTGCTCTTTGATCGACAGCACACTGGCGCGGGAAAGTCGCGCGTACTGTGGGATGAATGTGATCGTGATGCCAAGCAGGGCGTTGGTCAGCCCCGGTCCCAGAATGGTCACGATTGAAATCGCCAGCAGCAGCGCCGGGAAAGCCAGCACCACATCCATTAAGCGCATGATGAGATTATCGACCCGCCCGCCCATATAGCCCGCGGCGATACCTAAAGTTGTGCCCACTATAATCGACAGGCTGATCGTGATGACGCCAACCGAAAGCGAGGTGCGCGTACCATATATGACGCGGCTGTAAAGATCGCGCGCGTTCAGATCGAGGCCCAGAATGTGCTGAGGCTCCTCGCAGCCGAGAATGGGGATGCAGGGCGGTTTGCTTGGCAGCCGGCCCGTTTCGCCCGGTACGCCGATCATCGTCTGAAGCGGGTCGTGCGTGGCGAAGACCGGCGCCAAGACCGCGATGATCACCAGCGCCCCAATTACCGCCGACCCAAGCATCGCCGACGGACTATGCCGCAGGTTGCGCAACGCCTCCAGCCACAGATTGGCTGACCGATAATTGCCAGATGAAGGCAGGCTTGCCGGTTCGCAATTCGCCATAAAATGCAGTCCCTGATCGCTCGCTAATTGAAGCGAATGCGGGGATCGAGATAGCCGTAGAGGATATCCACCACCATATTGATTAGCACAAAACCGGCGGCGATCACCACGGTGAAGCCTTGCACCAGCGTATAATCGCGCGAGGTGATGCTATCAACCAGCGTGCGCCCGACACCGGTTAAGCTGAATATCGTCTCGGTCAATACCGCGCCGCTGATGACCAGGCCGAAATTCAAACCGATGACCGTGATAACCGGCAGCATCGCGTTCTTCAACGCGTGCTTGCCCACGACAGAGCGCTCTCGCAGTCCCTTCGCCCGCGCCGTCCGCACGTAATCTTGATTGAGCACTTCCAAGACGCTTGAGCGGCTCATGCGCGCGATGATGGCCAGCGGAATCGTGCCGACCGCGACCGCCGGCAATATCATATGGCGCAGCGCGTCGACCAGCAACTCGCCATTCAGCGTAAGGATGGCGTTGAGCGTATGAATCCGCGAAAGAAAGCGCAGGATCCCGAGCGGTTCTTCGCCCTCGGCATACCAGCCGGCAACCAGATAGAAGGGCTCCGGATTCGCGCCAGGCGTCAAACGTCCGGACGGCGGTAGCGCAAAGGGCGTATCTTTCAGCAGCACGGCGAAGAGATAAGCAAGCATCAAGCCGAGCCAGAATACCGGCATCGACACGCCAATATTGGCGCCGATCATCGTACCGACATCGATCGCTGATTTGTGACGGTAGGCGCTTATCACACCGATTGGCACGCCCACGCTGATGGCGAAGAGCAGGGCGAAAAACCCGAGCTCGACTGTCGTGGGCAGCCGGTCGACGAGCAGCTCCATCACCGGGCGATGAAAACGCATCGACTCTCCCAGATCGCCTTGGAGGAAATTGCGTATGTAGATGAGAAGCTGTACCGGCGCGGGCTGGTCTAATCCATTGCGGCGGAAGAAGCTCTCGCAGATATCTTTGGTGGCGCGTTCGCCCAGCACGGCTAAACAGGGATCGCCCGGTATCGCGCGCGCCAAAGTGAACGTGACGAACAGGATCCCTATCAGAACCGGTATGGAATACGTTAGCCGTCTAATGACGAACTTGAGCATCAATCAATCTTGCCAACCGCCGATGACACTAGTATAGCGGAAACCCGCTCAGAGGCTCGAACGGGAAGTTACTCCTGCGCCCAATCACGCGCGCGTTCGACCGCCCGCTGCCAGCCGCGGTAAAGCGATTCTCGCTGATCAATGGACATTGCCGGCTCAAAGGTCCGCTCCAACTGCCATTGCCCGGCGATTTCCGCTTGCGAAGTCCAGAAGCCGGTCGCTAATCCAGCGAGATAAGCCGCGCCCAGCGCGGTCGTTTCGGTGATCGCGGGCCGCTGCACTGGGACGCCTAGGATATCCGCCTGAAACTGCATCAGGAAGTTGTTGACGACGGCGCCGCCATCAACGCGCAGCCCCTCCAAGGCAAGCCCCGAGTCGGCGGTCATAGCCGATACGACATCGCGCGTTTGATAGGCAATTGACTCAAGCGTGGCTCGGACGATATGCGCTCTTCCGCTGCCGCGCGTCAAGCCGACGATCGTGCCGCGCGCGTACTGATCCCAATATGGCGCGCCCAAGCCAACGAAGGCCGGTACCAGGTAGACGCCGTCTGTGCTTGCGATTCCAGCTGCGATCGCTTCACTGTCGGCGGCGTCTTTGAGCAGCTTCAGCTCATCGCGCAGCCACTGTACAGCGGCGCCCGCCACAAAAATGCTGCCCTCCAGCGCGTATTGCGGCGCCTCGTCTTCGACTTGCCAAGCGACGGTGGTGAGCAAATTGTTGGCTGACGACATCGGCGCATCGCCGGTATTCATCAGCATGAAGCAGCCGGTGCCGTAGGTATTCTTCGCCATGCCCGCTTGGTAAGCCGCCTGCCCGAAGGTGGCCGCCTGCTGGTCGCCCGCCATGCCAGCGACCGGAATAGGCGCGCCGAACAGCAACGCATCGCAGTCGCCGTAGCGCTGGCTGCAGGGGCGGACTTCGGGCAGGAGAGCGCGTGGAATGTTCAAGCGCTCGAGAATTGCGTCCGCCCACTCGCCACGATGAATATCGAAGAGCATCGTGCGCGCCGCATTGCTAACATCGGTGATATGCAGCCGGCCGCCGCTGAGTTTCCAGACTAAGAAGCTGTCAATCGTGCCGAATGCCAATTCGCCAGCTTCCGCTTTCTCGCGCGCGCCCCCCACATTTTCCAACAGCCAGGCGACTTTGGTGGCGGAAAAGTAGGCATCCGTCACCAAGCCGGTATGCCGCAGTATCGTTTGATCGAAGCCTTCCATCTTGAGTTCGTCGCAGAAGGCGGATGTGCGGCGGTCCTGCCAGACAATTGCCTTGTGAATTGGTTCGCCTGTCTTGCGGTCCCAGATGACGGTGGTCTCCCGTTGATTGCTGATGCCAATCGCGGCAATGGCAGCGGGATCATCGACGACCGCGCGCGCCACCTCCAGCTGCGACGCCCATATCTCGTCCGCGTCATGCTCTACCCATCCCGGCCGCGGATAATATTGTGTGAATTCCTTCTGCGCGCTGCGTACTATGCCACCGCTTCGGTCGAAGATGATCGCGCGTGACGAGGTCGTGCCTTGATCAAGAGCGAGGATGTGATTTGCCATGTTCTATCAAGCCTCCAGCGAGCCTTTCGCAATATGGCAAGACCATTTTAGCGCAGCCTGACACAATGGTCGCGTCTGCAAGTTTAGAAAAGTAGTGAACTTTAAGGGTACAAGCACGAACTTGGATTCGCCAGCTTGTAAACGAAGCGCCCCTCCCTGTTGCTTCGGGTAGCGTAGACACTAACCTGCGGAAGGGGCTGGGCGTGGGATTGGAAAAGGCAATGCCCTGGAAATTCACCACTCCTTGGTGATGCGCCAATCGGGTCCCAGCTTGAGCAATAGACCAATGCCGAAGCCGGCCAATCCGCCCGCCAGCGCCCAAGCCGGCATTCTCTCAAGCGTCGCCAGCATCATGCCCGCGGGATAATCGGGGAATACATGCGCGTGCCGCAAGTCCTTGAACAGCATCAGCAGCGGCGTCGTCAAGCTGGCGAGCGCTCCGATAAGCGCGCCGGACATAGCCGCTCGTTTCGCCAGGCTTAAGCGCTTCAATCGCTCGGGAAACCGTTGCGAGCTGACAAGCATCATGCTTAAGGCCGCCGCCAGCAGCATGCCCAGCAGGGTTACCATCCGGGCGTCGTCATCTTCCATGCTCGACCAGAGCAACACGGCAATGCCACAGATGACGAACAGGTGCCTGGCACGCGTCGAATAATTCTTGATTCTCGCTTCAGCTGCCATAAAGCTTTGGCGTCTCACACTTGGTCGAAGCGGAATATTTGCGCGCCCTGTGGCGGCACTTCCAACTGCAAGCCACGCTCGTTCCGCGCCTCGCCGCAAAGTTTCGCGTAGGTATCGCTCAGGATCTCGTATTGAAGCGCGCGACCGGCCATCAGTCGCGGGCCGTCGCTCGGCTCAATCAAGGCGCGCGCCCACTCCCCGCTCAGGTTTATAGCGATAAGCCGGAAGTCGGCGCAACTCAACCAGCTGTACACAATCAGGTTGTTATGGGTGAAGTCCGCTGAATGGATTTGCCGCGGCTCTATCATCCGCCATGTTCCTTCTTGATAAATCGCTTGGCTGGCCTCGCGCAGCAAGCGGCGATAGAATCGCTTGAGCAAAGGGTTTTCGGCTTCCTCGGGCGCTCGACTGATCTGCACCGGCAGCTTGATCCGCCGCCCCTCGATCTGGCCCTGGTGGAGCAGCGTCGCGCCGGGCAAGGTGCAGATCAGCGCCGCTGCGGCTCGCTGCCGGTCTTCGCCGAGCGATGCCATCGCACGCTGCTCATCGTGGTTTTCGATGAAACGTATATTGGATTGCAGATAGCTCAACTCGGCGCTTAAATGCGCCCTGATTTCGCCCGCCTCGCCCTCAATTAGGCGATCATACATATCTTTATCATAGGTGTAGTCGAATCCTTGTGACTGCAATTTATGCTCGAGGTCCCAGTACACCTCGGCTATCCATATCATCTGCGGGTGAACCTCGCGCGCGGCTTCTATGATTTCGGGCCAGAAGTCGGCTTTGGGCGCTTCGCCGACGTAAGCGCCCCAGGTCTGGGCGAAGATATCATTGGTCGCCAGCATTGCCATGTCGCAGCGGACGCCGTCGCATTGGTGGCCGATGTCGATCAATAGATCGGTGATTGCCCGCCGCAGCCCGGGATGAAAGGCATTGAGCTGCGCCGTATCGATCCAAGCCGGGAAATAGGGATCGCGTCCGTGCGCGACTACCAACTCCTCGCCGTCCGATTGCGGAACGGAAAAGAAATGGCTCGGCTGCGCTTTGAGATCTTGCGCCTTGCCGCGGACGAAATACTCAGGGCGCTTGACCAGCCAGCGATGATCCGTTGCGACATGATTGGGAACAAAATCAAGTATCAGTTTTATACCGCGGTTCCGCAGACGCTCACGAAAAATCGCCAAGCCCGCGCGCCCACCGAAGCGCTCCTCCACCCGATACTCACAGATGGCAAAGGCTGAGCCGGGCACATCGGCTTCGCTGATATCAGGCGTCGCCTGGCGGTACTCGCGCAAATAATTGAGCGCGCTCTTGCGGGTGGCGACTCCCCGTTGCCAGACGCCCATCAACCAGACGGCGTCGAATCCCCAGGCTGCCAGTTCGTCCAGCGCTTGAGCCGGCATCGTCGCCAATGTAACCGCGCGCTTATACTCGCTGCTCAGTTGATTCAGCCAAACCCAGGTGTTGATTTGGTAAATGATGGGTTTGCATTTCCATGCGGCGCGCGCTGGCGTTTTTTCAAGGTGGGGAGTTTCTTGTAGTTGGCTCATAAAAAGCGCGGACGCGTGGCGAGTCAGGCGGCTGTCAGTTTAACACCGAACACTGCTCACACCATACGAAGTGTCTCAAGGGATCGCGGCATCTAATCGCGCGACGCGTCAAGCAAGTGCCTCAGCGTCAGCTCGCGAAAGGCGTCACACTGCTCATCATGCACTGCGTGGCCGCAAGGAAACATCGCCAGCCGGCCATTTGAAACCGCCCTAATGTAGCGTTCGCCACTGGTCTTCGGATTTAGCTTGTCCTTGTCGCCCAGCATGATGATCAGCGGGCAGCTGATCTGCGGCGCCAGACTGAGGCTGACATCGCCGCCAGCGTCGATCATTCTCGTCATCGCGCGCACCCACGCGCCGGTGAATTTCGCGGCATCGCCGAAGCCATGCAATGCCTTCTCTTCGTCGGTGATCCACTCCCCCGGATAAAGGCGCTGAAAACGGGGCCGCAATTCAGGACCAAAGTTGCCAACAGCGCCTATCGCGATGCACGAAGCAATACGCTCGGATGCGCGCCCAGCCGCAATCAAGGCGATCTCGCCACCATCCGAATAACCGATGAGATGAGCGCGCTCAATGGATAGCGCGTCTATAAACGCGAGCAGATCTTCAGCATCGCGCTCATAGAAGCGGTCGGGAAAGTCGCGCGGTTTCGGCTGCGATTTGCCATATCCGCGCAATGTCAGCCCGATGACATGGAATCCTTGGCCATGAAGCCAATCCATCACATGACCCATGTGCGTCCGGGCTGTGCCCAACATGCCGTGAATCAGAATGACGGGCGCATGAACGCTTTCCGACTTCATGTGTTCAAAATGCAATGCGGCGCCCGTCGGCAAGTCCACAAGTGGCATGTTTGAGTCCAGCCTGCCGCTGTCCGGTATTGCGAATTGCTAATGAGAGACCTGTGGCTCGGGGCCCGCCAGCGCGAAATCACCAACCAGGGCGACTTCAAGCACTTCATCCAGGCGCTCTACGAGGATGAAGTCCAGTTCACCGCGCACATCGTCCGGCACATCGTCCAGGTCGTTCTCGTTCTTGCGCGGCAAAATCACGGTATCTGCGCCCAGGCGATGCGCCGCGAGCACCTTGTCTTTAATGCCGCCCACTGGCAGCACCTGACCGCTAAGCGTCAGCTCGCCCGTCATGGCGATATTGCTCTTGGCCGTCCGGCCCGTCAGCAGCGATGCCAGCGCTGTGGCCATTGTCACGCCTGCGCTTGGTCCATCCTTGGGGACGGCGCCCGCCGGTACATGCAAGTGGATGTCGTATTCTTCATAAAAGTCCGGCGCGACGCCCAGCTCTTCCGCCCGCGAGCGCGCGAAACTATAGGCGATCTTGGCGCTCTCTTGCATGATTTCCCCAAGTTGCCCAGTGTACTGGAAGCCCTTGCCGCCCTTCATCTTGGTCGCCTCAATGAATAGAGCGTCGCCGCCGGTCGGCGTCCAGGCGAGCCCGGTGGCGACCCCGGGTATCTCGGTCCTATCTTGCAATTCACTGCGATGACCGAAACGCGCTTTTCCCAGAAGGTCGGCGATATCGTCCTCGGTGACGGTCATTGATTCTATCGCCCCTTCAGCGATCCGCGTTACGACTTTGCGCGCCGCTTTGCCGATCTCCCGTTCCAAATGGCGCACACCCGCCTCCCGCGTATAGTCGCGTATGATCTTGAGCAGCGCCTCATCGCTGACTTCGAGCTCTTCGCTGCGCAAGCCGTTTTCCCGCCGTTGCCGCGGCACGAGATACTGGGCGGCGATGGCGGCTTTTTCCATCTCGGTATAGCCGCTCAGTTGGATAACCTCGGTGCGGTCGCGCAGCGGACCGGGAATCGTGTCCAGCGAATTGGCGGTGGTGATGAACATGACATCGCTCAAGTCAAAGGCGACATCCAGATAGTGGTCGCGGAATTCGGCGTTCTGTTCCGGATCAAGCACTTCCAGCAGAGCCGAACCCGGATCGCCACGAAAATCGCGACCCAGCTTGTCAATCTCATCGAGCATAATCAAGGGATTGCGCGACTTCGCCCGGCGGATAGCCTGGATAATTCGACCAGGCATGGCGCCGATATAAGTGCGGCGGAAACCGCGGATTTCCGCTTCATCGCGTATGCCGCCCAGGCTCATGCGGATGAACTCGCGGCCCATCGCCCGCGCTATCGACGCGCCCAGTGAGGTTTTGCCGACGCCCGGCGGACCGACGAAAAGCAGAATCGCGCCTGAGCGGTCGCGCCGCACCGGATCGAAGCCTTCGCCCTGGGCAAAGCCTTCTTCGCGCTCGGCCCGCAGCTTGCGCACCGCCAAGAATTCCAGGATACGCTCCTTCACATCGGGCAAGCCGTAGTGATCTTCATCCAGTATCTCGCGCGCATGGGCGATATCGAGCTTGTCTTCCGTCCGCAAGTCCCAAGGCATGCTGCATATCCAGTCGAGATACGTGCGGATAACGCCGTACTCCGCAGCCGCCACCGACAGCTTGGATAGCCGATTCAGCTCGCGCTCGGCTTCCTTGCGCGCCTCCTCTGGCATATTGGCTTCGTCAATCAATTGCCGAAACTTCTCGATCTCCTGCTGATCTTCGTCTTCTTCCAACTCGCGCTGGATCGCCTTCATCTGTTCGCGCAGGTAGTAATCGCGCTGCGATTTCTCCATCTCCTGCTGGGCGTCTTCCTGAATCTTGCGTCCCAGCGACAAGACCTCGAATTCTTTGGTGAGCAGCTTGAGCAAGTGGCGTATTTTTTCGCCGACATGATCCATCTCTAGCAGCGCCTGCGCGTCGTCCAATTCCGTTCGGACATAGGTGGCGATTGTATAAACCAATTGCAGCGGGTCTTCCACATTAAGGGCGTTATTGACCAATTCCTGCGGGATGCTCGGCACCAACTCGGCGAGCGCGGTGAATCGATCGACGATGCTGCGGACCAGCGCCTCCATCTCAATATCATCGGCGAAGACCACTTCCTCCTCCGGGATGCGCGTCACGCGCGCCTTCAGATAAGGCGTCGTCTCGACGAACTCATCAATTCGGATGCGCTGCAAACCCTGAATCAGCAGCCGGATCGTTCCGTCAGGAGTGCGGAACAGACGGTGAATGGCTGCCAACGTGCCGACCGACTGCACTTGATCGGGACCGGGCGTCGCCTGGCTAGGATCAGTTGAGGCGACCAAACCCACCATGCGGTTGCCGCCGACGACATCGTCCACCAATTGAATGCTGCGTTCTTGACCCACTGTCAATGGTATCGCCGTCTGCGGATAGACGACCATGCCGCGCAAGGGAAGGATGGGCAACTCTTCTGGCAAGTCGATCGCCGCGCCATCTTCTTCGAGGTCTTCGTTCAGCTCTATTTCGATCTGGGTCTTTGTCGTGTCACTCTCGCCGAGCAGGATTTCCCAATACGCCATTACAATGCTTCCTTTGTGATGGTAAATGTGGCGGCGGTTTGCCCTTCGCGCAAAGCGCTCGCATTTGTCCACCGCGCGCAGCCGCCTATTCACGGCGCTTGACCGGGGCGTCTGGCAGCCGGGGCTTGCGGCGATCGGTCGCGAATCTATCGCCGGGCGATTCCAACGAGCGCCATATCATGCCCTTTACTTTACCGAAAGTCACATAATAAATGTATCAGAGTTCCGCTTCCCAAACGATTATGATACGTTTCTAAGATTCGCCAGCTGTTCGCACCGCGCCATCTACCGATTGCCCAGCCATCGGCTTGCCGCTTCCGCGAGTTTGACTAGAATGAATTTAATTGGAAACGTTGGCGCTTGGGGACCTAGATTGCATGAAGGCTGAATCCGTTAAGCTGGGCAAAAGAAAAGCCAAACGCGCTCGCGACCGCAATCTGGCGCGGCAGCAGCGCCGGCTCGCTATGATGGACGGCAAAATCGCAGCCGGCGGCGGGCATACGATTTTGCGCCGGTATTTCCCTTCCTACAATGAAAACAAGATAACACATCGCGCGCTGGCTTGGCTTTTCTCCAGCCGATCGCCGGTGGCAAAGCTGACGACGCTGGTCGCTGCCGTGGTCGTAATATTTTTCGTTTCGAACTTCCTGATGGCGGGGCGCATTTTTCCAAACGTCTACGCCATGAGCGTCGCCGTTGGCGAGCTAAGGCCCGACGAGGCGGAGGCGGCAATTCGCAGGCATTGGGATGCCAATCTCTTGATTGATATCACCGTTGATGGCGAAATCCTGAAGCGGGCGCGGCCCGATGAGTTGGGTTTGTCCGTTGATTTCTCCGCCATGGCAAGTGGCGCGAAAGCCGCCGGTTTGGCCGGCATTCCCTTCGGTATCAATGTCGAGCCGCAGTTGACCGTGTCGCACAGTCGGGCGCAGTCGCTTTTGCTCGATTTCACGGAAGCGGTCTATGTGCAACAATATGAAGCGGGCTACAAATGGTCAGGCGGACGGTTGATCACGGCGCCAGGTCGCCGGGGCCGTCATCTGGACGTAACCGAGAGCTTGCGCCTTCTAAAGGAAGACGCCGCCGCCATTGTCGCTTTCAAGCGCCTGGAGTTGCAGACCATCCCGCTCAATCCGACCGTGATGGATAGTTCTCCCTTTCTCGATCAAGCGATCGTGTTTTTGCAGGACGGCGTTCGCATTCGCGCTTACGACCCGTTTACCGATCAAATGCTTTCCTTCGGCGTGAGCCAGAAGCAGGCGGCGGAATGGTTAACAGCGGGCGAAAACGGTTTGTCGGTGCGCCAAAACGCCTTTCGCCAATTTATTGACGGCGAGAACTCGAAGCTGGTCAATGGCGGGCGCTATATTGATGAATTGCAGGCAATAGACAAGCTGCAAGAAGCCCTGTCGAACAGCGCACCGGACGTCATTCTCCGTCTAAATTATCTGCCCGAGCCTTATTCAGTCGTGCGGCAAGACACCGGCTTTCGCATTGGGCGCAAGGAAGGCGTTCCTTACGAATTGATTCGCGATGCCAACCCAACGGTAAACTGGAGCGCCTTGGTGGTCGGGCAGGAGATTCAGATTCCATCGCGCGATGCTCTGCTTCCGCAAGACCCGGTGCCGCATAAGCGCATTATCGTCGACTTGCAATCACAGTGGCTCATCGCCTTCGATCACGGCAAAATGCGCTTTAGCTGGGGCATCTCTTCAGGGCGCGAAAACGCCCCGACTTATCCCGGCGTCTTCCAGATTCTGACGCACAATCCCAAATCCTTCGGCAGCAGCTACGCGCTCTGCAGCGATTTGGGAACCAACTGCAATCAGTGGGAGATGTTCTGGTTCATGGGAGTCTACGAGGTGGTGCCGGGCTTGATGAATGGCTTCCACGGCGCTGTCAGATTGCCCAACGGGAATCTGCTCGGCGGCGGATACACGCACGAACCAACTACTTTTGGCTGCATCATGTCCTTGAACAGCAGGGCGAAAGAGCTTTATGATTGGGCGGAAACGGGCACGGTGGTGGAGATCATATCCGACGAATTCGCGCCCGAAAGCGATTTGGGCCGATACGCGCTCCAATATATCGCCACGATAGACACGACCTATCGTCCGATCGAAGCCTGACAGCCGCCGGAAAAGCGCTGGCATGATTGCGCCGTCATCAACATGACGCCGCGAATATCAGCAGTCAATTAATCGGCGGTTGGCGCAGTACCCGTTCAGTCTAATTCAACCTGTCGACGTAAGCCGCGAAGCGCCCACGCAAGTGGGCATTTTGTTTTCTTCGGCCTAGGGTAAAATCTGTAGCTTATAATTGATCCGAATGAGGCGCAATATATGAGCAATCCTTTTGGCACTTGGAATAGTCCCATCAGCGGAGCATCGATCGCTAGCGGCGTCAGCCTGCGCGATGTCCAATGGAACCACGCGGGCGACACCCTGGTATGGTGGGAGAACCGCGCCAAAACCGGTGTATTGCAAGCGCAAACTGGCGCGCAGGCTCCTCGTGATTTGACCGACGCGACGCTGAATGTCGCCGGGCGCGTCGGCTACGGCGGCGGCGCATTCACGCTCGGCGACGGGAAAGCCTTCTTTGTCGCCAATGGCCGGCTGTATAGTCAGGCGCTCGCTGGCGGCGCTCCCCGCGCAATAACGCCCGAATTCGGCAGCTACGCCGCGCCTGCCGTTTCGCCCGATGGCGAGTGGGTTGTCTTCGTACACAGTTACGAACATGTCGATGGCCTCGCCATCGTCGATGCTGCCGGCGAATTTTTCCCGCGCAAGCTTGCCTACGGCACTGACTTCGTCATGCAGCCGACTTGGCATCCGGGCGGAAACCATATCGCCTTCATCGCCTGGAATCATCCTCAGATGCCCTGGAACGGCAGCGAGCTGCGCTTGCTATCACTGCGCGCTGCAGGCGCAATGCCGGACGCGCAAGACATTGTAACGCTCGCCGGGGATATCGATACCGCAATTTTTCAGCCGGAGTTCTCGCCCGATGGCCGCTATCTGTCCTACGTCAGCGACGCCAGTGGCTGGGGCCAGATAGTCTTGTACGATCTAATAGAGAAGACGCACCAGCAACTGACATTTGATGAGGCGGAACATGGAAAGCCGGCATGGGCGCAAGGCATGCGCACTTACGCCTGGTCGGGCGACAGTAGGGCGATATTCTATCTGCAGAATCGACTCGGATTTTTCAGCTTGCAACGCTGCGAGCTGGATTCGTCCGCGAGCGTGACAGCGCCCGGCGTAGAGGCTTACACCGATATGGAGCAGATCAGCGTAGCGCGCGCTGGCGGCGCCGTCGCCATGATTGCTTCGTCCGCCTTGACGCCGCCACGAGTGATTTCCGTTGATTCGAGCGGAGCGGTCGCCATTCATCGCCGGCAGGGCACGGAGAACCTGCGCGAGGATCAGCTTTCCGCCGGGCGCGCGATAAGCTGGCTCGGCGACGACGGCGGCCTCGCGCATGGGCTCTATTATCCGCCCGCGCCGCAAGACGAGATGCCGGACGGTCCGCCGCCGCTCATCGTTAATGTGCATGGCGGTCCTACATCGCAGCGCTGCGCCAGCTACTATAGCGAGGCTCAGTTCTTCACCACGCGCGGCTACGCTGTGCTATTGGTCAATCACCGGGGCAGCACGGGTTATGGCAAAGCCTACATGAATATGCATCGCGGCAATTGGGGCGTCTATGACGTCACAGACTCCATTGCTGGCGTGAAGCATCTGGCAAAAGAAGGGCTGGCGGATGAGAATAAAGCCGTAATCATGGGCGGGAGCGCCGGCGGATTCACCGTCTTGCAGTCGCTGGTTGATTTTCCCGGTTTCTACAAAGCCGGCGTCTGCTCCTATGGCGTATCCAACCAATTCGGTTTGTTGATGGACACGCACAAGTTTGAGGAGCGCTATACCTTCTGGCTGCTGGGCGAATTGCCCGAGGCGGCTGCGCTCTATCGCCGGCGCTCGCCTGTATTTCATGCGGATAAGATAGTCGATCCAATGATAGTCTTTCAGGGCACGGATGATGTTGTCGTGCCGCAGGATCAAGCCGAGGGGATCGTCGCCTCATTGAAGCGGCGCGGCATCCCGCATGAATACCATCTCTTTGAGGGCGAAGGGCATGGCTGGCGCAAACCGGAAACCATCGAAGCCTACTACAACAGCATGGATAGATTCCTGATGCAGCATGTCATCTACGCCTAATTTCTATCCGCGCGCAATGACCAGCTCCGAGCCATTGACAGGACTCTAGCCTATGCTCTTCGACGCCGCATTGCTCCTGGCTGGATTGATCGCCTTATTCTACGGCGGCAACTGGCTGGTGCGGGGCGCGTCCAATCTGGCGCTGTCCTATGGCGTCTCCGTCTTGCTGATAGCGCTCACATTTGTCGCCATCGGCACATCCATGCCCGAACTTCTAGTCAGCATGCAAGCCGCTTTGGTAGGCAAGAGCGCTCTAGCGATCGGCAACGTTATCGGCTCTAACATCGCCAACATTGGCTTAATTCTAGGCGCAACCGGCTTGGTCGCGCCTTTGAGCGTCAAAGCCAATTTGCTGCGGCGCGAGATTCCGATCATGATCGGCTTCTCGCTTGGCGCCTTCGTTCTTACGCTGGATGGCGGCATCAATCGGCTGGATGGCGCCGTGCTTCTGCTGGGTTTCGTCGGCTTTAACGCGATGCTGTATCGCTTGGCGAAAAACGAGCAGGACCAACAGGAAAGGATTTTGGCGGATTTAGACGATGCGCCGCGCCATGCTCACCATCGCGGACGTGAATTCGTTTGGCTGCTGCTCGGGATTCTGGCGCTCGTCTTCGGTGCGCGGCTGATGGTGGAGGGCGCTGTGAACCTAGCGCGTCTGTTTGGCGTCAGCGAATTGGTGATCGCTATCACCATGGTCGCCTTTGGCACATCCTTGCCCGAGCTTGCCGCCTCGCTTTCAGCCGCGTATCATCGCCAAACCGACTTGGCGATTGGGAACGTTGTCGGCTCCAACATCGCCAACCTCCTGCTGGTCCTTGGCTTGACCGCATTTGTACGACCGATTTCAGTTAATGGCGCAGAGGTAAGACTGGAGTTCGCCGTGATGATCGCCTTTGCCGTCCTGCTGCTGCCACTCCTGCGCCGCCGACAGTTGGGACGCTGGCAAGCGGCGCTATTTCTGGGCGCCTATATCGCCTTTATTCTTTACAGTTTCGCAGCCGGCGGCGAAAGTCCGCTTCCGAGCTAAATCCAGAGCAGTCGCTTCAAATTACTATTCACCTTAACAGAAGAGAAGCAAGCAGAACCAGGTTAATCACGCGCGCGCGGCGTATCCAAAATAGCCCCCGCCTTCACTTGCTGGATGTCCTCCCCCGGCGAGCGGGGAGATCGCGGCGGGTACGAGGGACGGTGGATGGGGTGGAAAAGCGACTAACTTGTGGCATCATGCAAGTCTGATGGAGAAGGCGACAGCATGCAAAGTCTACCGCCCATAGAGCATTTTCGCAGCAGCAGCGGCGTCGACATCTACCGGTTGCCTATGGTGCTTTTCCCCAATAACTTTTCTGGCTACGCCTTCGTGCTGGAAGGCGCTGGCGCCCTCACGCTGGTCGATACCGGCTCCGGCATAGGACGCAGCAACGATGACCTGCTTTCCGGGTTCCGGCAGCTGAATGAGAACTTTGGCAAATCCTACACGCTGCGCGATATCGAACGAATCATCATCTCCCACGGGCATATCGATCACTTTGGCGGCTTGGCTTTTGTCAAGGAGCATACGGACGCCGAGGTGGGCATTCACGAGCTCGATCGCCGCGTGCTTACGAATTACGAAGAGCGCCTGATTGTGGCGACTAAAGCGCTCGGCATCTATTTCGAACGCGCCGGCATCAATCCCTCTTTGCGTAAGTCGCTCTTCGACATGTACGGTTTCGCCAAGAAACATATTCGCTCAATCGATGTCGACTTCAGCCTGGAAGACGAAGGGATCATCGACGGCATGGAGTTTATTCACGCGCCCGGTCATTGCCCCGGGCAGGTATGCATTCGGCTTGGCGATGTCCTGCTCAGCGCCGATCACGTTTTGTCGCGCACGACGCCGCATCAGTCGCCGGAGAGCATCACGCATTATATGGGGCTGGATCATTATGCGGATTCCTTGCGCAAGCTCTTGAAATACGAAGGGATTCGCCTGGCGCTGGGCGGGCATGAAGATGCGATTCACGACCTTTATGGCCGGATTCACGCCATTCGCGCCAGCCACAATCGCAAGTTGGATCGCATCCGCAAGATCATGCGCGAACATGGCGCGCCCATGACCATCAGCCAGATTTCCAAGGCGATGTATCCCGAAGTCGAGGGTTATCATATCTTGCTGGCAATCGAAGAAGCCGGCGCCCACATCGAATACCTCTATCAGCACGGAAATCTCACTATCGCCAATTTGAAAGAATTCGAAGCCGCGCCAAACCCGGCGATTCTGTATGAACTACACGATTAAGCGCCCAGTGGGTAGGGCGCGCTATCGGTTAGGGTCGCTTCCTGATTGTCCCTCGAATTTCGGCGCTAATGGCGTATAGTTTTATGATTGACGTAAATTCAGGAGCTAGCAAATCATGCACGAGAAAGCCAATTCCGATTCGTCTATCCCCGTGGAATCCTTTCAGCTAGCCGGTATAGGGTCGCGATTTTTTGCCACAGTTATCGATGGAATTATTGTGGGCTTGGTTTCTGCCCTGCTGGTCGGGTTAATTTCGATGGCAGGCCTACCAATTGGTGAATTTATTGGTTTGGTGCTGCCGGTGGTGTATTACTGGTATTTCTGGACGCGCCGCGACGGGCAGACGCCGGGCAAATCGGCCGTCGGGATTCGCGTCGTCAAAGTCGACGGGTCCGAACTGTCGGATACAGATGCCTTAATCCGCGCCATCGGCTATCATGTCAGCGCGCTGATCTTCGGGTTGGGCTTTATCTGGGCGATCTTCGACGCCAACAATCAGACCTGGCACGACAAGATGGCTCGCACCTACGTCGTGCGTGCGGACAGCTCGCGCAAATCTGGCTAGATATATAGCTGATCAGCCGACGGACGGCGCCGCCATCCGCATCCGATATTGCCGACCGCGATGCTGCCCGTGTTCAAATACGTGAATCCAAGTATTGAAAGCGCTTGGCTTTTGAAAGTGGCTTTCAATTCAATCTAAAGTGTGTATGATCGAGCCGGTGGCTCGCCCACTCTTGGTATTGGTGTTTGCCCAGTTTTGGTTTGACAATCCGCGTCCCATTTAGATGGCATTCTAATGACCACTATTGCCAAACGTTTTGGCGTCGCCCGTTACCGGGCTGATGAGCATTACCAGGCCGCGTTAAGCGCTTATAGCGAACGAAACCTGAATGCGGCGATAGGCGAGCTTGAGTTATCGATAGAATTGCTGCCGACGCACGCCGAGTATCACGCGACCTTGGGGTTGATCCGTCTGGAAAGCAAGGACAAAAGCGCCGCGAAAGCAGCATTTGAGCGCGCGCTCGCGCTGCGCCCACACGAGTTGCTTGCGAATTATGGGCTGGGCATAATCGCCTATCGCGAGAAAGATTGGCGGAAAGCCGCCGACTGGTTCACCAATTCGCTAGCCGCGCAGCCTCAGCGAGCGGAAACACACTACTATTTGGCGATGGTGAATCATCGGCTGGGACAGAATGCGCGAGCAATGACGTGGATGCAATCGGCAAAAGCGCATTTTGCCCGAGATAAAGACCGGCGCGAAAGCCACTGCCATGCCTGGCTCCGCGAATTTGAGCGGCTGGTCTGAACTTAGCGCTCGCCACCAATGATTGGGTCCGGACCTTCCGCCGCGCCTCGCCTGCGAATACGCCGCCGCGATAGCCCCCTCAAATGTTCTGGAATTCAGTGTCCAATAAATTAGGACCACTACACCCCCATCCCCCGGCCCCTTGCCCCCACAAGGAGGGAAGGGGAG
>JAPPFH010000018.1 GCA_028875185.1 Chloroflexota bacterium | reverse complement strand
CAAGGGGCCGGGGGATGGGGGTTTGTCGCGCTATCAATGAAATTCACCACACCCTAATTTTGCCAGGTCTTTGTACCCAATTTGTGGCGGATTCGCGACAAGCGAGTAAACTAAAGTCGGATGCTTTCAAGACGGACGAGAGTATCTTCACTGTTTCCTATTTTGTTCAGAGAATCTTGAAAGGAACTGTTCCATGAAAGCTAGACTGTTTCTCGTGCTCTTGGTATTCGCTCTCGCGTTTTCGAGCTTCAGCGCGCTGGCGCAAGACCCGATTGAAGATTGGGCGGCCGGCATCAAGGAGGCTTACGGCGGCGCGGAAATCACGGTAGCGGTGGCTTCGCATCCGTCGATCGAAGCCTTCAAGACGATGATACCGCGCTTCGAAGAATTGACCGGCATCACGGTTGTTCTCGACGAGATGGAGGAGGGCCAGCTCAGCCAGCGGCGCTTGCTGGAAGTTTCGGCTGAATCAGCCAGCTATGACGCGATGATGATCGCTATCGAATGGAGCCCCCAAGTGGCGCAAAGTGGATACGCCGTGCCGCTGGAACCCTGGATCGAATCCGACATCACGCCGGACTGGTTCAACTACGAAGACATCCTTCAGGCCTATCGCGATATGTTCCTTTGGGAAGATGGCATGCATTATGGCATCCCCTTCGCCGGCGAGACGGTCTTCATGTTCTATCGCGAAGATCTGCTGGAAGAGCATGGCATCGCCGTGCCGACCACCTACGCCGAAGTGATGGAAGCGGCGAAGTATTTCAGCGAAAATGTAGACGGTGTTGATGGCATTTCGTATCGCGCCCGCCTCGGCTGGGAATTCACTTATATGTGGTCGATTTTCCTGGCGCCCTTCGGTGGTATGATGGTCGATCCCGAAACGGGCGATGTCGCGCTGGATTCGCCGGGCACGATTGCCTCGCTGGAATACGTGCGCGATCTGTGGCAGTACGGCCCAGTCGGCGTCGAATCTTTCTCCTTCCCCGAAGCCTGGGACGCCTTTATGCTCGGCCGCGCCGCCATCATGATTGAGGCATCGGCGGCCGCGCCTGAGGTGGAGAATCCCGACAAGTCCCTCGTCGCTGGTATGACCGGTTACAGCCAGCTGCCAGCGGGGCCCGCCGGCGCCTACTCCGGTGTTTGGGGCTGGTCCTTCGCCATGATGGACGATTCGATGAATAAAGAAGCCACGTGGGCATTCATCGCTTATCTGACCAGCGAAGGCTTGCAAGCCGATTACCTGGCGAACGGCGGCATCGTCTCGCGCCAATCGGCTTTAGGCGATCCTGACCTGCAAGCGGCGAACCCCTATTATCAGGCGACGCTTGACGCGCTGGGGCAGGCGGCCGATCTTGGCGCGGCTGGTTTGTCGGTCGTGCTGCCGTCGCCGAAATGGAGCCAGGTCAGCAGCATTATGGGGACCGAAGGCGGCCGCGCCTTCATTGGCGAGATCACGGTGGAAGAAGCGGTAGCCAGCATGCAGGCGCAGGTGTCCGAAGTTCTTGCGGAATAGCTGGCTGCAATTTCAAGGGGTCAGCCACCGGCGTAGGTCTGTGTCGGCGGTCTGTGTCTACGCGACCTACGCGACCTGACCCCTACACGACCATGCAGTAACTAACTTGTAGGGGCGACCCATTGGGTCGCCCGTATCCCGCCCAGTTGCCCTAGCCGGGTCCGGAATGACACCGATGACTACTGTCAGACAACCACGCAGGCGCCGACCGCCTTGGCTGGCGCCGGCCTTGCTCATCGTCCCCGCCTTCCTGGTCGTCTTCGCGCTGGCGGCGTACAGCGCCGTTTGGCTGCTGCAGCTGAGCATGGTCAAGCTCACATTCGGCGACCCATTCCGCACCGCGGAGTGGGCTGGCTTGGAAAACTACAATTGGCTGTTGTTCAACGAGTTCACCACCTTTTGGGCATCGCTGCGGGTGACTGCCGTTTATGTCGTCGGCACGCTCGTGCCCGAGCTGCTCATCGGCTTTCTCATCGCGCTGCTGCTCAACCGCAAGATGCGCGGCAACTCCGTTTTCACCGCGGCGTTGATTATCCCCATGGTGCTTATGCCATCCATGGTCGGCATGGTCGGGCGCTTGTACTTTTCGCCTTACGGCTTAATCAATTACTTCATCGAATCGCTCACCGGCGTCCGCCACAATTGGTACGGCGCGGACCTGGCGCTCTGGGCGGCTGTGCTGGTCGATATCTGGGAGTGGACGCCCTTCTTCATCTTGATCCTGCTGGCGGGCTTGCAGACGCTGCCGGTCGAGCCATTTGAGGCGGCGCGCGTCGATGGCGCGTCCCGCTTGCAATCCTTCGTCCATCTCACTTTGCCGCTGATGCTGCCGTTGATCATGACCGCCTTGATTTTGCGTTTGATGGATGTCCTGCGTCTATTCGATGTCATCTTTGTTATGTTCGGCGGCGGACCGGGCACATCAACCACCACGCTGCCGCTCTATATCTATCGCACAACCCTGATCCAACGCGATGTCGGGCGCGGCTCGGCCGCCAGCGTTATGCTGATCATCATCATCGTCTCGCTGACAGTCCTCTTAATCAAGCTGCGAGACCGCATCCGCTATGAGGCTTGAGCGCATGAAGCTGGAAAATCCGCGCGCTCTGCTGAGCTCGCGCATTCTCGATCTGCTGACGATTGCGGTGGTGGCCGCCTTTCTCTTTCCCTATCTCTTCATGGTGAGCTCGGCTTTCAAGACGCGTCTGGATACCTTTGCCTATCCGCCGGTCTTTTGGAATTTTACGCCGACGCTGGAGCACTTCGAAAATATCTTCAGCGACATGAATATCCTCTTTTATATGAAGAACAGCACCATCATCGCCGTCTTCAGCACGCTGCTGACGATTCTGATTTCCATCCCGGCGACATACAGCTTCGCCCGTTATCGCTTCCGCTATAAAGAGGGCGTCGCCTACGGCTTCCTCTTCTTGCAGATGGTGCCGGGCATCTCGATCGTCTTCGCCTTATTCTTCATCGCCGGCTCGCTCAACCTGTCCGATACACATATATTCTTGATTGTGGTGTATCTCCTGTGGAATGTGCCTTACGCCATTTGGATGATGCGCGGCTTCGTCGAGGGCATCCCGGTGGAATTGGAAGAATCGGCGATGGTCGATGGCGCCTCGCGTTTCAAGGCTTTCCGCCTGATCACGCTGCCACTGATGGCGGGCGGCATCGCCGCGACGGCGATCCTCATATTCATCGGCGTTTGGAACGAATTCAGCGTCGCATTCTTCTTGACCTCGACCGAAGCGCGCACCATGCCGACCACCATCGCCTTCTTCATGACGCATTCAGGCATCAAGTGGGGACCGATGTTCGCCACCGCCACCATCGGTACGCTGCCGGTGGTGATCTTCGCGCTGCTCGTGCGCCGCTATTTCATCTCGGCTTTGACCTTCGGCGCGGTGAAAGGGTAGGGATTTTATTCACCGCGGAGGAAAAGAGCTAACAGGGAGAACACAGAGGCGCTGAAGTAATGCCAAGCAAATAATGTGAGTATCCGCTGTTGAAATTGAATTGCTAAAGCAGTCCAAAGTGTGTAGGGGCGAGCGTAGGTTAGTGTCTACGCTGCCCGGCGGCTCACCCGCCTGTCGCAGCCATTTGCGCAATTTAGGGCGACGCAAATGCCGCCCCTGCGGATTTCGATATGATAGAAGACGGAATAAAGTAGGCTCAGCACAGAAGAAAACAGTGAGTGGGGCAGGAGAAAAAACATGCGCTACGACCAAATCGACCAAGCCATCGAAAAGCACCGTGACCAGGCGCTCAAGCTGCTGCAAGAATTAGTGCGCATCCCATCGCTGGAAGGGGCGGAAAAACCCTGCATGGATGTGCTGGAGCGTCAGCTGCGGGCGATGTCGCTTGATGTCGATCGCTGGATCCCGGATGATGACGAGTTGGCGGCGCATCCGGCTTATGTGCCCACCGGCTGGTCATACGCCGAGCGCCCCAATGTGGTCGGCATTTACCGCGGCGCCGGCGGCGGCAAGTCGCTGAAGTTGAACGGGCATGTCGATGTCGTGCCGATCGGACCGCCCGAACTCTGGGAGCGCGGACCCTGGAGCGGCGCCTTCGTCGATGGCAAAGTCTACGGGCGCGGCAGCGCCGATATGAAGGGCGGCGTTGTCAGCAACGTGCTTACCGTGCTCGCGCTGCAAACGGCGGGCATTAGACTGGCGGGCGACCTGATAGTCGATTGCGTGGTCGATGAAGAATCGGGCGGCAACGGCACATTGGCGACCGTCCTGCGCGGGTACAACGCCGACGCCTGCATCTTCACCGAACCGACGGGCATGGATCGCCTTTCCGTCTCAAATCGTGGCGCGCAGTTTTTCCGCATCACTGTGCCCGGCGAAGAAGGCGGCGTCGAATACAAGCATCAGCTGACCAATCCGATCACCAAGGCTTTTGAGGTTTTTCACGCCGTCGAAGCCTACTCCATCATGCGCGAATCGGTCGTTTCGCATCCGCTCTACGACGACGCTTACGATACCAAAGTGCCCACTGGCATCTGCAAGATACAAGCGGGGGAATGGCCCTCGACGGTCGCCTCGCAAGCGGTGCTGGAAGGCACCATCGAATGCCTGCCGGGCGAAGACATCCATCAGGTCAAAGAGGACTTCCGCCAATATATTCTCGAGTGGTCGGCGAAGGACGCCTGGTTCAGGGAGCGCCCGCTTACGATTGAATGGTTCGGCTTGTGGTTTGACGCCGCCGAAATCGACCCGAATCATCCGATGGTGCATACGCTGAAGGCGGCCGCCAAGTCCGTCACCGGGCGCGATGCGCAGGTGGATGGCGCTGGCGGCTGCGATCTGCGCCTGCCCGTGCTTTACGGGAATACGCCTTCAGTGCTTTTTGGGCCTTCGGGCGCCATGATCCACAGCACTGACGAATACATCGAATTCGAGCAAGTCATCGATTGCGCGCGTGTCCTGGCGCGCATGGCGGTGGATTGGTGCGGCGTCGCGTCTTGACCCCCCACCCCAAACCCCTCCCATAAAGAGGGAGGGGTGAACTGGTGGCGCGCCCGCGTAAATCGGATGTGATGCGTCAGCGATGTGACAATGGCCATTAGGAGAGGAGCAAACATGAGCAACTGGTGGGATGAACAGATCCGCGCCGTCACGCTGGAATTCCCGGCGGCTGATGTAGCGACGATTGATGTCAAGAGCATCGTCGACGAGACCCATCGCGGGCACGCGAACACGCTAAATGTCTTTTCGACGGGCTATTATCCGGGTGGCACGGCTTTCTATCAGAGTCGTATCGCGCCGCATTATCCCGGCTTGGGCGGACGCGACTTGCTGGCGGAGGCGATTGACGCGGCGCACGCCAATGGTCAGAAAGCGGTCGCTTATCTGGCTTCCATTTGGGGCAACCGCGATCTCTACTTCGCGCATCCCGATTGGGCGCAGCGCAAAGCCGATGGACGGGTCACCGCTTGGGATGAGAATTTCAACTCGGTGGCGATGGATCCGCTGAGCCCCTACCGCGAATACTTCGCTTCAATTGTGAAAGAGATCGCCGAGAATTACGCTGTCGACGGCTTCTACTTTGATGAGCCCAGCTTTCAGAGCTGGTCGGCTAGCGAGGCCTGCCGCCGCGCGTTTGAGGCGGAGTTCGGGGTTCCCTTGCCGACGGTGGAACGCTGGGACGATCCGGTATTTCAGAAATTCATCGCTTGGCGCTTCGACCAGATCGCTGCTTGGCGCCGCTCGCTTTACGATGTCGCCAAGAGCGTTGAGCGCTGCGTCTACTTTCAGGGCGCCTTTCCGCTGGCGTCATTGAGTGGCGACAAGTATTACTTGTCTGGCTCGCCGCCGCTTTTCTCCTGGTATCACGAGCGCTTCGGCGCCGCATGGCATGTGCCGATGGCGCATGGCGATGACGTGGCGCGCACGGCGGACCTTGCCGATATCGTACATATGGAGCTTTACCGCGCCAGTGTGCGCGAGCCGCTATGGTGGTATGGCGTCGCCTTGCGCTATGTTCAATCTATCGCCAAAGGCAAGCAGATTCTCGTGCTGAGCATGATGGCGCAATCGCCATTTGATCTCTATGGCTTGAGCGAAACGGAACTGCGCTTGTCTGTAGCCGAGCTGCTGGCGAACAGCGCGTCGCCGCTCTTCGCGCGCTATTATCCCGACCGCGTGGATGTTGATGCCTGGGACAATGTTTATGCTCGCTTCGGCGAAGCGAAGTCGCTGGCGCCCTATTTGCGCAATCGCGTCAGCATCCCGTACGTCGCGCTGCTCTACTCCGGCAATACAGAAGAGCGCTTCGAGAATCGCGAAGGCGCGCCCTCGCATCGGGGCGAGCTCAAGGGATTCGCCAAGGCGCTGCTGCAAGAAAAGATACTCTTTGATGTCATCACCGAAGCGGACTTGCTCGCAGGCATTGAGCAATATCGAGCGCTGATCCTTCCCAACGCCAGCAGTCTATCGGCCGAAGCCAAGGCGGCTGTGCGCGCCTATGCCGCAGCCGGCGGCGGCGTGATTGGCTCCTACGAAGCCGGCATGTACGACGCGACCGGGCGCCGCGCCGAAGCCGATGACTTTGCCGCGCTCTTCGGCGTCGATTACACTGGCGATAAATTGGCATTCGAGCTTGACATCTACATGCGAGTTGAAGAATCTCACGCGCTGCCGACAGCGATTCGGGCGGGCAAACGCATACCGACTGTGGGCATGCAAGTCGGAGTGGAAGCGGGGGGCGCGAAACCGGTCGCCACGATTCACGGCGCTTCTGAAGTACACTATGGTCCCCTGAGCGATGACCTGGGACCGCCGGTTGTTCTCACACATGAAGCGGATAAGGGACGCCGAGTGCTTTTCACCACGCCGATCGGCGTCCGCTACCTCGAATTCGGCGTCCCCGATTTCCGCCGGTTGATCGCCGACGCGCTTCTATGGACGGCGCGGGAGAAGCCGCCCGTGCGCGTCAGCAATGCCAGCGATGTCCTCGCCGTGACCGCTTTCAGGCAGGGCGAGCGGACGCTGATTCATTTGGTGAACAGCATACGAGACGAGATCCGCCTGCCGATCAATGAGACGATTCCGAGTGTCGATGTCGCCGTCGACCTTGAGCTTGATTCGCCAGCGACGGCGGTGTCCGCATTTGGCGACGAGACAGCAGTGTCTTGGGAGCAGGCGGGCGACACGCTTTCGATTCGAGTGTCTCAGGTTTCATATCACGCGCTTCTGGTAATCGAATAGCCGGCATGTAGCGACTAGAGCCTCCGGATGAGCCTGAGCCGATGCGCGCGCTACGGTACAATTATCGGATCAGATTCTGAATCAGCATAGAAAGGCGGAATGATGAGAATCTTGATCATGTGCGACATGGAAGGCGTCAGCGGGATCGTCAATTGGGATCAGGTTGGAGGCGGCAAAGCCGGCTACCCGGAAGGACGGGAGCTGTACACGGCTGAGGTCAATGCGGCGGTTCGCGGCGCGGCGCGGGCTGGCGCCAGCGAAATCATCGTCATTGATGGCCATAACGCGGGCGGTGATTGGCGGTACAACTCCCTGCTCAAAAATAAGCTTGACCCGGCTTGCGAATATGTCGCCCATCACACCTGGACCGACTACCGAGTCCCACTGGAGCAGGGTGTGGATGCCTGTCTAATGGTAGGCTACCACGCGCGCAACAATGTGGTGGATGGCGTCTTGGCGCACACAATCTCGTCGGCGCAGTGCCGCAATCTTTGGTTCAACGATGAGCTGGTGGGCGAGGTCGGCGTTAACGGGGCGCTCTGCGGGCACTACGGCTGCCCCGTGCTGCTGGTCACCGGAGATGTCGCCGTCTGCCGCGAAGCGACCGACCTGTTCGGCGCCGGGCTGACGACTGTGGCGGTGAAACAAGGGCTAACAAAGTATTCCGCGCGCCAAATTGCGCCCCAGCGCGCCCGTGAAATGATCGAAGAAGGCGCCTATCTAGCGCTGCAGGACAAGAACGCGGTTGCGCCTTACGCGCCGGCGTCGCCCGTGACCATTACATACGAGTTTGGTCACTACGACACGATGATGAACTACGTGCTCCGCGCCGATGTTGAACTGGATCAGCCGGCGATGAAATTAATCAGCCGCGCCGACACTTGGCTTGAAGCATGGGACAAGATCTGGCCCGTCTAAGCCGGCGCCGCCTCCAGCTCCTGCAATTCTGCTTCGTGCTCCTCCAGCCACTGGATGGCCGCCATCGCCGCGGATGTGCCTTGCCCGACGGATGTCGCTACCTGCCGCCAAATCTCATCCTGAATCTCGCCAGCGGCGAAGACGCCTTCCACATTGGTGCGATAACGCTGATCGGTAATGATGTAGCCGTTCTCGTTCAGCGCGATCTGGTCGCCGAAGACGGCGTTGTTGGGGTCATGCCCGATGAAGATGAAGACGCCGTCGGTCGGATGCAGGCTGTCCTCGCCGGTAACGGTGTCTTTCAAGCGCACCGCATTGACGCCGCCATTGTCTCCCCCGATGATCTCCTCGACCACCGAGTTCCAGGTAAAGCTGATCTTCTCGTTGTTGAAGGCGCGCGTCTGCAATTGGATGCCGGCGCGTAGCTCGTCTCGGCGATGTATCACGTTGACGCTATTGGCGAAGCGCGTCAGGAAGATGCCTTCTTCCAGCGCCGAATCGCCGCCGCCGACCACGACAATATCCTTGCCGCGAAAGAAGAAGCCATCGCAGGTGCCGCAATAGCTGACGCCGGCGCCGGTAAATTCTTCTTCGCCCGGCACACCCAGCTTGCGTGGGTCGGCGCCGATGGTGATGATGACGGCGTCGGCCAGGTATTCTTCGCCCAGGGTCTTGACATGGAAGGGCGAGCCCGTGCTGAAGTCGACGCTCTCGACCAAGTCGAACTCGACTTTCGCGCCGAAGTTCTCGGCGTGCTCTTTCATACGCTCGACCAATTCGGGTCCACTCAAGCCATCGGGGAAGCCGGGATAATTCTCGATCTCATGGGTGATGGCGACCTGCCCGCCAAGCTGCGCCCCGGCGATGACCACGGGCGCTAGCTGGGCGCGAGCGGTGTAAAGGGCGGCGGTCAAGCCAGCCGGTCCCGAGCCAATGATGACAACGCGTTCCTTCTTCATCTGTTCTGCCTCGTCTTCGATTGTCTGTTGATTAAGAAATGCTAGAAATGAGGCTTATTCCAAAGCGGAGAAGTCAAAGCCTTCGAGCGCCTTTTCTTGCCGGATCACCGCCACCAGTGCGTCAAATTCTTCGCGGCAATCGCCAAAGTACTGCATGAATTTCTGCATCTCGGGCCAGATTTCGTTGAGGTCGGCGCCGTTCGCCACTTGCTCAGCCAGCCGCGTAATATTCTCGCAGCAGTCGTTACAGTCCATTTTGATGAGCGCTGGATCGGCCGGCGCGTTGGCGATGAAATCTACGAGTTTGTCCAGTTGGTCGCCATCCTGTTGCTGGGACATGGTCCTACCTCCCGCGGATTCGCTTCGTCCTATGGACGAGGGGCTGGGCGGGAATCTTACATTAACCAAGTCTACATGCCGTGAGCTGATAAAATTGTAATTGTTAAGAACAGATTAAATAACACGTTAATCTCAGATAAGACATTGTGTTACGCACGAATGTGATTTAGACTGTAATTGTAGACTAAAAAAGAGGAGGGCCAAATGGTCAAAGTACGCAACAGAAGTCAGAAGCAATATCTGGAATTTGATGCGCAGAAGTATCAGCAGGGCGGGCGAACTGCTTATTCGCTTGTGATGGCCTTAGGCACTTTGGACAGCAACGTCCCCAATTTTGTCAACACGGAACGAATTGACAAAGCCAACCGCCGCTTTCATCCAGCGCATTCGAAGCGTATTGCTGAGTACATGTACGACATTGAGGATTGGGTGCTCGGTTCAATTCTGTTGGGCATTGATCCGGATGCAATCGAATTCATCGCGTACGAAGAAGACGATGGCCAGTCGTCAGCAACGCTCGGATTCGTTCGCATTTCTCTCGACGGCGGTACGAGTAGCATAATGATCCTAGATGGGCAACACAGACGAATGGCGGTACAGGCGGTACGCGACCGGTTGCGCCAAGAAATCCAATCGGCAAAAGACCTCTCGCCAAGTAATGGCAGGAGTCTTGTAAATCTACATCAGAAGCTCTCGCGGCTTGATAATATGTCCATCCCAGTTGTACTGTATGAGGAAGCCAACACAAAAAGCCTGCGGCGAATGTTCTCAGATTTGGCGCAGACGCGTAACATCGACGCAGTCACAAAGACGCGATTTGACGACCGCGATCCCTTTAATCGAGCGGCAGTTGAACTCGTTGAGCTAGGCCGAAGTGAGTTGCTAGCGGACAGGGTAGAGATGGAACGTACGACGCCCGGGCGCAATAGCAACTGCTTGCTATCAATCAACCAGCTAGCTAGATGCCTAAAGGTGTTGAACTTTGGATATGGTGGGCGCGCGAGTCGCGCTCGCATCCTTGAGGCTGAGCACAAGTATGAAGATTTGATAGACCTCGGGATCCTGTTTGCGGACGAATTCCTGCCAAGGGCGCGCAAAGAATACGCAGAACTTTGCTCCATTGAATTGGAGGAAGACTTTGTCGCTAAGAACCGACCGCACTATTTTGCGTACAGCGTTACGGCAATTCAATTGCTGGCAGGGTGCTACTATCGCTGGGATGAACTCGGGCGGACGAGCGATGAACTGGCGAATTGGTTTCAGGACGCAGATTTCGACGTGGAGTCGGAAGACTGCTTATTCCGGAAAGCTGGCATGCTGACAGTAGGCAAGAATACGCTTGTTAGTCAATCGCAAACAGTAAGGGCTGCGGTTGAATACATAGTTGCACGAGCGCTTCGGTCAGGAACTTAATCAACTGATTGCAGGGGTGTCTGCTTTAGAGACGCCTCTGCAACCAATTGTAATTTGGTATGCTCATCGCAATGCCCCCTTCCGCGCACGCGCCAGAATCTCGCGCGCGCTCTGCATCCCAGCCGCGCTGGGTGCCCCCAGCATCGCCGCCAGTTCGCGGATGCGCTCATCGTCGTTCGTCAGCGGCGCCACCGCCGTCGCCGCATGACCGCCGCTCAATTCCTTCTGCGCCTGAAAATGCTCATCGGCGTAGCTCGCCAACTGCGGCAAATGCGTCACGCAGAGCACCTGATGCGCCTGCGAGAGCGACCAAAGTTTCTCGCCGACGACCGCGCCAATCCGCCCGCCGATGCCTTGATCAACTTCGTCGAAGATCAGAATAGGCGTTTGGTCAGCCGCGGTCAGCACGCGTTTCAGCGCCAGCATGATGCGCGCCGCCTCGCCGCCGGAAGCCACTTTTGCCAGCGGGCGCAGGGGTTCGCCCGGGTTGGCGCTCAGCATGAATTCGACATCGTCGATGCCGGCGCCATCGAACTTAAAGCGCCGGTCGCCGATGATGCAGCCGGCCGGGTGCTCCGCTTGCGCCAGCAGCACTTCAAATTGCGTCCGCTCCATTCGCAAGTCGGCCAATTCGCGCACGACCTCGGCGCTCAAGGATGCGCCGGCGCCCGCCCGCGCCTGACTCAGACGCGAGCTGATATCACCGATGTGGCGCAGCAATTCATCCTCGCGCTTCTGCAATTCGGCGAGTCGCTCATCGCTTTGTTCAATGTTCTCGAGTTCGTTTGTCGCGCGCGCGGCATAAGCGAGGATTTCGTCGACGCTATCGACGCGGTGGCGGCGCTTCAGCGCGCGGATCAGCTCCAGCCGTTCTTCCAATTCGTTCAGCCGCTGCGGATCATACTCGGCGTCGCCGGCGTAACGCGCCAAGGTCAGCGCCAATTCTTGCGCCGCCTGCGCCAGGTTTTCCGCCAGATCGTAATCGTCGCTCAAATCAGGGTCAATCTGCGCCAGCTTATCCAGCGCCGCCGCCACGCCCATCAGGCTGTCGACCGCCCCTGCCCGGCCGCGGCGCTCATCGCCATTGAGAAGCTGCGCCGCTTCCGCCGCCAGGGTGGCAAGCTGCTCGCTATTGGCCAGGCGATGGCGTTCCGCTAGCAAGCCTTCCTCTTCATCGCTATCGAGATCGGCGGCTAGGATCTCGTCGACTTCGTGGCGCAGCAGGTCCGCTCGCCGTTGCAGCGCCTCTTTGTCTTCCCGCAGGGTGCGCATCTCGGCTTGCGCATTTGTCAGTTCAGTGACGAGCTGCCCGAGGCCGGCGCGCAGGTCCAGCAGATCGGCGTAGCGGTCGAGCAAGTCGATGTGGTGGCGCGGACGAAAGAGCGAGAGGTGCCCGCTCTGCCCATGGATATCGAAGAGCTCGCGCCCGATTTCAGCCAGCAGCTCGCTGCGCACGGATATCCCGTTTACGCGCGCCGTGGAGCGCCCGCGCCGCCGAATTTCGCGCATCAGCGTCAGGTAGTCCGGGTCGGTCTCATCAATCAGATCTTCGCGCTGCAGAAGCGCCAAGATCTTGCGCCGCGTTTTTGAATCCAACTTGATTAGGCATTCGATGATGGCTCGCTCGCCGCCCGCGCGCACCATGTCGGGGTCGGCTCGCGCGCCCAGCAGCAACTGCACCGCGTCAATCAGAATCGATTTGCCCGCGCCCGTCTCGCCGGTGATGACGTTGAAGCCGGCGCCGAATTGGAGCTCGAGCCGGTCGATTACGGCGAAGTTTCGAATGCGCAGTTCTTCGAGCATAGCGCTATATTGAAACCTTGAAACGCGCGTAGGCGGCAGAGGTCGCCAGCGCCAGGTAGAGCAGGGTGAATAAACCCAAGCCGCCGGCCAGCAGCAGCGCCGAAGCGACGCCGCCCGCCAGCACCCCGCCCGCGGCGACATAGCCGCTGTAGCGCCCGCGGCGCCGTCCGCTGAGTTGGAGGGCGATTTGCGCCGCCGTCCCGCCGATGGCTGGCGCCACGATGAAACCCAGAATCAAGAAGCCGCCGACGAGCGTCAGCGCGAAAACCGTCAGCGCGCCGCCGACGGCGCAGGTCGCCGCGACCAGCCCATAATCAAGGACGCTGCCCTCGAAGAACTTGTCTTCGTGCCCGCGCACGCATTCGCGGCAGGTGTAACCTACTGGCGTGCGAACGGCGCAATCAATGCACATATAGCGTTCGCAGCGGTTGCAGCGCAATTCGGTATCGCGCTGCGGGTGCTTCGCGCAATAATGAATCTCGCTTTCAAGCGTGGACTTGGACATGTCGTCATCCATGTTGATTACCCCATCCCCGGCGGGCGAACTGGTAGGTAGCCTCTACAAGGCTTGTCCGTAACTGAAGATGCCTGTAACCAAAACGATCGGTTCTACCCCTTCCCCGTCCCTTCCCCAGTCAACTGGGGAAGGGTGACTTGACGGCGAAGTTAGGGTATTTCGGTTAAGGGTAAATGTGAAATCGCAATACCTTGGTCTCGGCGAAGTTCCTCCCCCTTCCCTAGCTCGCTGGGGAAGGGGGTTGGGGGGATGGGGTAGAAAACGCGCGGCAATTAACCCCTGTACCATACAAGCCTTACGAGTTTCGAGCAGATAGTAAATCGAATCAATAGCATTCATAAGAACATAGCACCGGGGAATCTCATACTTAGAAGGTCATGCGGCGCGGCGCAAGTCGGTTGATGCGCGGCTCCATGCGATCGAGCAGCGAGCGATAGAAATAGTTGCGATCGCGCAGGCGCGCGAACAGGCTTTCCGGCTCGGCTGATCGAACGCAAATATGCTGATTCGATTCCAATTCGGCGGCGACTCGGCCATCGACCGTCAACACCACCGGATGTCGATTCTCTCGCGTTGGCTCGATATCAACGACCGCGCCCTGCGCGAGCACGATCGGGCGGTCCATGCTCAAGTGAGGCGCCATCGGCGCCAGCAGGATATTGCGCAACTCTGGCGGCAGGATCGGTCCGCCAGTAGCCAAGGCATAAGCTGTTGAGCCGGTCGGCGTCGACAGGATGATGGCATCGGCGTTGTAGGTGGTCGCCCAGTGCTTGTCGATGTAAGTGGCGATCTGCACCATCCGACCAAAGACGCTGCCGCTGATGACCACGTCGTTGAGCGCGCGGAAAGTAGCGATTGGACGCTGCTTGTTTTCCAGCACGGTCGCTTGCAGCATCATGCGTTTTTCGATCCAGTAATCGCCCGCCAACAGTTTTTCGAGGCCGGTCTCGCAGTCCTCCGGTTTTTCGATCTCGGTGAGGAAGCCGAGCCAGCCCATGTTGATGCCCAGCACCGGCACCTCGTACTCAGCGCAGACGCGCGCGGCGCGCAGCATGGCGCCGTCGCCGCCGATAGCCATGACCACATCGGCGCATGCTACATCAGGCGCGACGCTGCCCTCATCCCAATCGGTATAGACCCAGTGTTCAATGCCGCGCTGGCAGAGCGTCACAGCGATATTAAGCGCCACCGGATGGGTATCGGGACGCGAGGGATGGGCGAGCACGCCTATCCGCTGGATGTCGCTCAATGTCGTCTCTTTCGTTTCGCTTTCCCAAAGCATTATGACGCAGATTGGACGGCAATCCCATATGGGAACTCGCGAGCTTCGCCGCAGCAGCGCCGTGTTTCGTCTTAATGGGAATAGCTTGAAAGAAACTGTGTTAGACTGGCTTCAAGGAACACGTTTTTCACTGCTGTCCAAATTTCTTTTCGGAGAGACGATCGGTTATATTCAGAATATTTCTATTGATTTTGTTTGCCATGTCGCTGCTGATAGCGCCAGCGGCAATGGCGCAAGCCGACAAGCCAACCATCGCCATATTGCGTTTTGGCTCCCTGCCCTATATGGCGATCATTGAAGGCGCTATTCTGGATACGCTGCAATCGTATGGCTTCATCTCGGCGGACGAGAACTGCATCCTTGAAGAACGTGTGGATCATCAAGGCGAGCATGTTAACATTATCTGGGGCGATGCCGCTTTCGATTTCCCGGCTATATCGGTCATGGTGGATGACGCTCTTGACCAATGGGCGGATGTGCTGGTGACTATTGGAGCGTCTGTTACCTTGGGCGCGGTCAACGCGACGCTGGATATGGAAGATCCGCCGGCCATTCTTTTCACCGAAGTTCACAATCCATATCGCGCGGGCATCGCTGACGCCGCTTGCATCAAACCGGATCATGTCACGGGTACGGAAATTGTCACTTCCTACACGGCTTTTATGGATGTGCTGCAAACGCAGGATCCGGATATCAGCGTCATCGGCACTATTTACAATACCTCGGAAGCCAGCGGCGTTTATGGCGTTGAGAGCATTGTAGAAATCGCGGACGAACGAGGATTATCCGTGATAGTCAACGGCGTCACATCATTGTCCGATTTGCGCGCCGCCGCGGATAGCCTGGTATCAAAAGGGGCTGAAGCTATTGTGCTGCCTATAGACAGCCTGACGACGCGAGGGCTGCCAATCATTGTGACCATCGCAAATGAAAGCGGCGCGCCAGTTTTTTATCCCAGCAGCCGCTCGGTGGTATATTTTGGCGTGACCATCGGCGCTGGCTATTCGCGTTTCAATCAGTCTGGAGTCAATGTGGGCATCATGCTGACCGCATACCTGGATGGGGAAATTGACATCAGCGACACGGGCATTCATATCGCGACAGGGACCGGGCTCGGCCTCAATCTCGATTCAGCTGCTGCGCAGGGAGTTGAAATTGCCGACGAATTGATGCAAGAGGCAATCGTCGTCATAGACGACGGCCGCCTCGAGCGGCGCCGCTCTACAGAAGTTGCGCGAGCCAATAGACAGCGTGGCGTCGTCGTCCCTCAAGAACAAACGCGGGAATCGGATATGGCATTCCTCGCCAGCCTGCAATGCACTGACGCAATGATCGCCGAGCAGCAAGCGGCGCTGGACGCGGCGGGCGAGTGAAATTCCCGACAAAATTAGGCAATGTAGACTCTCGCGCTGCATGGCGGCGGCTCACGCAAAATGCCTTGCGTCCCGCTGCGCTGAGCTCCTTCCCCCCACAAGGAGGGAAGGGGAGTTATTCAAGGAATTACGGGCTTTTGAAGTCCCTCCCTCATTTTGGGGGAGGGATTTAGGGTGGGGGAATCGAGGGATATATCAACACATTCACCACTCCCGCTTTTGTCAGCCACTGTGATTGCGCGCAATGTTTCGCTACAATTTAGCTACGGGAGTGTCTAATTTCGCGGTTCAGCAACAGGCTCGCGGTCGCCCACGCTGCGACCCGTCCATATAGAGGAGGTTGTTCAGATGATCAGGCGTCTTTTGTCAGCGTTTTCCTCACATCCTTGCTGTTTGTTTTTCCGGCGTCGGCGGACGATGACAAGCCGACTGTCGCCATACTGCGCTTTGGCAATGCCTTGAGCCAAGATATCTCTTCCACTGAATCCGGCGTGCTGGATATGCTGGAGGCTTATGAATACATCAGCGCGGACGAACGGGCTGAGTTGGCTGGTCGCGCTCCCCTGGAGGGCGACAACATCAACATCGTCTGGGGCGACGCCGCCTTTGAGTTTGCCAATGCCGCCTTCGTCGTCGACAATGCCAAGGCGCTGATGCGCTCGTCACGCTGTCGACGCCGATGACGCAAGTCGCGATTAACGCCACCAGCGATATGGACGACCCGCCAGCCATTATCTTTGCCGCCGTCTTTAACGCGGCCGCGGCCGGCATCGCTGAATCCGCCTGCGAAAAACCGGCCCATGTCGCCGGCGCCGAAGCGAGTACGCCTTATGACGAAGTGCTGCCGCTCTTGCTCGTTCAAGACCCGGACCTGCAAGTTATTGGCACCATCTTTAACCCGGCTGAAGCCAGCAGCGTTGCCGGCGCCGAGGCGATCGTAGCCAGCGGCGAGGCCATCGGGCTGACCGTCGAGCAAGCTTCCGTGACGGGCCTCGCCGATTTGCGCGCGGCGACCCAGAGCCTCGTCAACAAAGGCGCGGCGGCCATTCTGCTTCCGGTTGATCAGACGACGCTGGGCGGCTTGCCTGCTATCCTCGCCGTCGCCAATGAATATGGCATCCCCATCTTCCATGCGAATATGCAGGCTTTTGCTGTGGGCGCCACGGTCACCGCCGGTTACAACCTGCTTTTCGAGCAAGGCATCCGCGCCGGGCGCATTCTCGTGGGTCATTTGAACGGCGACATCGATATCGCCAACACAGCCATTCATTCCCATACCAGCATGGGCGTCGGCATCAACCTGGATTCCGCTGCGGACCTGGGCGTGGAAATCTCCGCCGATTTGATGGACATGGCCGGGAGAATCATTGAAGATGGCGCGAGCCTCATGTCCGAGGCCGAAGTGCTGGCGCGCCTGGAGGCGACCGGGCTGTCCCTGGACGACATGCCGCGGCTGAAAGCGTACGTAGAAGACAACGTGCTGCCAGTCGGCGCGTCGGCCGGCCTCGTCACGCAGATCATCGTGCGCGTCCTCTCCTCCCCGGCGGGCATGGAGTTCCAGCAAGAATTTCTGGCTGGCTTGGCTTGCGCGGAATAAGCGGCTGCGGGCGAGAGCAATTCCCAACATAATCAGGAAATGTAGGGGCGAGGCGCTGCCTCGCCCGTTTTTGTGGGTGTGGTGAATGTGTTGATATATTACTCGATTCCCCCACCCTAAATCCCTCCCCCAAAATGAGGGAGGGACTTCAAAAGCCCGTA
>JAPPFH010000063.1 GCA_028875185.1 Chloroflexota bacterium | reverse complement strand
TCCCTCCTTGTGGGGGCAAGGGGCCGGGGGATGGGGGTTTGTCGCGCTATCAATGTAATTCACCACTCCCAGCGCGGAAGTCCATCAGACGATACAGCGTCGCCCGGCATATTGCTCACAGGCGCGGACTTGGCTTCCGCCGGCGCCTCACTGGATGTCGCCGGGAATCGCCCGCATAATCGACCCGCTGCTGGCGATGATGCGGATCTCGCTGTGGACTGACCGGACGCGATACAGACGGGCGTATTCGGTGATCGGCGCGTAAGCCTCAGGAAACTGGCGAATTGCTTCGCCCACCAAGCCAATTTCAAGCATGAGCGCGATGCATTCATCACGCGCGGCGATATTGAATTCGGCGCCGAGCCAACTCATCGGCGCGTCAATGTAAGCGACATCGGCGAAGAGCAGGTAAAAGGCCGGCTCATCGCGCGGGCCCTGATAAACGCTGAGGTATAAGCGCGAGAGTTTGCGATGGTAATGGTGGATTTGGCAGCGATAGCGCGCAGGATTCGTAATGTTGAAAGCGTTTCTGCTGCCGTGATCGTTCTTAGCCATGCGCTGGATTCTAGCCAGAATTGCTCTAAAGGGAAATCCTGGGGTTTGTCGCGCTATCAATAATTCACCACTCCCCATGTTCTCGGCATTCGACATTTGGCTGCTGATATGTCACAATTCTCTCGAACTGGGCGCCGTTCACAGTATAAGGAGGTTGACATGCGATTCAAGGACAAGATAGCCGTTGTAACTGGCGCCGCGACTGGCATCGGAGGCGCCGCCGCCGATGCGTTCAGCGGGGAAGGGGCGAGCGTCTTGCTCAGCGATGTCAACGAAAGCGCGCTGAATGAGCGGACGGAGAAGCTGCGCGCGCTCGGCGGCAATTGCCACGCTGTCGTCGCCGATGCATCCAACGCGGCTGACGCGCAAAGGATGGCGCAGGCGGCTGTCGCTGCTTTCGGCGGCATCGACTATCTGGTGGCGAGCGCTGGCATCCAAACTTACGGCACGGTGGTCAGCACCGATGAGGACACCTGGGACCGTACCCTCGCTGTCAACGCGAAGGGCGTTTACCTGGCGGCGAAGTACTGTATTCCCGAGATGGCAAAGCGCGGCGGCGGCGCTGTCGTCACTGTGGCCTCAGTGCAGGGCTTGTTCAGCCAGCCCAATGTCGCCGCTTACGCCGCCTCCAAAGGCGCAGTTATCGCGATGACGCGCACGATGGCGATTGACCACGCGGGCGACAATATCAGGGCGAACAGCATTTGCCCCGGTTCGATTGAAACGCCCCTGCTGCGTTTCGCCGCCGAGCAAATGCAGCCTGACGATCCCGACGGCGCAATCAAAGAGTGGGGCGGGCTGCATGTCCTGGGGCGCGTTGGGCAGCCAGAGGAAATGGCGCAGGTGGCGCTATTCTTGTGCAGCGACGCCTCGTCATTTGTCACCGGCGCCGCGATTGTCGCCGATGGCGGCTTGACGATTCAGCTCTAAGCGGGGATGGCGAACAATGGCGTGTAAGGCAAGCGAGCGCATCCTCGGCCGAACGATGCGCGCGCTCGAAATCGAAAATGACCTCATCTCAACCACGGTACTGCTGGACAAGGGCGCCGATATCTATCGTCTGATTTACAAGCCAAAAGATACGGATGTCATGTGGAAGTCGCCTTGGGGCTTGAAGGAAGCGGCGCGCGGCTTCCACGCCGCCAGCGACTCGATAACCGCCTGGCTGGAGGCTTATGCCGGCGGCTGGCAGGTGCTGTTCCCGAATGGCGGCTTCGCCAATACCTACAAGGGCGTTGAACTGGGCTACCACGGCGCAGCTTCAATGAAAGCCTGGGACTACGAGGTGTTGCAGGAATCGGCGGCAGCGATTGAGGTAAGGCTGAGCGCGCGTTTGTCGCGCAGCCCCTATACGATTGAGCGTTGGATGCGTTTGGAGGCCCGCTGCCCAATCATGCGAATCCGCGAGCGAATTACCAACCATGCGGGCGAGCCGATGGATTGCATGTGGAGCCACCATCCGGCTTTCGGCGCGCCATTTCTGAGCGAGCATTGCGTCATCGATACCGACGCGCGCGTCTTGGAATCCGATGATCAGTATGCGGGCGCCGCCAATCCCTTGGCCTTGGGCACTGAATACAACTGGCCTCTGGCTGGCTCGCTCGATCTGTCGACGATCCCGCCGCCAAATCAGCCGCGCGACTTGCTCGGTTATCTGAAAGACTTTGAGTCCGGTTGGTATAGCATTACCAATCGAGACCTGGGCTTCGGGATTGGTTTCACCTGGGACAAGGATGTATTTCCCTACGCCTGGTTCTGGCAAGAGTTGAATTCATCGCCCGGCTTCCCCTTTTACAAATGCGCTTATGTCATCGCCATTGAGCCGGCGTCTTCAATCCCCGGGCATGGCTTGAGCGCGGTGATGGAAAAGACTGGCTCCCATCTAACCCTGCAGCCGGGCGAATCGCGCGAGGTAGAGATGAATGTCGTTTTCTTTGACTCGCGCGCAGGCCTTAAGCGCATTGACGGCGATGGCAATGTCCGAATAGACGCGCATTAAACGCTAGGGAGGGATATGATGCATAAAAAAATAGCAGTATTGGCAATAGCGTTGGCATTAGCAGGCTGTAGCACCTCGCAATTCAGTGAAGGCTTAATCAGAGATGCGTGTGAGCTTTCTGTCCTCATAGAGGGTGCAAGAAGCGACAAGGAGGAGGAACACACAGTAGCGCCATATGCGCTCCGATGGGCATTGCGCGGTCTCACTAGATTAGAAATTGAGCAACTTGTAACCGAAGGCTACCAGCGCCATAAGTCTACCAATGGCAAATGCTACTAGGAAAAAAGGGGCTAATGAAAATTCTCCTCGAAGTGTTGAAGTCCATGACGCGGCGATTGGCGATCAATCTCGCGGCGTCAGCCCATCCATCTCCTCGAGGTAAAGCAGACGATTGTATTTCGCCAAGCGCTCCGATTGCGTGATCGAGCCGACCTTGATGAAATCCCCCGCCCAGCCGGCTGCCAAATCCGCCAGCCAGTCGTCTTCCGTTTCGCCGCTGCGGGCGCTGACGACCACCTTCCAGCCGGCTTTCCGCGCCAGGCGCAACGCCTCCAGCGCCTCGGTCAAGGTCCCGATCTGATTGACCTTTAGCAACAAGCTGTTGGCTGCGCTCGAATGAATTGCCCGTTGAATCCGCGCGGGATTGGTGCAGAGGAAGTCGTCACCCAGAATCATCGTATTCGCGCCCAGGCGCTCGTGGAGCAGGCGCCAGCCGCTCCAGTCCGCCTCATCAAGCCCGTCTTCCACACTAATAAGCGGGTAGCGCCGCGTCCATGTGGCGATTTGCTCGACCATCCGCTCACGGTCCAGCGTTGCGCCATCAACGTGATAGCGCCCGTCGCTGTGAAACTGCGAGGCGGCGACATCGACCGTCAAGGCGACATCCTCTCCAGGATGGAAACCGGCGCTCTCAATCGCCGCAACTGCCGCACCGAGCATCGCTTCTGACGACTCGAAAGCCGGCGCCAAACCGCCTTCATCCGCCGTTAGCAGCCGCTCCCCGTAGCGCTCCGCTATAAGCGCGGCGGCCGCGCGAAACACATCGCTGGCGACCTCCAGTACGCGGCTTATCGTTTGCGCGTTCCGCACGGCGATCTGCACATCTTGTATCGCGACTTGCCCGCCAGCATGAGCGCCGCCGCTGAACAGATTGATCATTGGCTGCGGCAGCCGCGGCGCCACGCCCGCCATCCGCGCCAAATGCGCGTAGAGCGGGGCTTTGCGCCGCGCCGCTTGCGCCCGGCAGAAAGCCAGCGACACACCTAGAATCGCATTTGCCCCGAGACTCGCTTTATTTGCGCTGCCATCCAGCTCAACGAGAAAGCGGTCCAGGTCCGCCTGTGAGGCAAATTCGCGCCGGGCAACCGCATCGTTGATCTCGCGCTTGATTTTCGATACGGCTTTTAGGCAGCCAGAACCTCCGTGACGCCGCGGATCGCCATCGCGCAGCTCCAGCGCTTCCGCAGCGCCGGTCGATGCGCCTGATGGCACGGAGGCTTGACCCAGTGTGCCGTCAGCAAGCCGACAGAAGGCGAGCAGGGTGGGTCGCCCGCGGCTGTCAAGTATCTCAACCGCGGAGACGGATTCAATCTCACTCATGAGCGCGCCTCAATTCGACGCCGAATGCGTCTATCAAGCTCGGTATGTCGTTGATGTTTTGATTCATCAGCGCTAGCACGATGCGCTTTTGGCCTTCGCGCTCGCTGGCATCGAGGTACTCCAGAGGCGAGCGGCCCGCGACGCGCGCAAGCATACAGGCCAACGTATGCTTGACGGCGAAAGGTCGCAGATTTTCGCGCAGTTGCGCTGTCAGATCCTCGCTGTACGTTCGCCAATAGTCGCGCGCCAATTCAAGAAAGGCGCCGCGGCGCGCCGGCAGATGATGCGCTTTGCTCAAGAAATGCGTCAGCGAAAAGCCAATATCGAAGGCGGGATCGCCAAAGTGAATCACTTCATAATCGAGAATGACAAGACCTTCTCGATAGATGAGCGCATTCTTCGGGCTGTAATCGCCGTGCGCGAGCGCGAATCGGCGGGCGCCCGTGTCCTTTATCAGCTGCGTCAGAAATGGCGCCGCCTCGGTCACTTGCGTTGCTGTGTAGCCGTAATACGGCTCCAGGCGCAATTCTTCAAAGAAGCGCCGCTCGGCAAACTCATCCGCCAGTTCCGGATATTGGACTGCCGCGCAATGAATCTTCGCCAGCAAGCGGCCAAAAGATTGGGCTAATCTCCGGTCGGTTCGTCCATTCAACAGAGCCGTCTTCCAATTTTCATGCGGCTGTGGAATCGCGGTCATCGCCAGGATGTGATGGCCGGGGTCATCAAAGAAGAGTTCGGGAACATGTAAGGGGATGATCTTGCCCAGCCAGCGCAAGCCACAGGCTTCCCGCTGAATGCGCGCGGGATCGCTAAACCATTCGACTTGCACGCGCAGCTTCGGCAGCGCCTGTTTAATCACCCAATCTTCGCCGTCCGCGCGCGCCACCCAAACTGTGCGATTGGAGACGCCGCCTCTTAGGATTTGCGCGACCGGCTGCTCAGTGTCATTAATCAATTCGCGATCGCGCAGGTAGGCGAGGAGCTGCGCCCGATCTTCAATGTTGATGCCGCGTGTTCTAGCCATCGCCGGTTTGTCAGCTGATGTCAACGACCGGATCCCCGAGAACATCCCAGCGCGGCTTGATGCCGAGCCCCGGCGCAGTCGACGCCGCCATGCGCCCCTCATCTCGCTGCGGCGCGCCCTCGGCTGTGCTGACGGTGACATAGCTATTGAAGTCGGTCGCGGTGAAGAGGAATTCAGTCGGCGTACTGTGCGCCAGGTGAGCGATTGCCGCCGTCGTGATATCGCCGCCCCAGCTGTCTTCAATCGTCATCGCCACGCCCATCGCCAGGCAGAGGTCGCGCGCCAGCGCCGCATTGGTCAAGCCACCGAACTTGCTGATCTTGATATTGACCACATCCATCGCCTGGTCGGCCTGGCCGCGCAGGAGCATGTCGACGCCATCCACATTTTCGTCCAGCACAAAGGGATGCGTGCAGCGGCGGCGGACCGAGAGACATTCTTCATAAGTGAGGCAGGGCTGCTCGATATAGACATCGATATCATCAACGCCGCGGACCACGCGCGCCGCCTCGTGCATCAGCCAGCCGGTGTTGGCGTCGGCGATGAGTTTGTCGCTCGGCGCCAGCAAGTCAGCCACCTGTCGGATGCGCTCGATATCCATCTGCGGGTCTGCGCCTACCTTTAGCTGAAAACGCCGGTAACCCTCAGCGCGGTAGCCAGCGACATTCTCCGCCATCTCCTCCGGCGCGCCCTGCGAGATCGCGCGATAAAGAACGAAGTCATCGCCGTAACGCCCGCCGAGCAGCGTGCAAACCGGCTGCTCCGTCACCTTTCCGAGGATGTCCCAGCAAGCCATGTCGATGCCGGTCTTGACGTAGGGGTGCCCTTTCAGCGCCGCCTCCATTCGTCGATTGAGCGGGCTCAGTTGCGTCGGATCCAAGCCGAGCAAATGCGGCGCAAGCTCCTTAATGCCGGCGCGAACGCCATCGGCATAGGCCGGCAAGTAAAAGGGACCCAGCGGGCAGACTTCGCCGTAGCCCGAGATGCCGCTGTTGGTATCGACGCGGACGATGGTGCTGTCGAAGACTTCGACGGACTTCCCGCCCGACCATTTGTAGCTGCCTTCGCGCAGCGGCAGGTCGACTTGATAGGCGGCGATGCGCTCGATTTTCATCTTCGTCGCGTCTCCCACTAATTTTGATGTGGACCGGCTACCCGGCATAACGGGCAGAAATGCCGCCGTCGATCACAATTTCGCTGCCTGTGATGTAGCCCGCTTCGTCGCTAGCCAGAAAGGCGACCAGCGCGCCGATGTCTTTCGGCTCGCCGATGCGCTTCACCGGATGCAGGTCTTTGACTCGTTGTTCCTCGGCCGCCGGGTCGTCAGCCGCTTCCAAAAAATCAATCGCTGGCTGCGTGCGAACCCAGCCCGGGCTGACCGCGACCGCGCGGATCTTGCGCGGTCCCCAATCCAGCGCGATGCTGCGCGTCAGACCCAAGATGCCCGATTTGGCGACATTGTAGGGGAAGAAGTTATTGGCGGTCATCGTCGCGTGCACGCTGGCGATACTGACGATGACGCCGCCTTCACCCGCCGCCATGATCGGCAGGGCATGTTTGCAGCAGAGCCAGGCGCCGCGCAGGTTCAGGCTCATGGAGCGCTCCCACTCGTCGACAGTCATCTTCGAAGCGTCGTAATGCTGATTGGCGCCGGCGTTATTGACCAGGATGTCGAGCGCGCCGAAACGGTCCACGTGCGCGGCGATGCCCGCCACAATGTCGTCTTCCGAGCGGATGTCCACACGCGCGAACTGCGCCTCGTACCCGGCCTGACGCAGCTCGTCGGCGGTCGAACGCCCCGTTTTCTCATTGATCTCGGCGATGGTCACGCTGGCGCCGTTTGCCGCCAACTGCTCGGCGATGCCGCGGCCGATGCCACCCCCGGCGCCGGTGACGAAGGCTGACTTGCCACTCAAACGTTCACCCATCAGGTCTCTCGCGATTCAGAATGCGCTTCTTTATGGCTATGACGATAAATCGGCGCTTAGCCTTTGTCAACGATTGCGTGGGATTCGCGAGCCTCAACTTTGACAAATTCATGGCGCTAAGGTATAAACCGTTAGGGTTTAGCTACCTGCCTCTCGAATCTAATTTGCTGTTTACAAGGAGTTTGCAATGCAAACGAGAAAACTTAGTCGTATATTGCTCGCGGTCATGATCTTGCTTTTGGTCGGCGCGCTGCCGCTCATGGCGCAAGACGAAGGAGAAGTGCAAGAGCTGGGCACGGGCGAAATTGAAATCAACTTTTGGAGCGGCTTGGGCGGACCCGACGGCCAATCCATGACCGACCTGGTAACACGTTTCGTTGAAGAGAATCCGGAAGTCACCATCAATTATCAGATCCTGGGATGGGGCACCTTCTTTGACAAGCTCTCGGCAGCGATCGTCGCCGGCAGCGGCGGACCTGATCTGATGACCCTCTGGCATTCAGTCGTGCCGCAATATGCCCTTACCGGGCACATCATGCCGGTGGCGGAGCAGATGTTTAACCTTGGCATGCTGGATAAAGATGACTTCAGCCCGGCGCTGCTGGACTCGGTCTCCTTCGACGGCGAGACTTATCCGGTGCCCTTCGACAATTATGGCTCGGGCTTGTATGTCAACACCCGCCTGCTGGAACGCGCCGGCATTTCGTTCGATGATCCGCCGGAGAATGGCGAAGAATTCATCGAATATTTGCGCCGATTGACCTGGGACGAAAATGGCAATACACCCAATGACGATGGCTTTGACGCCGAAAACATCGCGGTATGGCCGCTGTCAATCGGCTGGAATCGCGTGACGGTGACGCCAGCGCTGTATCAGTGGGGTACTGACGTCGTGACTCCCGCTCCAGAAGCAGAGGTGCTGATAGATAATGAAGCGGCAAAAGCGGCTGTGCAATACTTCCATGATATGGTCTTTGAGCATCACGCGCTGCCCGGCGTCAACTGGAATGGCGAGCTGATGCTGAATGACGGCATTGCGATGTACCTTGACGGCGCTTGGACCTACAACTTCTACAACACCAACATGGAAGACGGCCAAATCGCCTTCTGGCCTTACCCGCGCCTGGGTCCCGAACGCGGCTCGACCATCATGTGGGCGCATACGCTGGCGGTCACTTCCAACATAGAGCCGGATGTGCTTGACGCCACGATGCGCCTGATCCAGTTCTTGTCCGATAATTCCAGAGAGCACAGCATCAAGACCGGCATGCCTTCAGCCCGGCTGTCGCTGCGCGACGCGGAACTGGCCGACTTGATCTGGACCTTCGATACCTTGACGACGCAAATGGCGGCCGAGGGCGTTCCCGAATACCAGTCCGAGCGCTTCACCGAGGTCGAGAATATCATGGGGGCCGCCTATTCCTCGATCTTCACCGGGCAGCAGACGGTGGAAGAGGGGCTGGATGACGCCGCCCAGCGCATCCGGCGGGCGCTGCGTTAATGAACGCATGTAGGGGCTTGCCTTGGCAAGCCCTGGCATTCCCGCGACGCGCAAGCAGGTGTAGCTGGCTCGCCCAGAGTCATGCGCTGGTTCAAGTGGGCGAGCCATCGGCTCGCCCCTACACACATTCAGCTAAACTGATGACTTTCAAGTTTGAGCATGAAACGCCAAGCAGCCAACGCTAGCTGGACGCTGACCAATAAACGGCGCGAAGCGCTAGCGGGTTATCTCTTCCTGGCGCCGTATCTTGGCTTTTTCCTCGTCTTCTTGGCGGGTCCGGTCATCTCCGCCTTCGTCACCGCCTTCGTCGAGTGGGAGCTGCTGCGCGGGACTTACCGCTTCATCGGCTTGGAAAACTTTCAACTGATAATGGAAGATGATCTGTTCTGGATCGCCTTGGGAAATTCGCTCTACTTCGCCGTGATGACCACCGTTGGAAATGTGGTGGTGGCTTTGTTCGCGGCGCTGGCGCTGAAGAGCATCCGCCTGGGTCATACGGTTTTCCGCGTGGTCATGTACGCGCCGGTTGTGCTATCCATCTCGGTCATCGGGATCATTTTCAGTCGTTTGCTCGCTCCCTTCGGCTTGCTGAACGCGGGCTTGGAGCTGTTCGGGCATAATGGCTTCGATTACCTGGCTGACCCCAATCTGGTCCTGCCATCGCTCTCGCTGACGACAATCTGGTGGGGCTTTGGCTTCCCCATGTTGATCTTTCTGGCGGCGCTCTATGCCGTGCCGGAAACGCTTTACGAAGCGGCGCGCATCGATGGGGCCGGGCGCCGGCAAATCTTGTGGCGGGTCACGCTGCCGCTCATCAGACCGGCGCTGCTATTCATCATCGTCACCCAGTTCATCGCGCATATCCAAGTCTTCGGTCAGCCTTATATCATGACCAACGGCGGCGGACCCGGCTATTCGTCTTATACCATCGTCCTGCATATCTATCGCAACGCATTCAGTTACTATCACATGGGTTACGCCGGCGCGATGGCGCTGACGCTCGGCGTCGTGATGTTCATTTTCGCCCTGGTTCAATTTCGTCTTTTGGGGCGCTATACCGAGTATTAGCGATTCTTTATGCAAAGTGACAGCCGCAACATCCTCAACAAACGCCTGAGCAAGCTAGCCACCTACGCATTCTTGACAATACTGCTGCTGATCGTGCTTTTCCCGACTGTATGGGTTGTGGGTCAATCCTTTATGCCGGAGGAACAGATCCTGAAGTGGCCCGTTCAGATTATCCCGTCCGAGCCGACGCTAGACAATTACATCGAGATTTTCACCACCAAACTGTCGCGGCAAGAGTTGTCATTATTCCGCTGGCTGTTCAACAGCGTCTACGTGACGACCTTGAGCACGATCGGCGTCTTGCTGGTGACCTCAATGGCGGGTTACGCCTTCGCGCGCTTGCGCTTCCCGGGCAAACAGTTGCTCTTCTTCGGCTTGGGCGCCTCCTTCCTGGTTCCGGGCGTCATGCTGCTGATTCCTAGTTTCATGCTCATGCGCGCCCTGGGCTGGATTGACACGCACCATGCGCTGATATGGCCGCCGCTGGCCGGTTTCTTCGGCGTTTTCTTTATGCGCCAGTTCTTCCTCGCCATCCCGAGCGAGCTGGCGGAAGCGGCTGTCATCGATGGCGCGTCGGCTTTCGGCATTTATTGGCGCGTCTTCCTGCCGCTCTCGCGCCCGGCGGTGGCGACGCTGGGCATCTTCACCTTCCTCTTCATCTGGAATGATTTCACCTGGCCCCTGGTCGTGCTTAATTCTGATGAAATGCGCACGCTGCCGGTCGGGCTGGTGGTATTCTTGGGCGAATATTGGTCTTACCAGGGCATCGTCATGGCGGGCGCGGTGGTGAGTTCGGCGCCAGTGCTGATCGTCTACATCATCTTCCAGCGGCAGATTACGCGCGCGGTCATGGCGACTGGTTTCGGCGGGCGGTAGGCGACTGACGCGTTTTCAGGCGGCGGTTGAGTCGGACTGATGAGCAAGCCATTCGCTGTCGGTGAGAAGTACGTAGTCTTGGTGTTCCGCTAGGTTAATTTCCGCCATTGCCAGGGCCTCGTTCTGTTGTTGTTGCCACTCTGAATGCGATATTCCCAGCCTAGCAATTGCGTCCAGTTCAGCCTTAAATCCTTGGAGTCCTTCAAGCTTCTCGATGAGTAGCTCCGCTTGGAGCAGGCCGTCAGGGAGTGATAGGTTTGCTTGTGTATCACGCTTTCGATCTGACAATCGATTGAGAATAGGCACGTTCTTACGTATGCTTCCGGAATTCGATCTAGTACGAACGTTGTTGTCACGAAGACTAATTCGGTACTTGATTAGGACTTTCATAAGCGCAGAATCTGACTCGTTATTCGTCCAATTTATGTCACTCCGGTGAAGCCAGTCTTCGATTGCAACAAAGCGATACAAATCTTTCTTGCTTACATTGTCAGTGTCTAGAAAATACGCTTCGCGATTGTCTCCGAGACATATCCCAACCAAATCATGAACGTCGGCCTCGTACCTTTCAACGTAGTGATTCAAATGTCTTCTCGCGCTAGAAAGTTCGTCTAGTTCTAGATAACAGCGAATTAACATGCTATCAATTTGCATGGCATGCACGATTGCTTTCACTCTGTCTTCTAAAGACTCTGAGCTCTTGAACAGACTTTCAATATCTTCCAGAATGTAGTCACGTACTTCGCCAAAGCGGTCAATGGCATTATGTGCCTGCTGACTTCTGTTCCTGGGGCCTTCCATGTCGAACGCGTTCTGAGCAGCCGAAATTGCAGCGCTAAGTTTAGCTTGCACCGCACTTCGATGTGCGCCAGCGACATGTTCGTAAAGACCTTCAATCTTCTTTTCGAGCGCTTGTAGTCGTTTAAGCAATACTGGTAGGGAGAGCGAAGAAACTGCAAGATTCACCACGCCGATTCCAGTGGAAATTGAAAGCAGTGTCTCTAAGCGTCCCAGCTGCTGCATAATGAGATAGTGCGAATGTGCTGTTACTGCCGTGTCAATTAATCCCACCACCGCAGATGCGACTCCACCTGTTGGCACATCAATTAGAGTTTTCAGCAACCCACCCGCGAGATTTGAATTGCTAGCTATTTTTCCGCCTTCACGTAGCCACGCTACTACCTGCTTGCTACCTACGTCTCGTATGACGCCCCCCACGCGCTCCAACTGACCACTCGCCAAGCCCGCCGCGATTTTCAGCGGAACGTCCAGCATGACTTCAATCTGCGGCATACCTATCTCCCTTCGTTCCCGCTCTATTCTGACAAAGTTGCCAGCGGTTGCCAACTGCGATAGTCTTGGGCAACTAGAGAAAGATTTCAAGCGAACCACATTTTCTTTAGGAGCCGAATTCATGTCCTTTATCGACCAAGTCGATCCCGAAATCGTCGGCGCGCTCAACGCCTATACGGCCGAACGCTACCGCGCCATCGGCGATGATCCGCCCAAAGCGCGCGAAATGACCGACGCGGTCAACCGCGAAACGCGCGCCAGCCTGCCGCCGACAGACGTCGAAATCGCTGAATTGACGATTCCGGGTCCGGACTGTCAGATTCCCCTCGCCATCTACCAGCCACCGGGTCCGAAGCCGCGCGGGGGCTTGCTCTGGTTTCACGGCGGGGGCTATATCGTTGGCGACGAGCGCGACGACAGTCGCTGCGTTGAAATCGCCGAGTATGTCGGCTGCACCGTTGTCTCGGTGGGTTATCGTCTTGCGCCCGAAGCGACCTTCAGAGAGATCATCTCGGATAGTTTCGCGGCGCTCAACTGGATGGTGGATCAGGCTTCCGAGCTCGGCATCGACAGGCGTCGGGTCGCCATTGGCGGGCGTAGCGCCGGAGGTGGACTGTCGGCTGGCTTGGCGCTGTATAGCCGCGATAACAATGGTCCTGATCTGGCATTCCAATTGCTGATTTACCCGATGCTTGACGACAGGCATGAGACGCCCTCCAGTCACGAGATTACCTATCCAGCCGTCTGGAATCGCGATGTGTCCGTCAAAGCCTGGAAGATGTACTTGGGCGACGATTTCGGAAGCGACAAAGTGTCGCCTTACGCGGCGCCGACGCGCGCGAATGACCTCAGCGCTTTGCCGCCGGCTTTGGTCACCGTCGGCGCGCTGGACTTGTTCCGCGATGAGAACATCGACTACGCCCAAGGTCTCATGGCGGCGGGCGTGGCGACCGATCTGCAAGTTTACGCCCGGGTGTATCACGGCGCGGAAACGAAGGCGCCGGATGCCGAAGTCAGCAAGCGCATGCGTTTGGGTTACCTCGAGCCCTTAAAGCGCGCGATCGGCTGAACATTGCGAATCGTAAGGGCAGCCGCCATAAGGGTGCGACTCTTCTCGCGTGAAACCTAGGGAGCGGGCTCATGTCATTCATTGACCGAATCGACCCCGAACTTGTCGGCGCAGTCGACCTCATGCCGGCTGAGCGCTTTGCCGCCATCGGTGAAGACCCGCCAAGAGCGCGACAGTTGACGGAAGAATACCAACGCCTGCTGCGGGACGCGCTGCCAAAAACCAATGTAACGATTGAAGAGACTTCATTTCCCGGCCCGGACTGCGAGATTCCCGTCGTCATTTATCAGCCGCCGACGCCGGCGCCGCGCGGTGGATTGCTGTGGATGCATGGCGGCGGCTATATCGTAGGCACGGCGCGCGCAGATTATCACGGTGTTGGTTTCGCCGAGCGCGCGGGCTGCACTGTCGTTTCGGTGGATTATCGCCTGGCGCCCGAATCGACTTACAAAGAAAGCATCGCCGATTGTTTCGCGGCGCTAAACTGGATGGTGGGCAATGCGGATGAATTGGGAATCGACCGGGAACGCATCGCTATCGGCGGCGGCAGCGCGGGCGGTGGCTTGACCGCTGGGCTGGCGCACTACAATCGTGACCACGGCGGTCCGCAGCTGCAGCTGCAATTGCAGCTGTATCCGATGATTGACGATAAGCATGACACACCATCAGGACATGAGATTACGCATCCCAAGGTCTGGCATCGAAAAGTGTCTTTGGCAGCCTGGAAGATGTATCTGGGCGCGGAATACGGCACGGACCAGGTTTCGCCTTATGCGGCGGCGGCGCGCGCCACCGATTTCAGCGATTTGCCGCCCGCTTTCGTCACGGTAGGCGCCTTGGATTTGTTCCGTGACGAGAACATCGATTACGCGCGGCGACTCATGGCGGCTGGCGTGCCGACGGATTTGCAGGTTTATCCGGGGATGATTCACGGCGCGAAATTGTCCGTGCCCGGAGCGGCGGTTAGCAAGCGGATGCGAACCGAATATCGCGATGCGGTGAAGCGCGCCATCGGATGATCTAGCTGGAAAGCCGCGAATTTCGCGGCTGAATCTTGCCAATTTTTGTCGGAATAATAGAGAGACGAGCCATGTTCTTCAGCGACCAGATTGACCCCGAAGTCCTGCATGCCCTAGACACGTATCCGGCGGAGCGCTATATCGCCGTCGGCGAAGACCCGCCACTGGCGCGCCAGATGACCGAAGCGATCAATCGCGAGATGCGCGCCAACCTGCCGCCAACGGACATCGAAATAACGGAGACGATGATCCCGGGGCCCGATTGCGATATCCCCCTCGCCATTTATCAACCGCCCGCTCCCGCGCCGCGCGGGGGCTTGCTGTGGTTTCACGGTGGCGGTTATATCGTCGGCGTCGAACGCGATGACGCGCGCTGCATTGAGTTTGCCGAATACATCGGCTGCGCCGTCGTCTCGGTGGGCTATCGCCTGGCGCCGGAATCGACCTATAAGGAGAGCATCGCCGACAGCTTCGCCGCGCTGAATTGGATGGTTGAGAATGCCTCCGAACTGGGGATCGACCCGGACCGAGTAGCCATCGGCGGCGGCAGCGCGGGTGGCGGTCTGGCAGCTGGCTTGGCGCATTACAATCGCGACAGCAAGGGACCCAATCTGGCTTTCCAATTGCTGATATACCCCATGATCGACGACACACATAATACGCCATCGGGTCATGCGGATACTTGTCCGACGATTTGGAATCGGGATGTGTCCTTCAAAGCCTGGAAGATGTATCTTGGCGCTGAATACGGCACAGACAAGGTCTCGCCTTATGCGGCCGCGACGCGCGCGACTGATCTCAGCGACTTGCCGCCGGCGCTGATGACTGTTGGCGCGATGGACTTGTTCCGCGATGAAAACATCAATTACGCGCAGCGGCTGATGGCGGCCGGAATCCCGACCGATCTGCAAGTCTACGCCGGTATGTTTCATGGCGCTGAAATGGCGGCGCCGGATGCCGCTGCCAGCAAGCAGATGCGGCTCGGATATCTTACGTCGTTGAAACGCGCGATCGGTTAAACGAACTGGAAAATCAATATCTGACCACGAGGATGCGTCCGCAGCGCAGACGCTTGTTCCGCTGCTAGTGACCCTGGAAGGACTCGAACCTTCAACCTAACGATTAAGAGTCGCTTGCTCTGCCAAATTGAGCTACAGGGCCCCCTAAATTACAGCGTTTGCGACCGCAAATTATACTGGCGCGTCCGCTAACTAGACAAGGGCGGAATCTCTCACCGCGCGTTCTCCGCCCTTATGCGATGTATACAAAGTTCCATTGTGCTGCCGCGCAGGTCCAGGTATGCGGTTACAATTGAAATGGATGATTCAATCCATCGCGCTTGGTGTTGATGTCTTGGGCGCTGGCTCGGCAAATTGCAATAATATCTATGTCGGGTTTCGCATTGTTCTATTCACGATAACTTTGTCCTCGGCAATAGTGATTTCCATAATAGGCCTATCATGACGAAACGCGTTCTCATCATCGGCGGCACTCGCAATATGGGCTATTACTTGTCGCAGCGGCTGGCGGATGCCGGCTACGATCTGACCCTTTTGAACCGCGGGATCACAAAGGACGATCTGCCGTCGTCGATACATCGTTTGCACGCTGATCGGACCGATCACAAGCAAATGCGGCGCGCGCTGCTGGCGAAGTCATTTGATGTTGTGATCGACTTCGTTATGTATCGTGGAGATGAAGCCGGAACGGTCATCGAATTGTTTCACGACAATATCGATCACTTCATTTTCCTAAGCACCGGGCAAGTGTATCTGGTTCGAGAGGGGCTGCCGCGGCCCTACCGCGAGGAAGACTACGAGGGCCGGTTGATGCCCGCGCCAAAAGCAAATTCGTATGCCTACGAGGAGTGGCGCTACGGCGTCGAGAAGCGCGATGTGGAAGATCAACTGGCGGCTGCCTGGTCGCGTATGCGGTTCCCGTGCACGGTCTTGCGCCTTCCCATGGTCAACAGCGCGCGCGACCCCTACCATCGATTATTCAACTATTATCTAAGACTGCGCGATGGCGGCGCGATTTTGGTGCCGCAGACTCCCAATCACTTGTTGAATCACGTATACGCGCATGACGTCGTCGATATCATTATGCGGCTGATAGAAACCGGGCAAGGAAAGGGGCGAGCCTACAACATCGCGCAGGACGAGCGCGTCAGCCACGCCGATTTTTTGTCGCTGCTGGCGGAGATTATGGGCACAGAAGCGCGCAGCGTTATTGCCAAGCGCAGCGAATTGGTAGTCGGCGGATTCATGCCTGATTGCTCGCCTTTCAGCGAACGCTGGATGAGCGACCTGGATAATAGCCGCAGCAAAGCGGAGCTTGGCGTACGTTACAAACCGCTGCCCGATTATTTGACCGAGATTGTCTCCTACTTCGACACGCAGCCAATAGCGCCGCCGCTCACGTACCGCCGCCGCCAGGCTGAGTTGAATTTCGCTGAACAAATGTCTGCTGAAGCTCGAGCTTGAAGCCGGTAAATGCCAGCCGGCGAAGCTATACACGCGGCTCAAGTCGAAGGCCGTGTCGCGAAAGCGATAAACCAGCAGCAATTGGGTTGGCTGAATTTGGTCGCAAAATGTAACGATTTTGTTAGCGCTTTGGTGTAGGATGCTGGGCAAACAAGGAGAACAGGAGTGCAAATGAGATCAACAATCCGAATGATCATCGTAATGCTTGTCGGGGCGCTTGCGCTAAGCGGATGCTCCGCAGTGCGGTCCTTCCTGGCCGGTGATTCCGCCGGGGCTGGAACTTCGTCTCCCGCGGCCGTTGCCGAGCCGAGCACGCCTCGTTTCACCTTTTTTGATTCCTGGGCGTCTTGGTGACCGACCTGTCGCCGTAACGAGCCTACCGTGAGTGGGCTACAAGAGACCTATGCCGGGCGGATCGAATTTGTCGTCTTAGACGTGGACAATAGGGCGCATGACGCCAAGCGAGCCGAGCTTGGCTCTACAGCTCAAGCCCAATATTTCCTGGTAAATGCCGACGGCGTAATCGTTGGCCGCTGGTTCGGCGTCCTGAATGACGCCAGCATCAGGAATGAGCTGAACACGCTGCTGCAGAGCTAAAACATAGGAGCGGAGACTGGTCTCTGCTCCTCGCAAGCATCTCCGATTGGCAGCAACAAAGCGCATCTTCGGCGAGCGCGCCGATTGATGAGTTGTTCTCGCTGCGATGGCCTGTTGCGCGCCTGCTATAATCAATTCAGATTTGACTCAAGTTAAAGATCAGAGCGCTGGAGTCGCAATTGGGCTTTCGGGGTGGTCTGGCTCTGCTATTTGTGGTGTTGATCGCCAGCGCCTGTAATCTGCGTCGCCCCGAAGTTACTTTGACGCTTGCTCCAATCGAGACCGACACGCCCGAGGCGACCGATGCGACTGAAGCGCCAACAGGTACCGAGACGGCAACCGTCACACTGACGCCGACCGTAACAGCGAGCGCGTCCGCTACCGCGACGTCCGCGGCAACGGCGACGCCAAGTCCGAGCGCCACGCCCACGCCTTCGCCATCGCCTACCGCCACGCCGACGTCAACCGACACGCCTTCGCCCACTGACACGCCCACGGCGACAGACACGCCCACGGCGACAGACACGCCAACGTCTACCGACACGCCCACGGCTACCGATACGCCGACGGCTACTGATACGCCCACGGCTACCGATACGCCGACATCGACGGATACTGACGAACCGACTCCTA
>JAPPFH010000116.1 GCA_028875185.1 Chloroflexota bacterium | reverse complement strand
CCCCTTCCCTCCTTGTGGGGTGCGCGTAGACACTGCACTACGGCAAGGGGCCGGGTCACGTAGACATAGACCTTCGGGGATGGGGTTTGTCGCGCTATCTATATACGCGTGTACCCCAAAAGCGCTGGATAACTTGGGAGACCTAATCTATGACGAGTTGAAACCAGAGCTTAGATCTGACAGATACAGCGCCTGAGATTCTCAGATCTAATGATCTTCGCGAGACGCAAACAGTGATTATCAATCATGCTTTCGTCCAGAATGCGCGAGTTGTAGAATCTCGTGAATTGTCATGCAACGGCGCGACGACCTTTCGATCGTTTTGTCCGATGTCACAGCCGCCTGGATATTCGCTATATCCTCGGCGCTTTCACCGCGATACGCTCGAATTGCGACGTGGATTCCAAGCGAATAATACCTTGTGAGTCGCGGAATCGAACAAGCCCTGCCGGGAAACAGCGGGGCTTTGTGTTAGGAGCGATGAACGGTTGTCAGTGGTTTTGATTATCAGGCTATTGAAGTCAAGCTTCGCCGACGACACGCCATTCGATGAATGCCATCACCAAGCCCATCAACACACCCATAGCCAGCAGGATACGCCAGGTCAAATCGGCGCGTAGCTTCTCGATATCCGCCCTGGTGGCGAAGTGCTCGCGGCCACCTTGCAACCTAGCAATCCGCACCTCATTTTCCCGAACGCGATCGCTTAAGCTGATTTCGCCAGTGTTTATTTGTGATGCCATAGGTGTGCCTGATCCGATATTGCGATTGCTTCCATAGGGCTGTTTATAGCTTATCGCAGGGCTACTGGGTTCGTCAAGCGCCCTACGCCCTAGCGCGAAGCCACTCGCGCGTAGCGCCATACTGCCATGGGCAAGAATATCGCCACGATGCCGGCGATCCACAGCAGCGAGATGACAATTTCATCCGGGTTGACCGTGCCGGTCATCAGGTCGCGCACGGTGTTGGCGACCACGCTCACCGGCTGGTTCTCGGCGAAGACGCGCAGCCATTCCTCCGTCATGGTGGCAGTCGGCACGAAGATGGAGCTGGCGAATGTCAAGGGAAAGAGCCAGATGAAGCCAGCGACTTGCGCCGCTTCCGGGTCTTTGACGAACAGCCCGATTGTGGCGGAGATCCAAGTTACAGCATAGCCAAATGCCACCGCCAGCAGCAAGCCAAGCAATCCGCTGCCCCAATCTTCAAAGCGAAAGCCGATGACCATGCCCGCCACAACCATGATGAGCACCGTAAACGCGCCGCGCAGGGTATCGGCGCTCGTGCGCCCCGCCAATACCGCCGCCCGCGACATGGGCAGCGAGCGAAAGCGGTCGATGATGCCTTTCGACAAGTCCACCGAAAGCCCAACCGTGGTATTTGCTGAGGCGAAGAGGATCGTCTGTATGATGATGCCGGGCAGCAAAAAGCTGATGTAATCGCCGCCAGTGGAAAAGCGGATGGCGCCGCCGAATACAAAGGTAAACAGCAGCAGGAAGATAACGGGCTGGATGGTGGCGAATACCAAGAGTTCTGGCTGGCGCTGGTAGGCGTAGAGATTGCGCCGCATCACGATGAAAGTGTCGGTGAAGTTCCACACAAAACGCTGCAGCGCGCTAGACTGGCTGGCGTTTGCGCTGATTGCGGCGGATACGGTGTTCTGGGTCATGTCGCTTTATCCTCGTTGGTCTTAGGTTGGCTTGGCTAGGCGCTGCGGCGGCGTCCGAACCCGCGGTGCTTGGGCTTGGTTTCTTCTTCGACGATCTCCTCGCCCGTAATGCTCAGGAAGACGTCGTTCAGCGAGGGACGGCGCAGGTTGAGCTCGGCGATGCGCACTGAATCGGCATCGAGCAGGCGAACGACTTCGGCGATAGACTGCGCGCCGCTGCCCACCGCCAGGCTGATATGCCCGCGCCCTTCGTCGGTCTGCGGGCTTTCGTCGCTAAGTGGCCGCAAAAGCTCTACCGCCTTGCCCGTTTCATGCGGGTCGGCGACAGTGATATCGATAAAATCAGCAGCCATATTGGCTTTCAGCTCATCGGCAGTGCCTTCGGCGATGACCTTGCCATGATCAATGACGACGATCTTGTCCGCCAGCACGTCGGCTTCTTCCAGGTACTGCGTGGTTAGCAGCAAAGTAGCGCCGTCGGAGACGAGGGAGCGGATGGTGTCCCACATGGTGATGCGCGTGCGCGGGTCTAAACCGGTGGTCGGCTCGTCCAAAAATAGGATGCTGGGTCGGGCGACGATGCTGGCAGCCAAATCGAGCCGGCGGCGCATCCCGCCAGAATAAGTCTTGGCTTGGCGGTCGGCCGCGTCGGTCAAGGCGAACTGCTCCAGCAATTCCTGGGCGCGTCTTTTGGCGGCGGGGCGCGGGATATGATAAAGCCGACTAACCATTTCCAGGTTTTCCCGCCCGGTCAAGATTTCATCAATGGCGGTATTTTGCCCAGCCAAGCCAATAATCTCCCGCACCTGCTGTTTCTGCCGCAGCACATCCAAGCCCCCGACTTGCGTATTGCCGCTGTCGGGTTTGAGCAAGGTAGTCAGGATGCGGACGAGCGTGGTCTTGCCGGCGCCGTTAGGTCCCAGCAAGCCCAAGATCTTGCCACGCTCCGCGGCAATTGAAACGCCGTCAAGCGCCTTAACATCGCCGAAGCGCTTGTAGACGTTCTCGGCGATAATCGCATTGTCTTCGGACATTGAAGGTCTTTCCTTTCCTTATCCGCGAGTTGATTTGACAGATTCGGCAATGTATGCGCTAGACGCAGGGCTCGCTGCCATGCCCCTCGTCTTCAAATAATGACAGAACGCGTTTGAAAGTCGAAAGCGCCGCGCTGCGTTCTTCCTCGGACAAGGACTCCAGCAGGTCGCGAGCCAGCTGATGATGGCTTTCGTAAGCGTGATTCATCCGCTCGACGCCGCGGTCGGTCAACTCGACCAGCTTGCTGCGGCGGTCGCGCGGGTTGTCGATGCGGTAGACCAAGCCCTCTGCCTCAAGCCGGTCAATCATCTGCGAGGCATTTGACAAATTGGAGAAGATGTCATCGGCGAAAAAGCTGATCGGCTTAGGCGCGCCGGCGTCGTAAAGCCGCTTGAGAAACCACAGCTGCGGCGGCGACAGCATGCCGGCGGCTTTGATTTGCTCGGCGTGCTGCGCTAGCTGACGGCAGATGCGTGTCAAGAGCGTAAAGAACTGATGCTCGAAGCTTTCATCGGGCGCGTCGCCAGGGGCGCCAATTTGATTCATAGATGGATTATCCATATATGAACCATATATGGGTATTGCGCGTCTGTCTATATGAATTGCGTTAGAGATTTTGAATTGCGGCTTCAGCGAATTCGTCTACGGCTGTACAAAGAATCGGCTACTTGTCCCTCGTGAGGGCGAAGCCCTTCATGAACTGGCGCTGCAGGATGAGGAATACGATCATCGGCGGCAAGCTGGTAATGATAACGCCCATCATCATCGGCCCGAAATTGTCGCCCACTTCCAGGCTCTGCGTAAGCGACTGCATGCCCCACTGCACCACCTGCAGATCCTGGTCTCGCAGCAGGATGAGCGGCCACAGAAATTGATTCCAGCCGAAGAGGAACATGATCACCATCAGCGCGCCGATGGTGTTCCAGCTGAGGGGGATGAGTACGCGGAACAGGAATTGCAGCGGTGAAGCGCCGTCTAACTGCGCCGCCTCCGACAAGTCGGGTGGCATGGTCATAAAGTGCTGACGAAAGATGAAGACGCCGGTCGCGCTGGCCAGCAGCGGCAGCGTCAATGCCACGTACGGATGTGGCCAGGCGTCGAAGCTTACAACGCGGCGATACAGCGCGATCAGCAGAACATCACCGGGCATGATCAGAGTAACCAACACGAAGCCAAATACGATCCATTTGCCCGGATAACGAAAATAGACCAAACCCAAGCCGGCCAGCACGGACATGACGGTCTTGCCGACAGCGATCGAAAGGGCAATGACAAAACTATTCAGCATGAAGCGGCCCATATTGCGCTGGACCATTACGGTATGAAGATTTTCGAAAAACCTGGAGCCGGGGGTGAATTTGTGATTGTAGACTTCGGGATTGCTCTGCGTGCTGATAAGGAGCGCATAGAACATGGGAAAAGTGATGACGATCACGGATATGGTCAGGATGAGATGGGCGTACCAGCGCTGCGGTATAAGGCGGCGCCAAAGCGGCCGCGACCGGTTGGCCGAAGGATCAAAGACGAATCTTGAGCTGGCGCTTTCGGTCATAATTAGTAATTCCCGTACTGTACGCGGCGCTGTCCGACGCGGAACTGGAATATGGTAATCCCGACCACGATCAGGAACAAAATCAGCGATTGCGCGGTGGACTTGCCGATGTCGCTGGAGAGTATGCCGGTCACATACACGCGATACATCGCGGTAAATGTCGATTCAGTGGGTCCGCCGCGGGTCAAGACAAAGATGAGACTAAAGGTATCAAAGAAGGCGTATATCGTATTGGTGACAATGAGAAAGAAGGTGAATGGCGAAAGCAAGGGAAAGGTGATGCGCGCAAAACGCTGCCAGGCGCCCGCGCCGTCAATAGACGCCGATTCCAGCAGATCTTTGGGGATCGTCTGCAAACCGGCTGTATAGAATAGAATATTGAAGCCGATGACATTCCAGACGCTGGCGAGCACAACGCTGATCTGCGCCGCCGGCACAGTGACTAGCCACGGGACCTTCACGCCCAGTGTTAAGTCAAGAACCCGGTTGACGATGCCCGACTCCGTTCCCAGCAACAGGCTGAAAATCACACCGGCCACAAGCGGCGAGATCGCGTAGGGCCATATCAGCAGCGTGCGATAGATGTTCGCTCCCACGATTGGCTGATTAAGCATCGAAGCGATTAAGAGCGCCAGGCTCATCGCAATGATGATGATGCCGAAGGACAGCGCGAAGCTTAGAAACAGGTTGCTGTGATAATCGAGGTCCGCCAACATGCGGGAGAAATTGGAGACGCAGATGAAACGCGTGCGCGGCGCCCCAAAACGCGCCAAGAAGGTCGAGAAACGCAGTGTATCAACCATCGGCAGATAGACAAAGAAGACCAGCACCAAGATTGTAGGCGATAAGACGGTCATGGCGTAGAGCAAGCCGAAGCGCCCACGGAAGGCGCCGGGCGTCGTGTCGCCACGCGGCAGAAGCCGTTGGCCGCGGAAATAGCGCCACAACAGCATGCTGAACAAATTCAGAGTCAGCATCAGCCCGAGCAGCACCGCGATCCAGCCGATGATGATGTCTTCACTCTTTTGATCGGCCTGAAACATGCAGTAGCCAAGCGGGGCAGTCAGCAGCGTTGCGCCGATGACGCCGGCGAGCGCGCCCACACCCAAGCTGATGTTTAAGCCGCCCGCCTGCGTCTGCCAGCGTAAGAACGCAAAATAGCCGGCGCCTAGCAAGGCGCCCACTAAGGTGACAATTGCGGGATGAACAGAATATGCGATTTCTTCCATGTGGGCATCCGCGATTACAATCCGAAAAGCGAGGGCCAAATGGGCAAGCTTTTACACTTGCCCAATACGCTTCTATGATCTGACCGCGAATGACCTATTCGTCGGCGAACAGGAAGTTGTATTCCTGCAAGAGCTCGGTCAACTCCGCATTCGTCTCGGCGATCATCGCGTCGAGATCGCCGCCGTTGAGCATGTACTCTTCCACCACACCGCCGTAATAGGGACGGCTCTGCTGGAAGGTGCCATAGGTTGAACCACGCGTCGCGTTATTGACCGTGGAAGTACCCAGCTGCGTACTGGCGGTCAAGAAGTTCGGGAAGGCCGCGTACCAATCATTAGTTTCAATATCCACACGCGCGCCGCTGGGGATATCCCAAAGCAGTTCATTGCCCGGTTCCAGGTTCTTGAGCAGCTCGATCGAGCTATTGCGCACCGGAACATAACCGGAAGCGGTATGCCAGCTGGCGCTGTTCTCCGTGTTGCTGAAGAAAAGCAGGAAGGCCATCGCCGCGTCTTGGACTTCAGGCGCCAGCCCATTGCTGATATACATCGTCGCCCCACCAAGGATATTCCCGACCCACCCATCCGGCGCGTCCTGATTGTACGCCATTCCGGTGGTTTTCAACGTGAAACCAGTTGCGGTTGCGCCTTCACTGATGGCGCGGGCCGCGGCCGAACTGCTCATCATGATGGCGACCTTGCCGGAGGTGAAGCTCTGCGTAGGCGGCCCCCACTGGTCGAATCCTTCATAGATGAAGTAGCCGTTGCTGTAGAGTTCGCGGTAGAACTCCGCGATGGCGCGGTAGGCGTCCGTATCGAGGTTGAACTCGGTAGCGCGGCCGGCGCGGCCGTTCTCGTTATTCACCATGTACTCGTTCTGCTGGGCCAGCCATTGCTCAATAAACCAGGGGGAGAAAGGCCAGGTCGCGCAGGCGGAAATCGTGCCGTCATCCACCAGCGGCTGCAAAGCGGCGCAAGCATCCAGGATGTCCGCCCAGGTCCGCGGCATTTCCATGACGCCCGCCTGTTCCAGCAATTCGACGTTGTAATACATGATCGGCGTTGACGTATTCCAGGCCACCGACGCCCAGACCCCATCTACCGTGTAGTAGTTGGAGATGACCGGGATGATGTCGTCAAAGTCCACCGGATGTCCCAGAATCTCATCCCGTCCGGCGATGATATCTTCGGCGAAATCGAACCAATTGGAGTCCACCGCGAATTGCAGCGCAGCGTCAAAGAGCTGGACAATTTCCGGATAGGCGCCGTCCTCGCGGCCTAACGTATAGTTGTTAACAATCGTGTCGTAATTCGCCACTGAAAGCATCGTGACGTTGATGTCGTCATGCAGCGCGTTGAAGCGATCAGCCGTATCGACCGCCCAATCATAGCGATGGTCGCTGAATGCCACCCAAGCCTCAAGCTCGATTACATCCTGAGCCAGCGCCGGCACCATCGTTCCAAGCGCAAGTGTTAACACGAACAGGATAACTACGAATCTGCGAAACATAGAACACTCTCCGAAATTATACTTCGACAAGAGGAGAATAACGTCTATTGTAGAATCCGTCAAATTGAGGCGCCGTGAGAGCATCCGCTGCTGGCAAGCTGTCAAGGCGTGCCGAACACAACCTCAAAGATCTTTGGCCACAGCTTGCCGGTGATGTAGAAGGTTTCGCTTTCCGGATTGTAGGCGATGCCATTGAGTACAGCGCCGGCGGGCAGGTCGGCTCGTTCGGCATCGGTCAGCAGCCCCGAAGCATCGATAAGCCCGGTGACGACGCCCGTGAGCTTGTCTATGCGAAAAATGTAGTCGGTATTCCAGGCGTTCGCGTAAATGCGCTCGCCCACGCATTCCAACTCGTTGAGCAGCTGCGCTGGCACGAGCCGCTCGTCCAACGTCACCGCGCCGCGGAAGATGAGCTCAAATGTCTGCGGGTCGCGGACGGAGAGAAAGGACGAGCCGTCGCTCATGAAAAGATAGCGTCCGTCAAAACAGAGACCCCAGCCTTCGCCTTCGTATTCAATGGCGTCGATCAACTCCAATGCGCCGAAATCATACACAAAGGCGCGCCCGGCTTTCCAAGTCAATTGAATAAGCCGATCGTCCACGCGCTCCAAGCCTTCGGCGAAATAGGCATCGTCAAGGGACAGCAATACTTGCGGCTCGCCACTGGCGATATCGACCCGCCGCAGCGTCGACTCGCCATAGAGCCCGGTGGATTCGTAGAGGTAGCCATTATGCCAGAGCAAACCCTGGCTGAAAGCGCCATCGTCGTGCGGGTAAATGTTCAGCACTTTGGGGATGAGCCGCTCGACCTCCTGCGTCCGCGCTTGCAGGGGAGTCAGCGCGAACAGAAGGACTATCGCTAGCAGCAACCGGCTCATTATGCCTCACTCTCGCAACAATCGCGGGACAGATGTTCCAGCAATCTTATCAGGGAGACAGGATTGGCGGCTAGTGCTGTTTTCGGCGCGACCCCATCGGGGTGGACGCGCTCGATAATCCGCATACTTCTCATTAGATCTGAGTCAACCATTCGAAAACATAATTGCAGCGCTAAGGCAATCAGCGGCGAGCCACCGGGCAGCGTGGGCGCTAACCTGCGCTCGCCCGTACAACCTTTCGATGATTGCTGAAATCTCGTTCACCCGGCAATAGCCCCTGTAGATTCTTGAGAGCTGCCCTGCCTCACAGCGCCTTTAGTGAAAACTCACATAAAAGCGCGCGCGATTTCCAGTCGATTCGCTATATATGCTGTGATAAACGCCCAATACAATTGCGCTGACTATTGATTTGGACGCGTAGAGCAGAAGGAAGAATTGCAATGGCCAGGTATGTCCCGCCCGATTCGGCAATGGAATCGCCCGCCGCCCTGCTGAAATGGGCAAATGAAAACGACATTGTCGAGATTGATCTGCGCTTTGTCGATATTCGTGGCGTGCCACAGCACTTCAGCATGCCGATTCAGTCAGTCGACGAGGGCGCTTTTGAAGACGGCTTCGGCTTTGATGGCTCAAGCATCCAAGGTTTCCAGGCGATCAACGAATCGGACATGATTCTGCTGGCGGACCTGAACACAGCCTACATCGATCCTTTCTTCAGCTATAACACGCTGGCGATGTACTGCGATGTGCACGACCCGATCAGCCGCGATCCTTATGCGCTTGACGCGCGCGGCGTCGCCAAACGCGCTGAAGCTTATTTGGACAGCTCGGATTTGGCTGATATCGCCTATTTTGGTCCCGAAGCCGAATTCTTCATGTTCGATAATGTGCAATACAGCACCTCCGAAAACAGCAGTTTCTACCGCGTCGATTCCTTCGAAGGCGATTGGAACAGCGGCAATGAAGACCCGGCGCAGGGCCACATGAACCGCATCAAGCTGGGTTACTTCCCGCTGTCGCCGCTGGACAAAACCCAGGATGTGCGCGCCGAGATGGTGCAGACGATGCTTGATCTCGGCTTGGAAGTCGAGGTGCATCACCACGAAGTGGGCGGCGCCGGTCAAGCCGAGATTGATCTGAAGTACGCGCCGCTGCTGCATATGTCCGACATGATGGTGACCTTCAAATACGTCGTCAAGAATGTGGCGCTGCAAAACGGCTTGCACGCCACCTTCATGCCCAAGCCGCTGTTTGAAGAGAACGGCTCCGGCATGCATGTGCATCAGTCGCTGTGGAAAGGCGGGCAGCCGCTCTTCGGCGGCGATATGTACGCCAGCTTGAGCCAGATGGCGCTCTGGTACATCGGTGGATTGATCAAGCACGCGGCCGCGACCGCCGCTTTCACCAACCCGATCACCAACAGTTATCGCCGTTTGGTGCCCGGATACGAAGCGCCGGTCAACCTGATTTATTCGGCGCGCAACCGCTCCGCCGGCATCCGCATCCCGATGTACAGCAACAATCCTAAAGCCAAACGCGTCGAGGCGCGCTGGCCAGATCCGGCGGCAAATCCCTATCTCTGTATGCCTGCGCTGCTGATGGCCGGCATCGACGGCATCAAGAATCAGATTGATCCGGGCGAAGCCGCGACCGCCGACCTCTACGAAGGCGACCATGACACGCCGGTGATGCCTGGCACGCTGGGCGACGCCCTGCGCGAGCTGGAAGCCAATCACGATTTCTTGCTGGAAGGCGGCGTTTTCAGCGAAGCCTTCATCCAGAATTACATCGCCTACAAGCAGGTTGAGGATCAGGACGCGGTGGCGATGCGGCCGCATCCCTACGAGTTCGAGTTGTACTTCAGCATTTAGGGGAACCCTACCGCTGCCCCTGTCCCTCCCCAACGCATTCTGAGGGCAGGACAGTTTTTCAGCGAGCAAAACATCGTCCCGATTCTACAATTTCCAGGGCTTGTTCGGGCGACTCACCGAGTCGCCCCTACAGTTTTCGCCAGGAAAGATGCTTTTGGCATCTAACGCGGGCCCATTATGTACCATTAGAGCAAACCTGTCCTGTCCTCAGCCAACGCATTGGGGAGGGGAGCTAAGTTTCGAGGACTCTACGACGATTGCGGGCGACCCAATGGGGAGCGTAGGTCGTTTGGACACTGACCGCCGACACAGCCCTTCGATCGCCCCTGCATTTCATTAGCAGTGCAAGGCTCAAAACTTCCGCGCCGCGAAGGGCGAATTGGTCCAGTCGCTGTGCTCGTAGCCCGGCTCGGCATGACCGCCGATGGTATTCCAGGGCAGCGCCCGCTGTTTCATCCAGTCGATCTTGGCGGCGTAAGCGTAACCGATCCGCTCCATCAATTCGATCTCTTCGCGCGAGCTGCTGTCCAGCGACAGCGCCGCCGGGTCGATGTCGCCGCAATCCAGATCGAGGTTATGCGCAATGCTCTCCCGTTCGAGAGCCGGGTTGTAGCGGCGGAAGTCCATCGAACGATAGATGGCGCGCGTCATAAAGACCTGCTGCAGCGCGGCGTCATCCAGCCCTTCGTGGATGAGATACTCGATCCAGCTTTTCAGCCAGAAGCCGCGGCCGGCGCCTTCCTCCTGCACATTCGATTGGTAGCCATTCCCAAGCGAGATGTGGATCAGATTCTCCGGCTGCATATTGAGGTATTCAACCGCTTCGACCGCGGTCGCCAGACAAGGGTTGCCGAAGGAGCCGACGCCGCCATCGACCAGGTTGCCATCGACGGGCGGAAAGAAGAGCGGCGCGGCCACGCTTGCGGCGACGGCGCCGGGCAGGGGCCAGTGCGCGAAGAGCGGCGCCCCCGGTCCCGCGCTGATGATGTAATAGGTCGAGCTGGTGCGCAGGTCTTTGGTCGTCAGCAGGATCACCGGCGCCTCGATATCGCCGACGCGCACCCCCGCGCCCAGCGGACCTAGCGCCTTGAGGAAGGGTCCATACGGGTAGAGATGGCGCAAGCCGTTGAGCAGAAAGCGCGGCCAGAGGAAGCGCTTGGCGCGATTGAAGGCTTTGGGCAGCCGCTCCATATAAACGTCGTCCATGATTTCGCGGGCGCTCATGCCCAGCCCCAAGCCGGCGCAGATCAGCGCGCCCGTGCTGGTGCCGCCGACCAGCTTGAAGAGCTCATAAGCCCGCGCCCCCGTCTGCTCCTCCAGCCAGCAGAGGATGGCCAGGGCGATCACGCCGCGCATGCCACCGCCGTCAATGGACAGGATGAGGTCTTTGCCATAGGGGTTGAAGAGAAACTTGTATTGCGAGCTAGGTATCATTGGCGGTTGAGAATACGCGGGTACTGGGACAGGTTTCATTATAGGCGACGCGCAAGAATGAGATGACAGAGCGGTGGCGAAATCGCCCCCGATTTAGTCATCCTGTACGGGCAAGATATTGGGTCGCTCGTATTCAATAGAGCGTGTTCAGGAAAATCAGTAAGCCGCCCCTGCAAGGTTTGTCCGGTATTGCGATTCGCTATGCCAACCCCACCCGCGGACGCCAGTGTCTGCGTGGCGCGGCCCCTCCCCGAGGCATCAGGCAGGACAGGACAGGTTTGGTCTAATCGAAAACTCATGGCTCATGTTAGACTTAGACAGCATCACGCCTGGCGAAAACTGTAGGGGCGACCCAATGGGTCGCCCGAAATAGCCCAAGAAAACAAGTCATTTGCGGCGAAATTCTGCCCGCTACAAAACTGTCCTGTCGTCAGCGAGACATCAGGGAGCGCGTAGGTCGCGTAGACACCGACCGCTGACACTGACCGCCGTAGGGCGAGGGGGTTGGAAGCGATGCGCAAATGTATCCACGAGTGGCGGACAAGCCTTTCAATATCCATCTGCGGGAGACAATTGCGAGGCGCAAATCAAGTCGGTCTTGCGATTCGCTGGGCGCTCGGATATACTGCTGATCGCGATGCGGGCATAGTTCAGCGGTAGAACATTTCCTTGCCAAGGAAAAGGTCACGGGTTCGAATCCCGTTGCCCGCTCAGGCGAGCCAATCTCCGCGATTGGCTTTTCTGTGGCGCGGTCGCCGCAAGCGGAGGTGTAGAAGTAAGATGATGCGGCGCTGCCTCGCCTGTAGCGTTGCGCGCCGCGGACTTGTGGCATTTGAATCCGATAATTGAGCAGGAGCGTGTGAGTTGAATACCGTTGCGGCATCATCCGAATTGCGGGAAGACGCGGAATTGGTTATAGAGGTATTGAGCGAGAAGGAAGATATCGCGCTGGATTACACGGCGGATTCGATTTCCTGGCTGGATGCCTATATTGACGAACATCGCGCGAAACTGAACGATGGCGATAAATCCGTGCTGCGCGAAAAGCTGGGCGCCTTCCTGGGAGAATCGATACGGCACAATTTCGGTGGGCGTTGGGTCAAGGACAGCGATGGCGATTGGATGATTGTTTTCGAAGGGGAGCGGCAAGCCTCGCCCTTCGATATCATCAGCGAGCATCTTGATCACCACGCGTCGCTGACGCAGGCCTTTGAGCATCTGCCCGATCTTATGGTGCAGCGCCACAATTAAGCTGAACCGACAACGAAGTGTTCAAGGGGTGGCGCGCTGGCGCCGCCTCTTTTTGATTCCCCGATCCAGGACAATCTGACGAGACTAGCCAACGACGCGTCCGCATTTCCCCGAAACCAAAAAGGGCGAGACAAGAGGCGCGTAGACACCACCCGTCTCTCGCCCCTACACACTGGGTTTTGAGCTGGGAGCGGTTAGCTGTAGTTATAGGCGTTGGCGGCGTAATCGCGAGCGCTGCCGGCCACCACCGCCAGCGCGATCCCGCGGGCGGCGGCGCGCTCTTTGGCGCCAGCCACTTCTTCTTTCAGCGTCTGCAAATCGCGGTTTTCCGGATCGTAAGACAAGCCATCGTTTATCAACAGTTCGGCAATGGAGGAGAGAAACAGGTTGCGCATCATCAAGCTGACCAAGTCGGCGATGACACTGATAATATCGTTGCTGTTCTGCTCTTCATAGGCGACATGCAAAGCCTGCCGCAGACGGGTTAACGCTTCAGGCAGTTTATCCGCCTGGATGAGAATTTGACCCAGATGCCGCAGCTGCCACCCCTCTTGGGCGCGATCGCCAATTTCGCGCGCAATGTATAGCGCGGATGTGTGGAAGTTGATCGCCTCGCTCCAGCGCTGCAGCATGACGTTGACCTCGCCCAAGCCGCGCAGCACCTGCCCTTCCATGTCGCGTTTGCCCTGCTGTTTGAAGCGGTCGTTGGCGTCTTCGAGCATTTCGATCGCTTGGCGTGAATTACCACTTTCGAGATATGCCAATCCCAACTTGTATAGAATCAGCGCTTCGTTTTGCATATCGTCACGATGTCGCGCGTTGCGCAAGGCGGCGGCGTAGGCTTCCACGGCAATGGCGGCTTCGCCCAGCGCTTTATGGGCATCGCCACGGGTCATTTGCAGGAACATTTCCGCTTCGTCATCCGCGATCTCTTCCGCCAGGTGCAAGCCCCGCTGGACTTGCTCCAGAGCGGAGACGGCGGAATCGCTGCGGACGAGCAAACCGGCCAGCATATCGAGCGTTTCCAGGATGCCCTTGTTATCCTCCTGATTTTCATGGATCGCCAAGATTTCCTTATAGGTCGCCACCGCTTCCTTTTCCCGCTGCTGGTCGATCTGCACCTTGCCGACCGCCTCCAGGATCTGCAAGACGCGCGGCGTGTCTTCATGCTGGCGCGCGAAAGACAGCGCCGTCCGCAGCTTGACCTGCTCAATGGCTTGTGGCGTGCTTTGGTTGCTGACCAACAGGCCGGCGAGCATATCCAGCGTCTCCAGCACGCCATCTTTGTCTTCGCTGTTTTCATATATTTCCAGCACATCGCTGTATGTGGCGATGGCTTCTTTCTCACGACCCTGGTTTATCTGCATGCGGGCGATCGCCTTTAGTATCTGCAGTTGGCGCGAGGTTTCGTTGTTTTGGCTGGCGACATTCAACGCGGTCCGGAGTTGGTCGATATTGACCGACTGCAGGTCTTTGTCGTCAATGGAGATAAAAGCCGAGTCATCGGCGGCGACTGTCTCGGGCCTGGCTTTATCGTCAGCTTCAGCGATGCCGCCAATCAAAGCCTGCTCGACCTCGCCATCCGCAAGGGGCGGCTCGTCATCGTCGCCGAGCAAAGCCAAGTCGTCGTCGCCTTCGGGGGAGGCATATATTTCCGCCTCAACTGCGGTCTCCGCTTGGGTATCGGGATCTTCTTCCGGCAAGTCTTCAAACTCAAGGGTCTCGCCATCGCGCGCGGCGCGCAGACGCATCAACTCGTAGCCATATCCTTGCGCCAAGAGCTGGTCTTCGAGCGGGGAAAGCGCATCGACGATATCGCTCGCCAACTCGGTGTCCGCGTGTTGCCCCGCCCACTCAGCGGTGGCGATGAGGTTTTCGAACTCAATCATGAGCCGCTTGATGAAATCGTCGTTGTTGCGATGCACGTCCAGATAATCGCGCGATGAATCAACAATATCGGCGCGCAACGCGTCAAGGCGATCGCGCTCCAGCGCCCAATCCACCAGGAATTCGCGCGCCAGCGGGTGCAAGCGGTAGTAGGCTTCGTCTTGGATTTGAAAGCGCTCCACCATAAATAAGCGCGATAGGATGGTCATATTCATGTCGATGGACTCGGAGGCGATGCCGCTCAGCAGATTAAGGAAGGCGACCGATGCCTCGCCCCGCGGTGCCGCGCAGAGTAAGAGCAGCAGGTCTCGCAGGCGCTCGTTCAAGCCCGCGAAGCTGATGCTAAGCGCCGCCATTGCCGCTTGATCATCGTAGCTTTCCAGCGCGGCCGCCAGCGTATCGCTGAAGTCGGCGGCTGATTGACGAGCGATAATCATGCTGCGCGCCGTCAGCGCCAAGGGGAAAGCCTGATGTTTGAGCTGGGCGGCGATGACCTGGATGGCGACATCATCCTTGTCGTCCTTGATGCCAGCTTTCTGTTTGAAGAGCCGGACGGCATCGCTCTCCGCCAGGTTTCCGATCGGCTGGTTGCGCCAGTCTCCTTGAGCCAGCGGCGCGCTGCTCGTCGCCACCAACGGAGCGCCAGCGGCGCAGCGCTTGACGAATGACGCGAGCGTTCCGGAGTCAATCTCGCCATCCAGCACCAGGAGCGGCCGCTTCTCGTTGAGCAGCGCGCCGACGGCGGACGCGCCCGTCAGCGGGTTCTCGGCGTTGAGGCTGCCGCTTTCTCCGTATGCGCGGGCGATGCGAACGATCAATTCAGCCAGGGGCGGATTAGCGACATTCAGCCACAATACCGGGCGGTTGTGCTGCTGCAAATAAACATTGGCAATAGTAGCGGCGACGGTGGTCACCCCCGTGCCAGCGGCGCCGTGCAGCACAAGCTGCTGGTTTTGGCGCAAGCGCAGCAGCAGCGAGCGCAGCAATTCGTCACGCCCGACGGGGCGGCCGAGACGGCGCAGCGGCAGCGCATTCGCCGATGTGACGGGCGCTTCAAGGGGTAATAATTCCGCCATAAGTCCCCCGCGAGTGCGATAATTCGCCAAGTACGCTAAATCAAGATTCAGTATATAAGGACATTCAGATTCGGACAATTGAACAGGGCGTAATAACGGGGCTGGATTTAGCGGGCTGGCGGGCGCGCGGTCAATGAATCGAGCTTCACCCTTTGACTAGCGCTGTGAACCCTTTTCGCCGCGGAGGGGTCGCGTAGACACAGACCTACGTCACCGAGGGAACACAGAGAACACCGAGAATGATATGCAATTGGGCGAAGTTGCCGCCGAAAAGGTACTCATCACTTGCGAGCCAGCCGCGTCTTGAATAAGGCGGGGGTCAGCACTATAATTCGGGGCTGTTTGGGCGCGTGGCGCAATGGCAGCGCAGTTGACTTTTAATCAATTGGTTGCAGGTTCGAGTCCTGCCGCGCTCATTAGAGCGAGCCACCGGCTCGCCCGTACAAACTGTATCCCCGATGCAACATTCTGGCGGGCCGCTGTCCGAAGCTCAGCCCGGCGTCCAAGCCCGCGGCGCGATGCCTTCGACAGCCGTCTTCACATCGATCACGACCGGGCGATTCGCCACAAACGCGCGCTCCAGCGCCGCGCCAATCTCACTCGGATCCGTCACCGTCATGCCCAGGCAGCCGAAGCTCTCGGCGATCGCGGCGAAGTCGACATCGTCAAACAACCAGAGCTCGTCCGAGCCAGTCGTCGTCCCGCCGTAGATTGCTTCGACGCCATCGCGCTCTTGATTCAGCGAGTGGTTGTTGTTGACGATCGTGACGGTATTGATGCCGCAGCGGACGGCTGTTTCCAGCTCAGCGATGTGATACCAGATGCCGCCATCGCCGGTGAAGCAGAGCACCGGGCGCTCCGGCGCCGCGCATTTGGCGCCCATAGCCGCGGGCAATCCCCAACCCAGCGAACCCGAGCAGCGGATGTAGGATTGCGTTGGATGGCGCAAATCGAGCATCGTGCCGGTCCACACGCCCGAATGCCCAGTATCGGAAACGAGAATGGCATCGGCCGGCATGTTCTCGCTCAATTCCTTGCAGAGGCGCTCGGGGCGCATGGGGATGCTATCGGCGCTGTAGAACTCGTCAACTTCACCCCACCAGCCGGCAACGCGCTCCCGCACCCAGGCGAGCCAAGACTCGCGCGGGGCGGCGGCTTCCGCGGTCGCCAGCATCTGTCGCAGGGTGGCGCGCGCGTCGCCATGCAAGCCAGCTGAAATGGCGTAGTTGCGCCCGATCTCTTCCGGATTGATATCGAGTTGGATGACGACGGCGCCGGGCGGCGGAATCGTGTAGTTGTTGGTGAGCTGGCCGCCCGTATGGCTGCCGATGTAGAAGAGCAGATCAGCTTCGCAGACGATCTGATTAGAGCAGGCGCGCGAGTAGGAACCAGGCACGCCAATCGCCAGCGGATGATCGGCCGGGAACATGGCTTTGGCATTGAGCGCGGTCGCGACCGGGATCGACAGCTTTTCCGCCAGCGCGATGAGTTCGGCGCGGGCGTCGGATGCGGTAACGCCGCCGCCAGCGACAATAACCGGACGTTCAGCCGCCGCGAGCAGCTCCAGCGCTTTGTCAATTGACGCTTGATCGGCAATCGGGCGGAACGGAGGCAGCGACGCAAATTGCTCTTCGACGATGACTTCGAGCTCGGCTTCGGCATTGACCACCCCGCCCCCGTCGATGCCCTGCAGGTCGAGATGCGACGGGCGCGGCGTGCCGCTGGTGGCCGCGCGAAAGGCTTGCCGCAGATGATGCGAGAGTTCCTCGGGTCTGGCGACGTAAGCGCTGTAATCTGCCACGGCGGCGAAGGGCGCCATGTGATCGACTTCCTGGTAGGCGTGGCGCAATTGATTTCCCTGCCACTCGCGCCCGGTGATGGCGACCACCGGCGAGCAGGAGAGCCAGGCGTCCTGCAAGCCCGCGGCCAGGTTGACCGCCCCGACAGACTGCGCCATGCAAAGCGCCGGCGCGCGCTTGACGCGGGCGTAGGCGTCCGCCATATAGGCAGCCGCTTTCTCGCCGTGGGTCTGTACGCGCTTAATGCCCAGATATTCCATCTCCATCAGCGCGCGCGGCGCGATATAAGGCATGAAGAAGACATGCGTGACGCCGTAACCGCGCACAGTATCCGCCAGCAATTTGCCGCCTGTCATTCTGGGCATGATATCCGCTCCTCCTTGAGAGATGATAATATTGGAGAATAACGCCAATCCCGCGCGTACGCCAATGATCGGGGTGTGGTGAATTTCATTGATAGCGCGACAAACCCCCATCCCCCGGCCCCTTG
>JAPPFH010000023.1 GCA_028875185.1 Chloroflexota bacterium | reverse complement strand
CCGGACATATTCCACCGAGACCCTCACCACTTCACTCTGATACTAAACACCTAGAGGATTTGCCAGTAGGCAAGCTGTGGGGCGTTGGCTCAAGCACCGAGCAGGCGCTGGAAGAACTCGGCATAAAGACTATCGGGCAGCTCGCCGCCAGCTCAAAAGATATGCTTGGCAAACGCTTCGGCAAGCCTGGCCGCGATATGTGGTATCATGCCAACGCCATCGACCCCAGCCCTGTCCTGCCTCTCCCGACTCAAAAATCGGCGGGCCGCCAGATGACTTTTCAAAGCGATACAAATGACGAAGGCGAACTTAAACTCACCCTTCGGCGCTTGTCTGCTGAAGTCGGGCGGCAGGTGCGGCGAGCGGGCTTGTGTGGACGCACGGTAACACTCACATTGCGCTGGGAGAATTATTCCACAATCACCCGACAGATGACGCTTCACAATCCCATTGACCGAGACGACCAAATTTATGCCGCCGCCGTCGACCTGTTTGATCGGTATTGGTTGCGGGGGGAGTTGGTGCGCTTAATCGGGGTTGATCTGAGCAAATTTGGGAAACGCTATTGGCAATGGGGTGTATGGGAAGACCTTAAAGCCCATAAGCGAGCGGCTGCTTTGCAAGCTGTCTTGGATAAGCTGTGGGATATATATGGCGAGAGTTCGATCCGGCCCGCCAGCGATTTGGATTATCAGCCAGCCTACTATATGTACGAACACCTGCGCGGAGACAAATATCATTAGCCGCCGATGTGGTACATCTCGACTTTTTTGCGGCGGTCGCGCACTTCCTGCGTGAGGGAACTACGAATCTCCGAGTAGCGGTCTATGCGCTCGCCCCAAGTCGCGCGGATAATCGCTTCTAGTTCGTCATCGCTGGCGCCAGCGCGCAGCGGATCGCGCAGGCTCGCGCCTTCGATAGCGAAGAGACAGGTGAAGATCTGCCCTTCCGGCGAAAGACGCATTCGTGTGCATGAGCCGCAGAAGGGCTGCGTCACCGAACTGATCAGCCCGATTTCGCCCTCGCCGTCGGCGTAGCGATAACGCCGCGCCACCTCGCCGAAGTAATTGCCAGCGACCGGCTCCAGCGGCATCTCGGCGTTGATCGCCTCGACAATCTCGGCGGCGGAAACGACTTCGTCCATCTTCCAGCCATTCATATTGCCGACATCCATATACTCGATGAAGCGCAGAATATGCCCGCGATCTTTGAAAAAGCGCGCCAGATCAACCAGCGTGTGGTCATTGACGCCGCGCTGCGCCACCGCATTAATCTTCAGCGGCGCATAACCGGCGTCTTCCGCCGCAGTGATGCCCGCCAACACCTTGTCCACGCCCGAACGCCCGCCATTCATTAAACGGAAGATCTCATCATCGAGCGTATCCAGGCTGATTGTCAAACGCTTCAAGCCGGCGGCTCTCAAAGCCTGAATCTTTTGCGGCAGGAGGAAGGCGTTGGTGGTCATCGCCAAATCATCGACGCCCTCAAGCGCGTTGAGCATCGCCACCAGCTTTTCGATGTCCTGGCGCAAGAGCGGCTCCCCGCCGGTCAAGCGAATTTTCACCGCGCCCAGCCGCGCGATGATCCGCGTCAGCCGGGTTATTTCCTCGAATGTCAGCAAATGCGGCTTGGGCAAGAAGCGATAACGCTCGTTGAAGATCTCCGCTGGCATACAGTAAGGACAGCGGAAATTGCAGCGATCGGTGACCGAGATCCGCAGATCGCGCAGGGGTCGCTCATACTTATCGTGAAGGTTCATCGTCCCGCTTCAGACAACTCGTGTGACATGCCAGTGTAGCGAGGCGTCACTCGTATATCAAGCCCGCCGGCTCATAAGGCGAACCGTGCCGGCATACGCCTCTTCAATAGCCAGTATAGCTTATGTCCCTTAGAATTGGATATGATACCCGGCGGACGCGGCGCAATGGACGGACGAATAAACGGGATGCTCGATGACAGAAATACGGTGCAACAAATGCGGAATTCTCGCGGAAGCGCTTGATTGGCGCTGCAAAGCCTGCGGCGGCTCGCTCGATTTGGTCGGTCTGCCAGCGTTCGATGCCGCATCCATCAATGCCTGTGATTTCTCCCTCTGGCGTTACCGCGCAATGCTTCCGGTGGAGCGGCGATTCAGCCTGGGCGAAGGCATGACGCCGCTGGTTCGCGCTGAGATTGACGGCATCGGTTTCAACGCCAAGCTGGAATACCTAAATCCGACCGGTTCTTTCAAAGATCGCGGCACCGCGACCATGCTCAACCACCTGGCCGCCCACGGCGCCAGGGATGCGATCGACAATTCGTCGGGCAACGCCGGCGCCTCGCTCGCCGCTTATGCTGGAATCGCGGGGATGTCGGCGACCGTTTTTGTGCCGGCGGCCACCGCGGTCGAAAGCAAGAAACAGCTGATACGGTCTTTCGGCGGCGACATCATCGAATCGCATAACTACCTGGCGGATGTATACCTGGCGGCTGAAGAGCGCGTCTACGCCAGCCACGCCTGGAGCCCTTTCTTCGTCTTGGGGCAGCAGACGGCCGCCTGGGAAACCTGGGAGCAACTGGGGCGTCGCGCGCCCGCGGCATTAGCGACTCCGGTCGGCCACGGTGGATTATTTCTCGGCTTCTACCGCGGCTTCAAGGCGCTCCACGCTGCCGGCTTGATAGACAAGTTGCCGCGCATGATCGCGGTGCAATCGACGGGCGTCGACCCGGTTGTGCGCGGCTGGGAAACGCTGTCCGAGGCGCCGCCTCAGATTGAGCCTTTACCCAGTATCGCCGATGGCATCCTTGTCGATGTCCCGGTTCGCGGCGCGCAGATTCTGCGCGCGCTCTACGACACGGATGGATTCGCGCTGCGCGTCGACAATCACGCTATTGAAGCGGCGCGGAAGCGGATGCACAGCAAAGGCTTCATGATTGAAGCAACCAGCGCCGTGACCGCCGCCGCCTTAACCAAGATCCGCGAGCGCATCGGCGCGGACGCCGAGCTGGTCATCGCTTTCACTGGCAGCGGACTCAAAAACCTTGTCGCCACCTAAGGGTGCAGGCAGGTGAAGAACCAAGTTAGTCGCGCGGCAATTAACCGCCGAGCGCGCCGAGAAAAATGAGGACAAGGAGCAAAGCTGTAACGGGCTAATTTGGCAGCGAACCCTTCGATTTGTAAGAATGGCGGCATCTATTGCGCGAGCGTAGCAGCAATTTCAAACCTCAGCGCCCTCCAGATAAGGCCATGTCCTCGGTAGTCAAGTAAGCAGTAATTGGGGAGTGGTAAATGCTGACGATACGGATTCAGCCCGATCTTGTCAAGAAATCTCTGTGCCCTCTGTTTCTCTGTGGTGAATTACCCTGTGTGAGACTCGGCAAGCATCGTAACTCTGCGATATTCAGCACTCCCGTTATTGAGACATGATTCCGCATGACTTGCTTGCGCGCGGCGGCGGGCGTTATCCCGCTCTCGCAATCCGTCGTATAATGGTTTGGCAGGCTACAATGAGGATGATGCGGAATGTCGGTGGATTTGCTCCGCCAAACGCTGGAGGCGCAGCGCCTGGCGCAGGCGGATTTGTTGCGGCGGCGCGGCGTGGTTGGTGTGGCGGTCGGATTCAAGAACTACAAGGAAGAAGTCACCGATCAGTTGGCGCTGGCTGTGCTGGTTCAGCAGAAAAAACCGATTGAGGCGCTTAGCGCGGACGACATCGTGCCATCCGATGTCAACGGGGCGAGAACCGATGTGATTGAGGTGGGGCGGCTGGAAGCGCTGGTGAACCCGCGCGACCGCTTCCGCCCCAATATCCCGGCTGGCGTCAGCATCGGGCATTACAAAGTCACCGCCGGCACATTAGGCGCCATCGTCTTCGACAAAAACACCGGCGAGCCGCTCATACTTTCCAACAATCATGTGCTCGCCAACAGCAACGAGGCTGAAATCGGCGATGTTATCTTGCAACCAGGACCGACCGATCACGGTGTGAGGCCCGATGATGTCGTCGCCAAGCTGCATCGATTTGAGATGATTCGGTTTTATGACGAGTCCGGCAGGGGACCCTCGCCGCCAAGGTCAAGCCCGCCACTCTTCCCGCCCGGCGGCTGCGACATTGTCGAGCTTTGGGCCACCGTGGGGAACGCATTCGGATGGATCAGCGGCTCGTCAAAACGCCTAACCAGCGTGCCCAAGGCGACGCCGCAGAGCGAATCAATGCCGATTTACCCGAATCGGGTGGATGCTGCGCTCGCCCGCCCGGATAATCCAATGCTATTCCAGCAGGCGATCGCCGAGATCGGCCGGCCTAACGGAACCAAGCTCGCCCAGCTGGGCATGAATGTACGGAAACAAGGGCGCACCACCGGCTATACCGAAGGCGCCGTCACCTTGATGAACGCCACCGTGGATGTGTCCTACGGCGAGGACTTGCAGGCGCGCTTCGTCGGGCAGGTCATCACCACGCCGATGAGCCAAGGTGGGGACTCGGGCGCGCTGATTGTCGAGCGCGACAGTCTCAAAGCGGTCGGTCTGCTATTTGCCGGCTCCCGCCGGGCGACCATTTTCACGCCGATGCAAACGGTTATGGATGTGATGGAAGTCGATCTCTAAACCGGCAGCCAGACGCGCAATCGCTTATCGTCGACGCCGACAGCCAGCGCCAGCCCGCCATCAAGCAGTTCGACTGGGGCGAAGTTGCTGACGATCTCGCCGCCGGCATCCAGACGCCAGATTTCATGGGCGCCCGACTCGCTTCGCTGGATCGCCACGATGTTGCGGCGCCGCAAGTCCATCGCCAGGACCTCGGGCGCGCCATCGCCATTGAAGTCGCCAGCCGCCGTCTGGTCAAGATTGCGCGAGCCGATCAGGTGCGTCGTGACGCCGGGAAAAGTCGCGGCAAGCTCAAGCCCGCCATCGCCGAGGCGGAAAAACTCCATCTCGCCCATCAGATGCGGTGTACGAACATCAGCGATTTCGATAGCGCCATCCGCTGCAAAGGGACCAGCCGTCAGTTGATGCCGCCAGCGATTGCCTCGTCCGATTGCCGGTCCATCCAGCTCTTGGCGAATCCCGGCGCCATCCCAAATGTACGCCCGAAGGCGGGCCCCCAGCGAACCATTCGAGACGGTGGTCACCAGGTCTTCCACGCCGTCGCCATCGATATCCGCCCAGAAAGGCGCGATACCCTCGTATACGTCCTGGCCAGGCAGGACGATGCGCGCGAGAAGCTGAATGCGGCTGTCGCGCGATTCAAGCACGAGCAGAGTCGCCGCTTCGACGCGGTCGCCCATGATTCCGTGCGTATAGCGCTGATCGGTCGCGTTGGCGTAGATGGCGACTTGGCCGACGCTGTTCATCACCAGGCGGGCGTCCGCAGCTGCATTGACGGGCAGGCTGTCGACCACGCTGCCTTCCCGCCCCAGCACTAAATCGCCAGCGCGATTGATGTATAAGACTTCAAAATCATTGACCGGTATCGGATGAGAAAGCGGCGAGACCGTAGCATCGCTGCGCATGACATAGGTGCCTTCGATCATGGAGACGCCGACAATCGGTGGCTGCGCCCCTTCAAACCAGCCCGTTTCATAGGCGAGCGTCCGCGCCGCCCCACCGCTTTCGACTTCTATCACTTGCAGGTCGCCGCCTTCAAGCACAACATGCCAAACTGCCGTCTCCATCGCGTAGCCGACCGCCCAGGAGGGCCGCCCGCGCAAAGGCGCATCGACCGCGATTACATCGGGAAAGGTCCCGTTTCCGCGCAGGAAGTGATTCCCCGCCGGGTTGTGATAGGTGTAGAAATAGCGATCGAGCAAAGCGGCCTCTCCCTGAGCGCGCGTCAGCGCAGCGGCGAGCAGGAGCAGGGAAATTAAAAGTATCCGATGACGCGACACGGACGCGGAACCAAAGTGAAGGACGCTCCAGTTGGAGCGCCCTCAGTGCTTTCAGACTATGCGCCTATCGAGCTATCGACCCGATTCGGTCAACTGAATTGATGCCTCTGGCGCTTCAAAGTCCTCACCCAGCTGCGTGAAGTCATCCACGCTGAAGATGAAGGGCGCGTCCGCTGGCAAGAGCGCGAAGGAGACATTATCTGACAAGTTGGCGACATAGAGATATTGGATCAGGTTCGGATTGGCGGCGATCTGGTCGCTGATGACGCGCAGCGCTTCCGCTTCCGCCTGCGCTTCAATCAAGCGAGCGTTGGCGCGACCGCGGGCTTCCTGCTCCAGCGCATCGGCGCGACCGCCGGCTTCGGTCTGGACGCGTTCGGCTTCGGTGCGGGCGCGCTGCAGCTTCTGTTCCTCGATCTGCTTCTCTTCGATCGAATTGGCAAAGGCGTCATTGAAGTCGATCTGGCGCACCAGCAGCGATGTCAGCGTCAAGCCTTCGCCTTTCATCTCTCTGCCAACTACTTCGGAAATTTGTCCGCCAAGCGCCTCACGCTCCAAACCGTAGATCGCTTCCGCCTCGAATTGAGAGACGACATCACGCGTAACCGCTCGCACGGTCGGGCGGATGAAGTCGGATTCGTAGCGATTCTGCCAATTGAGGTGAATCAGATTGACATCTTGACGCTCAATGCGGTAAAGCACGGTGATATCCAGCCGCACTTCCTGTCCATCAACGGTCAGCGCCTCGACGGCGTCGTTGCCTTGCAGGCGGCCTTCGGTGCTGATGCCCGACATGGTGTATTCGCGCTGATCGGTCTGATAGATTATGTACTCCTGCAAGCCGGGGATGATGATCGATGTGCCGGGGGCGCGCGCCGGATCTTCCAGCTCGCCAGTCAGGACATTGACGATGACGGCTGCCCGCGCCGGCTGCACAATCAAGATGCCGGAACTGATGATGAAAAGCGCAACACCGGCGGCGAATCCCACGATCGCCAGCATAACGCCACCCCGCGCCGACCGGCCCTGCGATGCCAGGGTGAAGGCGAAGGCAACGCCTAATATGCCAACTCCGAACGCGAGCACCGCGACGATTCCCAGTAAACCTCCAAAATTCATGTCTGCTCCTTCATAGCAGTTGCGTCTGCTAGCTAAGTTTCACCCGCTGATTATATCATATCACGTTCCGCCGCTGGATTCCCCAATTATTGGGGACGACGACGACTATGGATACGGGATTGCGGGCTGGCGGTTGCGTCAGGCGCCGGCCTGTCAGGTGAGTAGTGTAAAGATATCAACCTCTGCTGATTGACCTCTCACTGCGAGTAGCATTATACTTTATCCATTGAAATCATAGAAACAGGAAATAAGTTTGATGCTTAAGTTAAGTCGTGTTTTCGTCCCGCTAGCCATGATTTGCCTGCCCGCGCTTCTTACAGCGACCGTCTACGCCGCCGATATTACTGTTAACTCCAATTGCACGCTGGCGGATGCGATAAACGCTGCCAACAGTGACGCGGCGACTGGCGGCTGCCCGGCGGGAAGCGGCGCGGATACAATCACGCTGACAGGAAATATCACGCTCACTGCCGCTCTGCCGATAATCGAATCCGAGATCACAGTCGAGGGCAATGGCTATACCATCAGCGGGAATGAGCAGTATCAGATTTTCTGTGTGGAAGAAACTGGCGCGCTGACGATTCAGAATGTGACGCTGGCTGATGGGCGTGGCGCGGATGACGACGATCTATATGATGAAGACGTACTCATCGGTGGCGCCATTCTGAATTTCGGCAGCCTTGAGGTCAGCGACAGTGTCTTTAAGGGCAACTCTGCAGATTGGGGCGGTGCGGTTTTCAACTTGGGAGAGGCAAGTGTCTCGATCAGCAATAGCGAGTTCAAGGATAATTCTGCAAGTGTTGGAGGCGCGATCTATAACACGGACTCCGTATCTGTCGTCATCAGCAACAGCATTTTCGAAAAAAATAGAGCAATTGGCTTTCGTGAAGGAGGAGGTGCAATCAACAGCGCAAGTGAGGCAAGAGTCACAATAGACCACAGCGAATTCACCGGAAATTCGGCGGACTTGGGAGGAGCAATACAATGCTGGGATGCTACAACAGCTAGCATAGTTGCTAGCACTTTTACAGGTAATTCCTCAGGAACTGACGGAGGCACGATAAACCTGTGGAATCAGGCAATTATCGAGATTAGTTCCAGTGCATTTTCTAATAATTCGGCCAGATATGATGGAGGCGCGATATACCTGAAAAATGCGACAATGATCGAGATAAGCAACAGCGATTTTACTTACAATTCAACTGGCGAACGTGGTGGCGCAATCTTCAACTGGGGAAAAGCAAGCATAAGCGGAAGTATCTTTATGAACAATATGTCAGAGGAATCTGGCGGCGCGATTGCAAATGGCGAGCAGGCAATAATCAACGATAGTACCTTTATCAACAGTACAGCAGCAGAGGGTGGAGCAATCTACACTTGGAGTGATACAAGAATTGACGGTAGCACATTTAGGAATAATCTTGCGAGTGAAGACGGCGGAGCGATTTGCATTTGCGGGACTGTAACAGTTAACGTCAATATCAGCAATAGTATCTTCACCGGGAATTCGGCCGGGGATGAGGGTGGCGCTATTCGCGGAACAGAAGAAAAAGTCGTCGATATCAGCCACAGTGTCTTTCGTGACAACGAAGCGGAAGACGGCGGCGCGATTTACAGTTGGGGTGAATTGACGGTTGGTCGCAGCAGTTTCATCAATAATTCTGCTGAAGAAGAAGGCGGCGCAATAGCCAATCAGGGTATTGCGAGCATCAATGAAAGCATCCTCGCCGACAATCCCGGCGGTGATTGTCATTTAGGGCGCAAAGGTGAACTGCTTGAGAGCGGCGATAACCATATTTCGGATGGCACTTGCGGGGCGACGTGGAGCGGTTCTGTCGCGAACGGCTACTGCCCGCCGGGGCAAGAACTGGACGGTAAGTGTCAGATTGGTGCTCCTGTCACGACAAACGCGAGCGAGTAGTCCGAGTCTACGATTGATGAACCACGCCGAAGATGGTACCGCGAAGAGATATGCGTGGGACTATCAGTGCCTTTCGTGAAATTCGATAGGGTCGAGTCTTCCGCTGATAAACTCGTCAGCAACGTTATCAAACGTCGGCATGAGATATGGTCGTCGATAGCCTAATCTTGCGAGAAGTTCAAGCACCTCGTGACGCTGCGAAAACGGAAGCGTTATCTTGTAAACAGCCTCGAATTGAACGATTGTTTCGAGTAAGTGGTCAAAATTGAGCCAGGAATGACGGGACGGACGGTCTTTATCAGCCAGCGGATTGTAAAGAAAAAGACCCTCCTGTGCTTGTAGATTCCCAATCAGGTTTCGTTGATGAGTTAACCGCAAAAGGCCTGATCTCCCCAGGTCCGGCCAACGTACAGCCCACACTGCCATATGGGTGGGCACTTTGCCGTTGGAAGAGCAACGACTAAGATTGAACTCGTAAGCTGCAAAAAACGCAGCCACCATCGATCGGAAAGTCCAATCCATCAGTCTAGTTGGGATCCCATGATGCTGCGCAAGCGCGTATATTATTGATCGAGGATAATGTTCAATTTCATACAAACAGGCCTTGTTAACATAATGTGATACTAAGCGTTCAAGTGGCCAGCGAGACCCCCCGACTTTGCCCAGAGTATCGGTCGGAACGTCCAGTCTCGATTGGTCTGCTAACTCTGTGAAAGCTCCAACTACTTTTTTCTCAATAGATACATGTAAAGCGTGCCACACTCTTTCGCGAAACTCGTCATCATCCATCTGCAAACAGCATTGTTTTGCAGCGTCATTTGTAACAAGCGTTCGATCCGTATATTTGTCCAAGCGTTCCTTAACTAATCTGGCTATAAGCCCGTCCTTTCTCATGGCCTTGGGATACAGAGCTCGACTTGCGTCATTCTGACCACGGAAAATCCACGTACTTCTCGCCCAGCGATCATGCAACTCGTCAAGCTGAGTTAGGAATCCCTTGGCTGTTCGACAACGAATCAATGGTATTCCATACTTGTCCGTCTTCATCCCCTACCCCAAACTCTCGCGCAGAATCCGGCCCAGCTCCCGCCGCACCAGGCCGGGCCGCTCATCGCGCAGCAGCGGCAGGCGCGCGCGCGTCCGATGCAGTTGATTCAGGTCGATCTCCTGCGTGATCAGCGCCTCATCGAAGTAGCGCCCGCTCGTCATGAATTCGCCATCGGGGTCGACGACCGACGAGCCGCCCCAGAAATTCTTGCCGTCTTCGTAGCCGACGCGGTTGCAGTGCAGGATGTAGGACGTGAACATGCTGCCGTAAGCCTGGTTCACATGCTCGACCCAGCGCGCGCCCATCAGCCGGTCGCTATCGTTGAGCCCGCGCGAGGGGCTGGAGCTGTTGAGGATCAGGATATCAGCGCCATCGAGCCAGAGCAGATAGGGCGGCGAGACATGCCAGAAGTCTTCGCAGATGAGCATGCCGACGCGCCCGAAGCGGGTGTCGAAGGCGCGCACGCTGTTGCCTTGGGCGAAATAGCGCGATTCGTCGAACATGGCGTAAGTGGGCAGGTAGAGCTTGTGATGCAGGTGGACGAGTTCACCGCCGGAGAGGTAGGCGTCCGCTATGTAGAAGCGATTGCGGCTGTCTTCATGCGCAAAGCCGACGACGATGTCGATATCGGCGCTGGCTTGAAGCAGTTCGACGAAAACTGGATCGTTCTCGTCAGTTCGCAGCGCCACTTCGGGCACGAGGTCTTGCACTTGATAACCGGTCAGCGACAGCTCGGGGAAGACGAGCAAGTCGACGCCGTCAGCGCGCGCCTTACGAGCGTATTCCAGGTGGACGTCGAGGTTATGCGCCACATCGCCGAGTTTGGGGTAGATCTGCGCCAGACCGATTTTGATGCGCATCGTCGCTGCTCCTTCGCCGGCTGCCAGGCGCAATCATAGACCAGCCTTTGCGCTGCGACAATTCTTGAGATGGCGTCAATTGCGCGTCGACACAGAAGGTGAATCAAGTTAATTGCGCGAATACTGATTGGCTGTTTTGTAGTAAAAGTGGGCAAGCCGCCGGCTCGCCCGTACGCAGATTCGAGTGTTTTGGCGCTTCTGATCAATCTACAATCATTCTAAATGCTTAACTTAGAACAACTGACAAACGCGCGAAGCCCGAGTTTGTGGGGGATTGGCTTAGAGGCTCGCGGGCTGAAGCCGAATGCTGCGCAGATAATCGAGGTGTTGGATCATCCAATCGCGCAATTCCGGCGTCTGGAAGCGGATGGCATCCAATTGCGCGCGCTCCAGCGGGATAAATTCCGGGATGAATTGGCCGCGCGCTGGATCGTTGAATTCCGGCCCATAGCGTTTGCTAAGGTCGAGGTCTTGCAGCAGGCAAACGAAGAAGTGTTCTTCTAGCTGTTTGCCCGCTTTCTCGTGTTCAAGGACGAAGGCAGTGGCGAGCACGGTCGCAAAGGCGCCCAGCTCTTCATAAAGCTCGCGTTCCAATGCGGCGAAAAGATCAAGGTCTGTCCACTCGACGCCGCCGCCCGGTGCGACCCAATAGGGTGTTGATCGAGATGGCTTAACGCGCTTGATCATCAGGGCGGATCCATCGCCCGCCAGCAAGATCGCGCGCACACGCTGATTGATTACGCTTGTCCGTTTAGTGTCCGCTAACATCTTTCAATACCATTGGCGCTTCTCGGATTAAAGAGGCGCCTGCCAATTTCTACACTGCGCGAGAACTGTCAATCTCGGTCTCGCCGCCGATTAAACTTCGACCGCAGCCCGGCAAAGCGTTTCTCCAGAAGTGACTGCGAACGGGCTTCCATCGGCATCGGCTGAGAATTATCAGCGTCTGCTATTCTGTTTTGAAAAGGCTTTGGATGTTAACACAGGCGGTCAATAAATTCAACAAGTATGGCGGAGGCCATTTTGTAGCCGATGGTTTGCGTCTTGGAGGCGCCTAGGCGGACGGTGACTGGACCATCAAAAGGATCGCGTTCGACGACTTCCAGGGTCTCGCCCATGACCAGCCCGCGTTCCTGGGTATTTTGGAGCATGGCCGGGTCATCCATGATGAAGCGGCGGATGCGCGCCCGCGAGTTTGCGCGCAGGGTCGAAAGCGGCTGCAGGTTCCGCTCCTGCATAATGCCTTCCAGGTTGGGGATGGGATCGCCGTGGGGATCGTAGCGGGGCTCGCCCATTTTGCGCGCGATGGCCTCAACAAAGCGATCCGACACCGTGTGCTCCAGCGCCTCGGCTTCCTCGTGGATTTCGTGCAGTTGGTAGCCCAAGTCCTGCACGAGATAGGTTTCGATAAGCCGATGGCGGCGCAGCATTTGCAGGGCAACGCGCTCGCCCTCATTCGTGAGACGGACGCCGCGATACTTGAGGTAATCGACCGTGCCTTCATCGACCAGGCGCTGCGCCATATCGGTGACGGCGGGCGCCGAGATATTCAGGGCGTCAGCCAGCGCATTGGTAGAGACGCGATCGCCGTCCCCTTGCAGGTTGTACACTGCCTTCAGGAAGTCTTCTACCGATTGCGATGTTCCTGAAGGGTCTCTCCTTGCCTTCATAGGTCAGTCTTGGAATGTTTACCGTGTTCGTCAGGCGAATGTTCTGGAGCAACGTTGCGGGCGGGCGATTTATCGTGCCGCCGCTACAAATCCAGTGATGAGCTTGCGCCATCGCTTTGCAGCGCGGCGCCAGTGGTCACGCTTATCATAACACAGAACCGTTCGCGCCTTTTCGCCCGCGCGCCAACGCGCTTCTAACGCGGCTGCGCTAAACTTGAGGTGAAGCGCCCGGGCAGCGCGCTCGATTTACGCTTTGGGCGGGGCGGCGCGGGAATTGACCGGCGCCTGTCGCTGCCGTAGAATACGCGCATTGGGCGCAGGCGGCTGTCTCAACGGAATCTTGACATGAGCAGAGATTATTATTCCGTACTTGGCGTCTCGCGGGACGCCCCCGATGACGAGATAAAAAAGGCGTTTCGCCAGAAGGCGAAGCAATATCATCCCGACGCCAATCCGGAAGACGCGGGCGCGGAAACCCGTTTCAAAGAAGTCAATGAAGCCTATGAAGTGCTGAGCGATGAAGAAAAGCGCGCAGCCTATGATCGCTTCGGGCCGAATTGGCGGCAATACCAGAATCCCAATGGCGATAGCCCCTTCGGCAGCGGCGGTGGCGCCGCCTACACCGATATGTCCGATATTTTCGAGACGCTATTCAGCGGTGCTGGCGGACGGCGCGGCGGGCACGGCGGATTTCACACACGCGCCGACTTCCCGCGCGCCGGGCAGGATATTGAGCGAGATGTCCAGATCAGCTTGCGCGAAGCTTACGAGGGGGCGCAGCGCATCGTCAGCAAAGACGGGCGTGACATTAAGGTGCGCGTGCCGCGGGGCGCCGCAAGCGGCACGAAAGTGCGGCTCGCGGGTGAAGGGCATCCCGGTTACAACGGCGGCGCTGCCGGGCATCTCTACCTGGTGGTGCAAGTTGCTGATGACTCGCAATTTGAGCGGAAAGGCGATGATATCCACGTGGATGTCAAGGTTGATGCGATGACCGCCATGCTGGGCGGCGAGGCTGAAGTACCCACGCTCGCCCGCCCGCTGCGCACGAGAATCCGCGCTGGCACGCAGTCGGGCCAGAAGTTGCGCCTGACTGGCAAAGGCATGCCCAAGCTGCGAAAAGAAAACGAATATGGCGACTTGTACGCCCGCGTCATGATCACGGTGCCGACGCCGCTCAATGCGGATCAGCGCGAACGAGCGGAAGCGCTGCGCGCCAGCCTTCGCTAGATTCGCCGGAGGCGCTTCAGTCTCTCGCCGCCGCTATCGAAGACCGAATGAAGATGCGAATTCTAACGCTTCTGTTTATTGCCATTCCTCTAATTCCGGCCGCGGTAATTTTACTGCTCGCCTACTTGCAGGTGCGGAAATGGCTTTACCCTCTGTCGCCGTCGGTCGAGCGGCAAGCTGCGGGCTCGCCCTTCGAAACCGTGAAGTTCGAAACCGATGATGGGCTACAAATAAGTGCCTGGCACGCGCCGCCGCCGAGGGCTGAAGGGAATGCGGTCCTGCTGCTGCATGGGCATCGCGGCAATCGCGATCAACTGCTGATCCACGCCGAGTATCTGGTTGCGGCCGGATACGGGGCGCTGCTGATAGACTTTCGCAATCATGGCGATTCGGAAGGCGACCGTACTTCAATGGGTTACCACGAGCTCAAAGACGCGCGCGCCGCTTTTCGCTATTTGGAGCGCCAATCGGATGTCAAGCGGATTGCGCTTTGGGGTCATTCGATGGGCGGCGCCGTCGCTTGCCTGCTAATGAGCGAGGTCGATGCCGCCGCTCTATTCGTCGACGCCACCTTCACCGACTTCCCCGCTTTGGTTCGTGACGGAGTGGCCGCCCGCGGGCTGCCCGTTTCACCCGTCAGCGGGATTCTCGTCTCGCTTTACGGCTATTTGAGCGGGAGCGACTGGAGCGCCGTCCGCCCGATCGACGCGCTTGCCGCGCTCGAAAAACCGGCATTGCTCTTTCACGGGAGCGCGGACCCGGTCATTCCGCTGGCCGAAGCCAGACGCATCGCCGAGGCACACTCCCTTGTTCGGCTGTCCGTGTTTGACGGCGGTGGCCACAGCGACCTGTACCAGCTTGATCCGCAGCGCTATCAAAGCGAAGTTCTGGCTTACCTGCGAGATTCATTTGCCGCGCATTCGCGTGAATAGGCTGCTGATATTCTGATAGAATCAAATCACAGCGTAGACAGAGGCAAGATGAATGCGGCGCTTTCTCCGGCTGATGGGCTGCCTTCTGCTGCTATCGGCTTGCAGCGAATTGACGGCACGGCGTGACGCGGACTCATCGCGGCAGTCGGCAGCAACGCCGACAGCATTGTCGGACGAAATCATCAACGCCGCTGATGCCGAATATCTGCTGCTTTCCAACATTTACGCGCGCTCAAGCCCTTCTGTCGTAAACATTGAGGTCGTGAGCGGCGCTGAGACGCGTCGGGGCGCCGGCTTCATTTACGATCGGCAGGGGCGCGTCGTCACCAACGCGCATCTGGTTAAGGCTGCTGATACCATCACAGTGACGCTGCGGAATGCTTTGGCGCTGCAAGCGGAGTTGGTGGGTTTGGACAGCTTCAGCGATCTGGCTGTGATCAAAGTCAGCGCCGCCGATGGGCGCCTGGCGCCGCTGAGAATAGGCGAGTCCGCGAGCGTCAAGGTGGGGCAGCGCGCCATCTCGATCGGCAATCCCTACGGTTTGAAGGCGTCGCTGACGACCGGCATCGTAAGCGGTTTGGGCCGAACCTTGCCCTCAGCCGAGCTGATTGAAGCCGGGGCGGCGGCCGGTTTCGATAATCCATCAATCATTCAGATCGACGCCGCAGTTCATCCCGGCAATTCGGGCGGTCCATTGCTGGACTCCAAGGGATTGGTAATCGGCATTACGACGGCGATGCAGTCGGACAGCGGTCAGTTTCAGGGGATCGGCTTTGCTGTTCCCGCCGACACTATGCGGCGTGTCATACCGGATCTGATTGCAGCGGGACGGGTTGAGTACGCCTGGATGGGGATTTCGGTGATGCCGGAGGATGGCGGTTACGGCGTGGCCGGCTTGAGTGAAGCGCTGGACTTGCCGGTCGAGCGCGGTGTGCTGCTGCGCGGCGTTAGCGAAGGCTCGCCAGCGCATTTGGCCGGGCTGCGCGGCGGCGATACCTTGGTCGATATTCGGGGCAAAAGCGTTTGCAGCGGCGGCGATCTGATCGTCGCCGTCAATGGTTATTATTTTGACAACCTGGACGCGCTGATAACCTACCTGGTTCAGAACACGCGCCCGGGCGATGAGTTGGAGCTGGTCGTCATCCGCGGGCGACAAGCATCGGACGTTAAGGTTAGGCTTCAGAGCCGGCCTAGCAAAGACCGTTCCATAATTGACTGCGACAGCGGGCGATAAGCGAGTAGTCTATGAAGCCGATTGAACTGGTGAACAGCTTGGTTATGACGCGTCCGCTGGCGCTGGCGGATATCCCGCATATCAGGCGGCTGGCGGCGGCGGAAGAAATTGCCAACAATACCTATGTGCCGCACCCCTACCCGCCTGAAGCGGCTGACGAGTTCGTTCAGAAAACGCGCGACCAATGGCGAAACGATGAAGCCTGCGTTTTTGCGATCGTTGAAAGAGCGAGCGACCAATTTGCCGGCTGCATGGGCATCCATTTCCAGCCGGCGCATAATCGCGCCGAGGTCGGCTATTGGATTGGCTTGCCCTATTGGGGGAGCGGCTTGGCAACGGCGGCTCTGCGCTTGATCATTCAATTCGGCTTTGAAGAGCTCGGGCTCAATCGCATCGCCGCCGGGCATCTTCCCGGCAATCTGGCCTCGGGCCGCGTGATGCAAAAGGCGAATATGCGTTATGAGGGCACGCTGCGGGGAGCGCTATTGCATCGCGGCGAATACAAAGACGAGCTGCGCTACGCTATTTTGCGGTCCGACTACGATGTCGTTTGCATATAAGATGCCGGAAAAACGAAAGAGACCGCAGAGGATTAGTCTGCGGTCCCTCGACTGTCAAATTCACAGTCTAGCGGTTTCGGGTTCACCCACTAACGGAGAAACCCTTAGAGGAGTGAATCAGTTAGAGGGTAGCCCCCTTAGAACCTGACATTTCTGATCACCTCCCTTACTCGGCCAACGATGCTGAGAGCATAACACAAGCGCCTCAATTTCGCAAGTCGTCTTTACACAGCCTGCGCTTCCACGTCGATTCGGGCGCTATGTTATAATCGCGCCACATACTGGCTGGAGACTGCAAAAGTGACCCGGCACTTCCACCCGGCGCATCGCCGGCAAGCGATTCAGTGGGCGCGGAATCTGATCGCGCATCGGTTCTATGTCCTTGATACGGAAACTACCGGTCTTGGCGCATCCGATGAAATCGTACAGATCGCCATCCTCGACGGGAGCGGGGCCGCCGCGATGCGCCAACTGGTCAAGCCGACGATTCCGATTCCGCCGGTCGCCTCGGCTGTGCACGGCATCGGCGACAGCGATGTGGAAGACGCGCCCAGCTTCAAAGACATCTACATCCGGCTGTCAACGCTTTTGGCTGGGCAAGTTGTCATTGCTTACAACATGGATTTTGATTGGCGCATGCTGCAGCAGAGCGCTTCACGCTACCGTCTGCCCGCGATGCGCATTGGCAAGCGCGATTGCGCCATGAAGCAATATGCGCGCTTCAAAGGCGTGCGACACAGCAAGGGGCGCAACTATGTCTGGCATAAGCTCGGCGCGGCCGCCGCTCAAGAGGGGCTTCAAGTTACGCGAGCGCATGACGCGTTCGATGATGCCCGGCTTACGTTATCCCTCATCCACAAAATGGCGGAGAGCCGCTAACTCACAGGCCCAGGCCAACACGGACGCGCCTTGCGCGGCAAGCCCCGGGCGCTGTCAAATCCGCCGAATAACGATTTGTGCGATACGACGATTCGTACTTTAATGAAATTGTTCGGAATCGCATTTCAATCGGGTCAGTTGTCGCGCCCGGGCGAGCCGTTTTGGCAACGTAATTGCGCGGGCAAGAGCGACTGGGCTAGAGCCAAAGATTCACCGCCGAGGCGATTGCCGCGCCCGTGATCACCCAAGCAACCGTTAGGAATGAGCCGTGAAAACGCCGAGTTTCACATCCAGGAGAACGCTTTTCGCAGCCGCGCTGTTTTTGCTGTTGATGCCGATAGGGCGAGCGCTGGCTGCCGACATCAATGTGGACGCCGATTGCAGCCTGGCAAACGCCGTCCTCTCCGCCAACGAGCAAGCGATGGTTGCGCCGTCGGCTGATTGCGAAGCGGGCGATGTGGACGATGGTTACAGTCAAGTCGATGAAGACGGCGTCGAGATTCCTTCGGGATCAGACACAATCACGATTCAATTTGAGGGCACGACCGATGGCGTGATTACGCTAGACGGGACGCTTAGCGTCACATCGCATATCGCGATTGTGGGCAATGGATCTGTCATTGAGGGCGCGGGCAATCAGATTTTTGATGTGACAGCGGGTTCGCTGGCGGTCGCCAGCCTCACGATGCGCGGCGGCTGGTCGGATGGCAATGGAGGCGCGATCGCCGTCCGCGAAGCCGCGCTCAGCCTGAGTAACAGCGTCGTGAGCGGCAGCGCCACGAGAGCCCTGGGCGGCGGCATCTATGCCTATAACAGCGATCTTTCGCTGTTTGATAGTGTGGTAACCGGCAACGCGACCGGCGTATTAACCAGGCCGGAAGCTGACGATGGAATCGCGGAAAGCGGCGACGACACCGATGAAAATGGCGAGGCTGCTCAAGCGGAGGAAGCTGACGAGACCGAGCTGAGGGCGCAAACCGCCGATTCGGACGAGTCGGAAGCCGAGGCGCAGACTGAAGCCGCGGCGGAGGCGACTCCTGAGCAGATCCCCTGGGATACCTCTGGCGGCGGGGTGTATTTCAACGGCGAGAACAACAGCCTCGTCATCGGCAGAAGCGGCGTGGAAAGCAACCGATCGCGCAATCATGGCGGCGGACTTTACATCGCTAGCGGTCGGGCAACAATAACAAACGCGACAATCAGCGGCAACAGCGCCGGCGGCTCTGGCGGCGCGCTATACAATGCCGGCGACAGCAGGCTGACGCATGTAACGTTGGTCTTCAACTCGGCCGCGGATACCGGCGGCATATTTGATACCGCGACGCTGCAACTTTACAATAGCGTCGTCGCCGACAACGCGGGCGGAGACTGCAGCGGCACGCTCAATGCGCTGCTGGGCAACTTGATCCGCGATCGCTCCTGCGGGCACGATGGCTTGAGCGAAGATCCCAATTTGCTGCTGCTTGGCGGCTCGCCCGCTTATTACCTGCCGCAAGAGGGAAGCCCGGCAGTAGATGCGGCATCCGCCGATCATTGCTCGGCGACCGACCAGCGCGGCATCAGCCGAGTGCTGGACGCATGCGATATTGGCGCCGCCGAATTCGAGCAGGGCGCCTTTAGCTTCCAGATTCAAAGCGCGCTTGGCGTCATATCGCCAGATGGCTCGGCCGATGGCGCGGCTTTAGGAGAAGAAGAGGAGGAGGAGGCGACGCCAGCGCCTACCTCGCCGCCGCCAACGCCCTTGCCTTCAATCTGCAGCGATATGCCCTCGAACATCCTAATCACCGGTTATACGAACGGCACAGCCTGTAAAGCGCTGGACGCGCAAGGCGTCGGCAACCAGACGGTGCTTAGTCACGGCTTCTTTCACGCCGTCGATATTTTCGGCGATCTGTCGGCGACCGTGAGCGCCTGTTTTCAGCACGGTCCGGGCGTTATCATTCTGTTGGATGCGGCCAATTCCCCGCGTAATATTGTTCCCTTGCAGCCGCGTCTTGACGGCAACATGATTTGCGCTGATGTGCCGCGCGCCGGCACCGTCGTGCTCATGCCGCTGCAATTCGCTCAAACTGGTCTGGCGCCGATGCCGATCTGGCATTTGAGCAGCTGCACAGTGACGACAACGGCGATTCTGAACCTGCGAAGCGAACCGAACAGCGCCAGCGGAATCCTCGCCAATGTGCTGAACAATGTCCAATTGACCGCCGACCAAACCGAGCAGAACTGGTATCGGGTGAATTACTACGATATTGTCGGCTGGCTAAGCGGCGACTATCTCAGCAAGTCCGGCAACTGCGGCTAGCGCGGGGCGCGCCGGGATTGGGCTGCTCCCACAACCAAATCATGACTCAACGGGTGTCGCTCGCCGCTTTCTGGAAGCCGAGTCCGGCGCTCCCGCGTGATATGCCAAGGGCTCGTTATCGCCATCCGCAGTCGATTAGCGCGCCTCGCGACTGAAAAAGTGGCGAATGGAAATGACCATGCGTTTCGATGGCAAGACTGCGCTGGTGACCGGCGGATCACGCGGGATCGGGCGGGCTATCGCGCTGGGCTTGGCCGCGCGCGGCGCACAGGTCGCGCTGCATTACAACACGAATGCGGCGGCGGCTGAGGCGGCGCTGGGCGCGCTCGCTGGCGGCGGGCATATAATTGTAAGAGCCGATATCAGCCATGCCTCTCAAGTCGCCGACATGGTTGCGCGCGTGGTCAAACGCATGGGACGAATTGACATTCTGGTGAATAACGCCGGCATCTATGAGGAGCTGCCGCTCCCTGACGCAACCTACGATGAGTGGATCGCTCATTTCACGCGTACTATCCAGGTCAACCTTTTGGGCACGGCAAACGCAAGCTATTGCGCGGCGAAGCACATGATCAAAGCCGGCGGCGGGCGCATCGTCAATATCTCGTCGCGCGGCGCATTCCGCGGCGAGCCGACGGCGCCCGCTTACGGCGCCAGCAAAGCGGGGATGAACAGCTTGGGACAATCGTTGGCGAAGCTGCTGGCGCCGCATAAAATCTTCGTCGGCACGGTGGCGCCCGGTTTTGTCGACACGGACATGACTGCCGGGCATCTAAGCGGCTCTGATGGCGATGAGATCCGCCGCCAATCACCGCTGGGCCGCGTGGCTACGCCAGAGGAAGTCGCCTATGTCGCCATGTTCCTCGCCTCCGATGGCGCGGAATTCACCACTGGCGCCATCGTCGATGTCAACGGCGCTTCCTACCTGCGCAGTTGAGACGCAGCCGCGAATAAGACCATGAAAATCGAATCGCTTGATTCCGAACGGCTGCGCATCCGGCCCTTTAACCAGGCAGATCTGGAGCGTTGCCTGCATTTTCGCCGCGAGGTATTCGGGCTCGACGAAGCGGGCGCGCAAGGGCAAAGCTGGCTCCAGTGGACGATCGACAGCTACCGCGAATTGGCTGCCCTCGGCCAGCCACCTTACGCCGATTACGCCGTTGAATTAAAGGGCAGCGGTGTATTCATTGGTTCAGTTGGGGTGGCGCCGACGGTGATACCGTGGGGCGCGTTAAAGGGCGATGCTACGGACATGCTTCTCAATGCGGAAGTCGGGCTTTTCTGGGGAATCTTGCCCGAGCATCGGCGGCGCGGGTTCGCAACTGAAGCCGGCAGCGCGCTTTTGGGTTATCTGTTCGGCGCGTTGCGGGCGCGGCAAGTGGTGGCGACGACTGAACGCGACAATATTGCGTCCCAGCGGACGATGGTTAAGCTTGGGATGAAGCTCTACAAGAATCCGCATCCGGCGCCACAATGGTGTCAGGTCGTCGGGCTAATCACGAATTCCGAGACGAAATGAATCCGCGGAATCCATGAGAGTGGTGATGTTGTTGAAGATCGCCCCCGGTTGAGAACCACAGATATTTTCACCACAGAGGAAATGAGGCAACACAGAGGACACAGAGTTATTCTGATAGCATGGCGAAGTTATTAGTTGGTCGGAGCTTGCCACTTCAATTCAATCCTGAATATGACTATTAGAGCCCGATACGTTATAATCTGGCTAGAACAGATGCCAGCCGTCTCATTTACAGAAAGCCGCTTCTTCGCTTCACTTTTTCAAAACAATGGCTTTGTCACTGCATTCACTGGCTTAATCTGGCAACGTTTGCATAGCCGTCCAAACGTTTGATGCAACGTGTTCCGAACAGAAATCAGAATCTCAAGGAGAGAATCATGCAGCGAAAACTAGTTTCACTTATTGTCCTGCTCATGCTGTTGGCAGGCGTCGTTGGGGCGCAAGAGGCTTACGAGCTAACGATCATGCACACCAATGATGTGCATGGCCACCATGAGCCGCAGCGCAGCGGCGATGGCGGCGCCGCCCGCCAGGCGACCGTCGTCAAGCAGATCCGCGCGGAAGGCGGCAACAGTCTGCTGCTGGATGCCGGCGACCGCTTCACTGGCACGCTCTTCCACGTCCAGCACCGCGGGCAGGACAGCGTACAGATCATGAACGCGATCGGCTATGATGCCATCGTGCTCGGCAACCATGAGTTTAATGAAGGCAGCGAAAAGCTGGCGGAATTCGTCCAAGGGCTGGACTCGCCGACTATAAGCGCCAATATCGACTTCAGCGAAGACCCCTATCTGGCGGGTCTGGTCGCGCCGTCGGTCGTCTTGGATGTAGGTGGCGAATCGATCGGCATCATCGGGCTGACCACACCAGAAACCGTGGTCTTGAACCTGCCCAGCAAAGATCTCGTCTTCCACGAAAACCTGGCTGAAATCACCCAAGCGCAGGTCGACAGCCTCAGCGCCCAGGGCATCGACAAAATCATCTTGCTGTCGCATCTCGGCTATGCGCCAGACCTCGAAGTGGCGCAGGCAGTCAGCGGTGTCGATATCGTCGTCGGCGGGCACACCAATACCTTCCTCAGCAACGCCTACAGCGGCGCGCTCGGCGGGTACCCCACCGTGCTCGAAAGCGCCAGTGGCGAGCCAGTGTTGGTCGTCCAGGCGAATACGAAGACCATCTATCTCGGGCGGCTGGATGTCGAATTTGATGGCGCGGGCGTATTGACCGACTGGGACGGCGATGCCATCTTGCTGAGCCGTTACATCGCACCCGACCCAGAACTCAGCGAGCTTATCGCTGGCTTGGCCGCGCCGATCGCCGAGCTGACCTCGCAGCCTGTGGGCGAAACCAGCATGGCGCTGACCGGCACCAGCCCGCGCCTCTGCCGCATTGAAGAATGTCTGCTGGGCAACGTCATCACTGATGCGGTGCTGGAAGACACCGGCGTCGACATCGTCTTGCAGAATGGCGGCGGCATCCGCGCTGATATCGATGCAGGCGCCGTATCGCTGGGCGAGGTATTGAACGTGCTGCCATTCGGAAATTTGGTCAGCACGCTGGAGTTGACCGGCGCTGACGTGATCGCCGCGCTGGAGAATGGCGTCAGCCGGGTGGAATTGGGCGACGATGGCAACCCGACGGTCGAGGGCGCTTCGGGGCGCTTCCCGCAAGTGGCGGGGATGCGTTATACATTTGACGCCTCGCAGGAGCCCGGCAGCCGCATCATTAGCGCCGAGGTCATGCAGGATGGCGCCTACGTCTCGATTGATCCGGAAGCTGTCTACCGCGTGGCAACCAACGACTATATGCGCAGTGGCGGCGATGGATACTCGATACTGGAGACCAACGCAATGAACGCCTACGACGCAGGCCGTCCACTTGATCAGGTGGTGGCTGATTATATCGCCGCCAACAGCCCGCTGAGCGCCGCGCTCGAGGGTCGCATCACCCACCAGGCCGGCGGCTAGGCATCGCGCCGTTTTAGCGTTTCCGCACACATATCAAACTGAGCCGCTGGCGCATGCCAGCGGTTTTTCTTTGCTTAACGCAATGGCGCGGGAGCGCCGTACGTGGCGCCATGCCAAAGACTCAATTGTGCTATAGTCGGTAGTATTCGCAACCGCCGCCGGCATGCTTGACCCACCATGCGCGATAACAACAGCTTCTTCGACATCTTCTTCATTTATCACCCGGCCGATATCGACAGAGTCGGGCGGATCGCGGCGCAGGCGCGCGCATCTGGCATCGACGCCCTGCTCCACGAAGACGAGTTTGGCAAGAATGCCGCCGGCGTCAAGGAGCTGAAAAAGGGCATATTGCGGTCTTATACGGTCGCGTTTGTGATGTCTCCCGACTCGGCCGAAAGTCAACTGTGCAACGAGCTCCTGCAGTATGCGGTCAGCAAGGGCAAGCCTTTGGTGACGCTGATCCTGGAAGACGAGATCGCGGTCGAGGTTCACCCGTCGATCGCGCAGAATCCTTACGTATTTTTCCGCGGCGACGATGAGCTGCCTGCGCGAGTCGATGAGTTGCGCGCCTACTTGCGCAGCGATGACCACCTCAAGCGGCATACCGAATTGCTGGTTCGGGCTGAGAACTGGCGCGATCGTGGGCGCCCGCCCGACCTGCTGCTGCCGCCTGACAAGTTGGACGAAACGCGGGATTGGCTGGCGGCCGCCTCCGCCCGTCATCCGAAACCGGTAGCGCTGCAATTGGAATATGTGCACAGCAGCCGCCGTCAGCCGCAGCGGCAGGGGCCTGCGCGTCCCTTGCCTATAGTGGCGGGCATAGCGGCGGTGATTGCTTTGGTAGCCATGCTGCTATTGCTCCAGCGCGGTGTAGCAAGCTGGCAGGCGCAGCGAGTCGCGGACGCGCAATTATACCAAGCTCAGACCCAGGCGGCCGCTCAAGCCACCGCCGCCAGCGACAGCGCTTTCGGCTTGATTGACCAGGTGGCAGCCACCGGCGCGGTGGTCCGCACAGCCGTCGCCCAAAACGCGACTCTTGAGTCGATCACAGCCACAGCAGTCGCCGGCTCCACACAGACGGCGCAGGCGAGGTCCGACATGCGCGCCACACAACTGCGCATCACCGAAATCGCCGCGCTGGAAAAGGACGATGTCGCCAGGCGTCTGGTCCTGGCGGGAGAGGAAGCCCGCGCGCGCGGCGAAAGTGAATTGGCGCTGGCGCTGGCTTGGGAGGCGAAAGAAGGGCTCGACAATCCTGCATCAGCCTACCGTCTATTGCGCAGAGCGGCCGCCGCCGGACGCGCCGCGTCTATAGATGATGTGGCGCTTTTGCGCATCCATCCGGCTGGGGATGTCTTCGCGCTCGTGCCGGGCAGCCGAGACGCGCTGCGCATTTACGACGGCGATTCCTGGTCGCCACTATATGAATTGACCGACCACGAAGGTGAAATTACCAGCCTCGTCTACGGAGACCGCTTGATTTCGGCATCCGATGATGGCGAGATAATCGTCCGCGATGGCTTGACCGGGTCCGCCGAGCAGCGTCTGAACAAACATCGCGACGCGGTTACCGCGCTGGCTTTGGCGTCGGACAGCCGTACATTGTATAGCGCCGGGCGCGATCGGCTGCTGGTCGCCTGGGACATAGAGAGTGGCGCGGAGCTGGCGGCATATCGAGCCGATGATGAGAGCGACATAGAGATTCACAAATTGCTCGTTACTGCGGATGGCGAGCGCGTCATCGGCTGGTATGCAAGCGACGGTCGAAAGATGATGGCGCAATGGTCGGCGCCCCGGCTTGATTTGCTCAGCGCCGATAGTGGCGGGCGCGTCTATCGCGGCGTCGATGCGCAAGGGCGGATCGGCTACAGCGGCGGCGGCAGCCTGCCCGCCTACCCCGGCGACAGCAATACGGGCGATCTCATTTTGTGGGATCTTTCGAGCGGCGGGCAGATCGCCCGCCTGACCGATGGCTTCAACTGGTCCTTCCTGAGCGGGGACGGTCTGGCGGCGGCGACAGATGATCTGCGTTTCGTCGCCTTTTCTGAGAATCTGGCGTTGGCAGTAGTGGATAACAGCGACGAGGGGCAGCGCGCGAACTTGGTCAATGCCGCGGACGGGCGTCTATTGCGTCGCCTGGAGGGCGAGATAGCAGCAAACGTGACATCGGCGACTTTTATTGACGAGGAGACGATGCTGTCCGCCACGAGCGACAAGCGCGTTCTGCTTTGGTCGAGCGCCGATGGCCGCTTGATCCGCGAGATTGGTGTCGCGCCACAGCGTATAGAAAGTCTGCAAGTCAATTCCGCGGCCAATCTTGTCGTCGCCGGCGCCGCCGACGGCGCCGTCCATCTTTGGCGATTTGAAGGCGGCGCCGCCGAGCCATTGCTGACGCTGGAAAATGCGCTGCCTGGCTCATCCATCAGCCCGAACGGCGACGCCATTCTCCTCATCGAGGACGAGAGCCTCAGCTTGCGCGATGCCGCTAGCGGGGAGACGCTCGTCCAATTGCCAGCCGATTTGGTCAGCTTAGCCGGCGCCCACTTCGCGGTTTTCGCAGACGGCCGTCTGAGCTTGCATGATTTTGAGACTGGCGCCGAAGACCAGAGCTGGAATTGGGCGGGCCAATTGCTTGATCTGCATCTGTCGGCAGATGGCGAACAGTTGCTGGCTGCCGGCGCAACTGATGGGCTCTGGCTATTTCGGCGCGGGACCGATGCGCCGAAGCAATTGGCGGAAGCGGGGGCGCGTCCTTCGCTCGTCCGCTTTGCGCCGGCGGGCGACGCCATCCTCAGCTTGCAAGGCGAATTCGCCCGGCTTTGGGATAGCGAACTTGGTTTGGCGCGCGCCGTTTTTCCGCTTGGCACGGGAGATTACGCCGATGTACAAGCGGCTTTCAGCGGTGATGGCGGCAGCGTCATCTTCTATGTGCAATTGGAAGACGGCTTGGCGGGATTGACCATCGTGGACCTGGCTGAAAACGAGGCGCGGCGCCAGACCTATGTCGATGCGCAATCTACGGCGCTCGCGTCTGATGGCGAGCAGTTGTCTCTTGTCTACCGCGACGGTCGCATGGTCGTTGTCTCGACGCACAGCGGCGCTGTCATCCACAAGATCGACGCCGCGGCGGGCGATGCGCTTATGCTGCAATATCTGCCGGAGTCAAAGGCGCTGGCGGCAGCCCTCGGTTCGGAGCTGATATTGTGGGATGCCGATGCTGGCGCCATAGATCAGGTTTTCGCGCATCGCCAAAGCCTCGTTGACTTCAGCATCAGCCGAGATGGACGGCGCATATTGACCGCTGACGAAAGCGGCGTCTTGCGGCTGTGGCAAGTGGAAAGCGCCGAAGAATTGCTCGCGCGGATCGAAGCTGATCACAAGCCTAGAGACTTAACCTGCGCCGAACGCGAGCGCTACCTGGCGCCCCCGCTCTGCGTGTAACGGGCATGAAGCGCATCTTATTCACCTCCTGGTACACCGGGCTGGGCGGCGGCGAGACCGACCTGCTCACGCTGGCGAATGCGCTGGACAATAGCCGCTACCAGCCACATCTACTGCTGCCGGCTGACGGTCAATTGTCGCAGCGCTGGCGCGAGGCCGGTTTCCCGGCGCATATCCTGCCTTATCGCGGCGCCTCAACGTTTTTCATCCCCGCTATATGGAAACGCTTTCCTGCCGTTCGCCGAATGACCGAGCTGCTGCGCCGGCAGCGAATCGATCTGGTACAGGGCGATTACCACACGCTTCCGCTGGTCGCGCCGGCCGCTCGCAGCGCCGCTGGCATACCGCTCAGCTGGACGGTCTGGGGTTGGTGGTACCAGCCAAAGCCCTGGCAGCGGGCATTCTTCCGGCAGATTCCTGTGGCAGCCGCGCGCTCACGGGCGATACGGGATGGCTTCCTTGGGCAGCCGCCCTTCATGCCGGCTGCGCGCCTGCCGGTGATCTACTCCGGCGTGGATACTGAGCGGTTCCGCCCCGGGCTGGATGGCACGGCGCTGCGGCGTGAAGTCGGCATTAGCGACGATGTTCGGGTAGTCGCCATGGTGGCGCGGTTTCAGCGCGTCAAAGGGCATCATACCTTTCAGGCGATGGCGCAGCGCATCTTGGCGCAGCTGCCTGATACGCATTTCATCATTGCGGGCGATGATGTCTTCGGCGTGGCGGCGGATCAGCGTTATCGCGATGAAATTCTGGCCCATGCCGGGTCGAGCGCCGACCTGCGGGAGCGGCTTCACTATCTCGGCTTCCGCGCCGATGTCGAATCGGTTTACGCCGCTGCTGATGTATTTGTCTGCCCCTCGGATTTCGAGAGCTACGGGCTAGCCAATCTCGAAGCGATGGCTTGCGCGCTGCCCGTGGTCAGCTCTCGCCGCGGCGGACCATCGGAGACGATCGCCGAAAACCTCACCGGCTACCTGGTAGATGCCGGCGATGCCGATGCCTTGGCGGAGCGCGTGCTGCAACTGCTTAATGACGCGCCGCTGCGCAGCCGCATGGGCGCCGCCGGGCGCGAACGGGTCCTGCGCAGCTTCTCGCTTGGCGCGGCCGCGGCTGCTCACAGCGCGATATTTGAAGACTTGCTTGCGCTTAGTTGATGATGGCGTTGCCGAGGAATTTGGCGAGCGTATCGCTGAGAGTGTTGTCTTTCAAATACGCGATATGCTCGCCGGCAAAGGGGATGGGCGTCATGCCGAAGCGATTCACCAGCGCATTGTCCGGCACCGTATTCGGGACAGCCAGCAAATCTAGCAGGCTGGCGCTCACTGGCGAGCCGGGCAGCAGCCTTTGCATGACCAATACGACCGGGCGCAAAACCGCCACCGGCACGGGCAGCAGCAAACGCCAAGTTCCGAGCGCCTCAATAACGCGCCGTTCGATCTCGCCGAGCGTCAATACTTCGGGACCGCCAAGCGCCAACTCTGCGCCGATCGTGCTATCATCATCAAGGCAGCGGATCACCGCTTCGACGACGTCATCGACTGAAACCGGCTGGAACTGCGCTGCCCCGCCGCCGATAAGGGGAAAGATCAAGGGCGTGATTTTGAGCAGGCGCGCGAAGGAATTGAAGAATTCATCCTGCGGTCCAAAAATCGCTGAGGGGAGCAGCGCCGTCCAATCCAAGCCCGAGGCGGCGACCGCTTCCTGGGCGCGGCCCTTGCTGGCGAGGAAGCGATACGGCAAATCGCTGCTGGCGCCGTTTTGACTCATGTTGATAAAGCGCCGGACGCCGGCCGCTTCGGCGGCGCGCAATATGTTCACGGCGCCCTGATAATTGACCGCCTCGTAGGTTTGCCCGCCCTTCTCCATCGCAATCGCGACGTAATGGATCACGCAGTCGACGCCTGCCAGCGCTGGCGCCAGGCTTGCGGGCCGGGTGACATCGCCTTCGACGATCTCGATGCGGTCGGCGACTTCTCGCAAGCGCAACGCCGCCTTAGTCTTGCGCCGCACCAGCGCCCGCACCGGACGCCCCGCGGCGACCAAGCGCTTCACCGTTTGATTGCCCAGATAGCCAGCCGCGCCTGTAATCAGTATAGTCATCGTTTGCGCCTTTCCCTATGCGTCGAGCTTACTTTCATTATAGCAGCAGGACGAAGTCAGGGACGCAGCCGCGTCGCCGATACCGTCGTCAAGCGTGGTAGAATACGCGCATACGCCCGCCTCAGCTACAGAAATGAGCGCGGCGTCTGGCAGTGGAGACGACTCAATTGATGGCGAAAAGGACTCGTGTCATTCGCGTCGATCCTGATGCGCCACAGGTGGCGGCGATTGCGATTGCCGGTCGCGCGATTCGCGCCGGCGGATTGGTCGCCTTTCCCACGGAAACGGTATACGGCTTGGGCGCCAATGCCTTTGACGCGGCGGCGGTGGCGGCTATATTCGCCGCCAAAGGTAGACCAGCCCATGACCCGCTGATCGTACATATCGCCCACATGGACCAACTGACGCAAGTCGCGCGCCAGATTCCTCCGCTTGCCGCCGATCTCGCCCGCCGTTATTGGCCCGGTCCGCTGACGCTGGTATTGAAGAAGTCGGAGCGCGTGCCGGCGAATTTGACGGCCGGTCTCGACACGGTGGCGGTGCGCTTGCCCGATCATGCTGTGGCACTGGCGCTTTTGCAGGCGGCGGCCGTGCCCATAGCCGCGCCTAGCGCCAATCAATTTTCGCGCCCCAGCCCCACAAGCGCGCAGCATGTCATTGATGATCTCAGGGAGCGGGTTGACGTCGTATTGGATGGCGGCGCAACGCCCATCGGCGTGGAATCGACGATTCTAAGCTTGGTTGACGAGCGTCCGCGCGTACTGCGCCCGGGCGGCATCGTCGTGGAAGCGCTGCGCGCGAGCGTACCCGACCTGGCATACGAGCCGATTTTTTTTGCCGAGGATGATAACGCCGCGCCGGCGCCGGGAACCATGCTGCGGCATTATTCACCCAGAGCGCGGGTCATCTTGTTTTCGGGCGAAGACGACGCCGAGGTTTACGCGGCTATGCGCGCCGAGATCGCCAGGCATGAAGGTGTGGGGCTATTGGCCTGCGCGGCCGATGCGGCTGAATTCGCTGACCTGGATATTGCCGTCGAGCGGCTGGGCGCAAACGCGGACGAGGCTGCCCGGCGCTTATTCGCCGCGCTGCGGGCGCTGGATCAGCAAGGGATGGACTGCATTCTGGCGCGCGCCCCCGCAAAGGCGGGCTTGGGTTTGGCAGTTTGGGATCGCCTTTTGCGCGCCGCGGTCGGCTCGTTAGTTGTGGTTTAATTGACTGAAAGCATTGCGCTAATGAAGCGTTGGCTAGTGCGGCAGCTGGTGAAATGGATGGCGCCGAAATTGCGCTTCATCCATCATAACCCCGAGCTCTGGCGATACGTGGAGTCGAAGGGCTACCACGTTACGCCAGTGCACTTCTATCAGCCGATACCCGATACGCGAGAGCTGGACGAACTGTATCGCGCGCGGACGGAGGCGCCTGGCATCGATTGGCAGGAGCAGCAGCAGCTGCGCCTGGTCAATGAGGCCTTCCCCCCATACGCCGCGGAATACACGGCTTTCCACGAGGGGCTTCGCGCTGCCGGGCGCCTCGCCGAGCGGAGACTGGAATTCATTGGCTATGACCCCGTAGCCTATCATTGCATGATCCGCCATTTCAAACCGGCGCGGATTATCGAGGTGGGCGCTGGCTATTCCACGCTCATCGCATTTAATGCCGCCGCGCAAAACGGCGCGACCGAGATCACCGCCATTGAACCCTATCCGGGCGACATGCTATCGGGCATCGCTAGCGAGATCCATCTGGTGAAGCAGATCGCGCAAAGGGTTGATATCGGCGTTTTCAGCGAGTTGCAGGCAAATGACATTCTCTTCATCGACAGCTCGCATATCGTCAAGACCGGCAGCGATGTCTGCTATCTCGTACTGGAAGCGCTGCCGCGGCTGGCGGAGGGCGTGATCGTCCATTTTCACGATATATTCTTGCCCTTTGATTATCCGATGACTTGGCTCAAGCAGCGGCGCGTATTCTGGAATGAACAGTATCTTATTCATGCCTACTTGCTGCACAATCAGCGCGCGCGGATTCTCTTCGCTAATCGATATATGATCGAAAATCACCCCGAGGCGCTGCGCCGCGCCTTTCCCGATAGCCCAACGACGAGCGGGGGAAGCCTGTGGCTGCGCGTTTAATCGCGGCGAGCGCGCCAAGCCCTGGCAATGGGGCGGCTGTGCTATAATGCCGCCATAAGCTCGGGCGACCTACAGAAGGAATTGATGGTGGCGGAAGTCATACAGATCAAAGATATCGCGGACCACGAAGGTCAAGAAATCACTGTGCGCGGCTGGGTCTACAACAAGACGGGCAAGGGCCGCTTGCAATTCATTCTGCTGCGCGATGGCAGCGGGCAAGCGCAATGCGTCGCTTTCAAGAAGGAGATGGCGCCGGCCGAATTCGAAATCGCGCGGAGCCTGACGCAAGAGTCTTCGGTCATCATTACCGGCGTCGTGCGCGCCGATGAACGCGCCCCCGGTTTCCCAGGCGGCTATGAGATTGGCATCCAGACGCTGGAATTGGCGCAGATGGCGCAGGAATACCCGATCACGCCCAAAGATCACGGCACCGAATTCTTGATGAACCACCGCCATCTGTGGGTGCGCAGCAACCGGCAATGGGCGATTTTGCGCATCCGCGCGACCATCATCAAGGCGATGCGCGACTGGCTGGATGATCAGGGCTTTCTGTTAGTGGATACGCCGATCATCACTCCAGCCGCTGGCGAAGAAACCACCACCCTTTTCGAAGTCGATTACTTTGGCGAGAACGCTTTCTTGGCGCAAACCGGGCAACTCTACAACGAAGCGAATATCATGGCTTTCGGCAAGGTGTACTGCTTTGGTCCTACCTTTCGCGCCGAGAAATCAAAGACGCGGCGTCATCTGATTGAGTTTTGGATGCTGGAGCCGGAGATCGCTTTCTGCAGCCTGGAAGAGCTGATGGACATCGAAGAAGGCATGATCTGCTACCTTGTCTCGCAAGTGCTGGAGCAGCGCCAGCAGGAACTCGCCATCATTGAGCGCGACAGCGACAAGCTCAAGGCGATCGCGGCGCCCTTCGCCCGCATCAGCTACGATGACGCGGTGGCGCGGCTGCGAGAGGCTCATGGACAAATTGACGATCCCGTTGCCAAGGCGGAGATGGCGATCGAATGGGGCGAGGATTTCGGCAGCCCCCACGAGACCGCGCTCGCCGAGATGTTCGACAAGCCCGTTTTCGTCTACCATTATCCAACGGCGGTCAAAGCCTTTTATATGACGCCGGTCGCCGGCCGGCCCGAGGTTTGCCGCAGCGTCGACCTGCTGGCGCCCGAAGGATACGGTGAGATCATCGGCGGCAGCGAGCGCATCCATGATGAGCATCTGCTAGCGACGAATATCGACAAAATGGGACTGGGACGAGAAGCCTATCAATGGTATCTCGACCTGCGAAAGTTTGGTACCGTGCCGCACGCTGGCTTTGGCATCGGCATTGAGCGCACGGTGGCTTGGATTTGCGGCCTCAGCCATGTGCGAGAGACGATTCCCTACGCCCGCCTGCTCAATCGGAAGTATCCGTAGCTGGCGGCAAGGCTTCACAATCACGCGGACGTTTCACAAAACGCCCTACAAAGTCTTCAATCTGAGCGCAGGAATAACGCCGCTCATTCCAAAGGCAAGACAGCGCGGATGGCGTCGGCGACGCTCCTGACCTGGATCAGTTGGATATCGGCGGGCGCGCCCGGCCCAGCGCGCGGCAGCCGCGGCACTAGCGCCCGCTTGAAGCCAATCTTGCAAGCCTCATTCAATCGCGCCGCCAACTGCCCGACGCGCCGCACCTCGCCGCTTAAGCCGACTTCGCCAACGATGGCGATATCGGCCGGCAGCGGGCGATCGGTATAGCTGGACGCAATCGCCAGCGCCAGCGCCAGATCCGAAGCTGGCTCCGAGATCCTCAAGCCGCCGATGACATTGACAAAGACATCTTGCTCCCACAGTTTCAGCCCGATTCGTTTGCTAAGCACCGCGCTGATCAGCAGCAGGCGATTGAGGTCGATGCCGTTCGGCGTTCGCCGGGGATTGCCGAACGCCGATGGACTGGTCAGCGCTTGCAATTCGACCAACAAGGGACGAGTGCCTTCCATCGTAATCGCAATGGCGGAGCCGGGCGCGTTGATCACGCGTTCTTCGAGAAATACTTGCGACGGGTTGGCGACCTCCGCCAATCCGCTGCCGCGCATTTCAAACACGCCCACTTCGTTAGTGGCGCCGAAACGATTTTTGACTGCGCGCAGCAGACGATATTGACCAAAGGGATCGCCTTCAAGATAGAGCACAGCGTCGACGATATGTTCCAAAGCGCGGGGACCGGCGATCTGCCCGTCCTTGGTTACATGGCCGATCATCAAGACGCTCACGGCTTGACGCTTAGCCAGCTCCTGCAGATGAATGGCGCACTCACGCACCTGGGCGACCGTGCCGGGCGAAGAATCCAGGGCGGCGACGCGGGTCGTTTGAATCGAATCAATCACCACAAGAATCGGCTCAATAGCCGCTATCTGTTCAAATATGCGGTCGAGATCAGTCTCCGTGAGCAGGTGCAGAGCGGTATCGCGCAAACCCATACGCTCCGCCCGCAGCCGGATCTGCTGCGCGCTTTCCTCGCCGCTGACGTATAGCACGCTATCATTCGCCCGCGCCAAGAGCGCCGACAATGCCAGCACGAGCGTGGATTTGCCGATGCCGGGTTCGCCGCCAAGCAAAACCAGGCTGCCCGGAACCAAGCCACCGCCGAGCACACGACTGAATTCAGCGATCGGCACGGGGATGCGCGCTTCGTCCGCCAGGTTAATATCGGCGAGCAGGGACGCCATTGGCGGCGCGCCACTCGCGCTTCTTCCCCGGCGGGAGGACGTTCTCGCTTCGTCGATTTGTTCCTCCATCGTTTCAAACTGGCGGCATTGTGGGCAGCGTCCGAAGTAGGCGGAGCTGCGTTTGCCACAATTGGAACAGACGAAGGAACGGCGTTTTTTGCTCATGGCTTGATCGCTGCAACCGGCTCGTCAGCTATCCGCGGGCCACAAGCGATGAGGCGCCGCGCGGCTGCTGGAATTGTCTGTCAAAATCCGCTCTTGACGGTCGGCATGATCACCTTTTCGCAGTCTGCCAGGTCGCCGCTGGCGATGTAAGTTTCGACGCAATCGGCTAGCAGCGCCCCAACTTTCTGGTGGCCCGCGGAGTTCCAATGACCGTCCCCCGCTGGCGCATAATCGGATTCGCCGTTCAGCACTGGCGACGGATTCAAATAGGGCAAGCCTGTTTCCTCCATTAGCTGGATTGCCGCGAGATAAAGTTCGTTGGGAGATTTGACATATTCCTGCTGCGGAATAACGAGAACGAGCAATTCTGTGCCTTGCGCCCTTGCCCGGTCGCGCAGCGCCGCCAAATACTCTCGAGCTACCTTGATCTGCTTGGCTCTGAGCTGGCCCGATAGCGCCGCCAGATTATCGCGCAATCGAAGCAGCAAAGTCCCGAGCCGGGTGATGCCGATGGCGTGCTCCAAGCCATTCCTTGGTGGCGTGCCGTGCCCGAAATAGCGCATGGCGGTTTCAATATCGGAATTGTAGACCGTGCCCCAGGCGTCATAATGGTAAAACCTCACAGACACGGGTCTGCCTAGCGGATCGAGAACGCGGAACCAACTGTCGATCGGCAGCAGATTGTCGCCAAAGTCATTCATTACAAAACCGAGGATGGCCAACTGCGGTTTCAATTGCGGCGCGTAATACTCGAAGGCTCTGACCGCCTGATTAGTGCCGGTGCCGGACATGCCAGTATTCCAGATAAGCGCTTCAGGAAAAGCCAATTCGAGGTACTCGGCAAAAGACTTGCCCAGTTCAGCTGTCCGCCCGAAGGTGAACGAATCGCCCAGCAGCAGGATGCGCAGGGAGTCGTCGTATTCCTCGGGCGGCACGAAGTCTTCCGAGCCGAAATAACCCTGGCGATTGATCGCGCAAATGCGCTCGGGGACATGGCCCTTTTGGCAATCCGCCTGCACATTGTCATAAATGTAATGACAGCCAGGCGCGTCACAGATCCACCAATCAATTGGCGTCACCTGAATCGGCGGCGGTGTTGCGAGGTAGAGCGTGGACATGCCGAAGACCGTCAGCAAGATCTCGAGCGCGACCAACGTAATCAGGGACAGGACGACGGCGGTAAGCAATGTTTTGCCAAGCGCGCGCGAAAGCCGGCGGCGCAGGCTCGGGCGCCTCAGCTGCCGAGCGGCAAGCGCTAAGGTAAAGCCAGCGGCGATGATGAGGAGCTGCGGCAGGTTGAGCCCGGGGCTGGTGCCCGGCAAGAGGTAATCGATACCCAATCCCGCTAGCGCCAAGATCAAGCCGCATGCGATCGCCGCCTTGAGCAGCAAGTCAATCATATTGCGGTCTCGTGATTTGTGATTCCTTTCGCATTACGTCAAGCGTCTATCGTCTGAAACGCTATCCGTGCAGCCCGCCGATTAGGGACGCCAACAATACTGGCGATATTACGGCAAGACAACATAGCGACAGTCTGCCAAGTTACCGGCGGCGATGAATCTGTCGACGCATTCGCTCAGAAGCGCGCCGACCTTTTGATGGCCTGCGTTATTCCAATGCCAGTCGGGCGCGTAATCCGAATCCGCGTCGAGCACTTCGATTGGCATAAAGTAACTTATGCCGAGCTCTTCAAACAGTTGGACGGCGCGTAAAAAATCAGTCCCCGGTTTTTCCAGATCCGTCTTCCTTGGGATTAGCATGATCAAAAGCTCGCTATCGAGCTTGGCGCTGGCGTCGCGCAATTCGCGCAAATACTCGCGCGTGAGATCAATCTGGCGCTGGCGGTGCGTTCGCTGCGCCACACCAAACTGTTTGCCGAAATGGTCTATAGCGCTGATGAAAATAGAACCTAGTCGCGTCGCCCCGAGGATGCGCTCGACATCGTTGGCGGGCGCTTCAACGCCGCTCCAGCGATAATAGAGAATCTTTTGCGATTCCAGCCTGGTCACATTTCCCCAAGGATCCAGATGATAGCGCTGCAATTTGACGACTTCGTCGTTTTCGTCGATGCCCAGATAATAGCCGTCTACCGGGAAAAGGTTGTCGAAGAAATCGTTGACATAGAATCCATAGATGATCAAATGCGGTTTCATTGTCGGCGCGAACATGTGAAAAGCCGCCAAAGCCTGATTCGTTCCGACGCCAAATATGCCGGTATTCCAGAGCGCAGGTTTGCGCTCGCCCGCCTCTATCGTCTCCACATAAGACCAGCCGATGTCGGCGTCTTCGCCAAAGGTGAACGAATCTCCTAACACGAGAATCCGCGTTTGGTCATCAAGGGCGGCGCTGTAGACGAAGTCTTCGGTATCATGGAAGCCCTGCGCGTTTACGATGCAGTAGCGCCCGGTCATGTAGCCGCGCTCGCAGGCTAAGGTCATTTCGTCTTGAACATAGTGACAGGCTGGGTCTTCACAGGTCCACCAAGGCGCGGGGCGCAAAAACGACTCCGGAATTTCTTGCGGGAAGTAGGTTCCATAACCGATGGCGATCAAGGCGAATTCGAGGACCAAGCCAGTCAAGAGCACGACGATTAGCGCTTTTGGCAGCGCGCGCCATGCCTTGGGCGACCCTTTCCAGGCGCCAATTCGGCGAATCAAGAAGGGCAGCGCCGTGACGAATAAGCCCAGCAAAATAACAAGAAGCTGCACCGTATGCAGGCCGGGGCGCGCGCTGGGCAGCAAATCCAACGCCAAGCCGGCTATTGCGATGCCCGCGCCCAACACAACCGCGTATTTGGTCGTCCGCCGCGTCAACTGCTTCCTCCCGGACACTGAATAAATGGGGACAGATTCCGAACCATCAGCGTATTTCTTGCCTAAGCCTGCGCCAATCCAGCGCCGGTCTCATTCTAGCACGTCTTGGAACATCCGCTTTAGCTGTCGGGCTTGGGCTGGCGGACGGCAACTGAAAGTTGCCAGCCGTCCAGATGCCGCCGCAAGGTGAACCTGCTACGCGTACGCGCGAGCCTGCGAACGCTGCTTTAGCGCTTATACACGCGATTAACAACTGATTACCTTCAAGGGACTTGCCTGCATGTAACCTCAACGTAATGAACACATCGTATTCTGCCTTTGTAGTCCGGGTATGAAAGGATCTTCCCTATGCTCTCTTCGAATCGACTGTGGCGCGCGCCGACGTTCGCCGGCGTCATCTTATTGGTGGCGGGCATTCTCGCGCTGAATATGGCGCAGATGCCCGCGCGCGGTCAAGACAACTGCCAGCCCGCCAACCTCAATACCGCCAACTGGTCAACCGACTTCTGCAGCAACGCCGTTGATTTCAGCGAGATCCTGGTCGGGCACCCGGTGAAGGACGGCATACCGTCAGTGTCCGACCCCGCAATGGAGACGGTTGACGAAGCATCCGCCTGGCTCGGCGCTCGGTCGCCGGTGATTGCCATTCAGATAGAGGGCGAAGCGCGCGCTTATCCTCTGGCGATTCTGATGTGGCATGAAATCGCCAATGACGAAATCGCCGGTACGCCGGTCGCTGTCACCTTTTGCCCGCTTTGCAACAGCGCAATTACATTTGACCGGCGCGTCAACGGCGATTTGCTGGATTTCGGTGTCAGTGGATTGCTGCGCAACAGCGACCTGATTATGTATGATCGCCAAAGCGAAACCTGGTGGCAGCAGCTGACCGGTGAAGGTCTGGCGGGCGAATACGCCGGCGTTTTGCTGGATATCGTGCCGTCTCAGGTCATCGGATTCGATAGCTTCGCCGAGCGTTTTCCCGACGGGCAGGTGATGTCGCGCGATACGGGCCACTACCGTCAATACGGCGTCAACCCTTACACCAATTACGACAGCAGTACGGGGCGCCCATTTCTGTTTCGGGGCGCCGTGGATCCGCGGCTGGATTCTGCGGTGGATCATGTGCTGGCCGCGATCATTGGCGAGAGCGCGAAAGCCTATCCCTTTGAGATTCTGCAACGCGACCGCGTGATCAACGACGCTATCGGGGAAACGCCAATTGTCATCTTCTTTCAGAGCGGCGTCGCCAGCGCGCTCGGCGATTCGGACATCAACAACGCCCGCGATATCGGCGCCGCCGGCATGTATCAATCCAGCATTGATGACAAGGTGTTGCGCTTCGCCGCCAACGATGACGGCTCTTTCAGGGATGAAGAGACGGGATCGACCTGGAACGCCTTTGGCGAGGCAATCGCCGGGGAACTTGCGGGCAGCCAGCTCAATTGGGTGCATGCCTTCCCGCATTTCTGGTTTGCCTGGGCTGCCTTCCACCCTGACACTGATTTATACGCCGAGAGCTAGGGCTGGCAGCCGTTGAAGTCTCCGCTCGATTGGAAGTGTTCCAGGCAGCGGATCAAAGCGGTAGCCGCCTTTTGGTGGCCCGAATTGGTCCAATGCGTATCGTGCGGAATGGCGTAGTCCGCCTGCGCCTGCAATTGGTCGGCGATATCAATGGTGGCAATGCCCAGTTCGTCCAGCATCTGCAGTGTGCTCGGATAGCGCGCGCCCGGCTGGTCCAGGTCTTCATGGTGCGGGATGGCGAGGACGAGAAAGGCGGCGCCCCCCGCCTGGACCTGATCGCGGAGCGTGGCGAGGTAACCGCGAGTAACTTCCAGGCCGCGGCGATGGCGCGCGCCGTCGAGTCTGGTAAACAGTTGAATCGCGGCGTCGGTCGCCATGATGCCCAGCGAACCAATTCGAGTGAGGCCCAGCAGCCGATGCAATTCGTTGATGGGCGGATCAACACCATGGAAACGATAATACAGATCGGATTGCCGCGCCAGCTTATGCGCGTTTCCCGCGATGTCTATCTGATATTGGCGCACGAATACCACGCCATGCTCGGGGCTGAATCCCAGGAAATAGCTGTCAATCGGCAGTAAATTGTCGTCGAAGTCATTCATATAAAAGCCGAGAATCGTCAGATGTGGCTTTAGCTCTGGGGCAAAACTGGCGTGAGTCTGCAAAGCCTGGTTGGTGCCTGTGCCCGGGATTGCCGCATTCCAGATGATAGCTTCAGGCAGCGCCGCTTCCATCAAATCGACAAATGAGGCGCCGATATCGGCAACGCGGCCGAAGGCAAATGAGTCGCCCAATACCAGCACGCGAAAACGTTCCGCCATGTCCGCGCTGGGCGCAAAATCCTGTGTATCGTGGAAGCCCTGGCGGTTAGTGACGCAGAATCGCCCGCCAATCTGACTTGTCTCGCAATACGCTGCCATCTCATCGTAAACGAAGTGACAGCCAGCGGCATCACAGATCCACCAATCCACTGGTTCTAGGAAGGTATCGGGCGCGTCCGGCGGGAACCAAGTCGGTTGCCCGCCCAGGCTGAGAGCAAACTCCAGCAGAATTAGGGTCATCAGCGCGACCAGGCACGCTTTGAGCGCGTTTGCTTTCAGCCAGCGCAAGATAAGCTGACGCCGCCGGCGAACGCGCAAGGCAAAACCGGCTGCCGATAAGCCCAAACCGCCGCCAATCAATAGCAGCTGCGGCGCGCTGAAGCCGGGGCTGGCGCCGGGCACGAGATCCAAGCCAGCCCCGACCGCCGCAACGATTAAACCGCCGATGCCGAGAGCCGAGAATATGCGATTCACGCGCGTGTCCTCCGTCGACTCGGATCTGAGCTCAATGGAGCAACTCCCTCAATTCGATGTCGCGATTGTAGCCGCATCCGAGCAGTTTGGTAGCCTGCGCTGTCGCGGGCAAACGGGAGTGTCTAAACCGCTGAATGCCCTTTCCTTGGGGGAAGGCTTTGCCGAGATCTGTTGGTATTAGGAATTCCGATGGAATATCGTCTAATTCGCTTGATTCTGCTCCCCTCCCTGATGCCTCGCTGAGGACAGGACAGGTTTGGTCTAATCGATAATTTGTGGTCCAAGGTAGACTTCGAAAGCGTCTATCCTGGCGAAAACTGTAGGGGCGACTCGGTGAGTCGCCCGAAAAAGCCTTAGAAATTGTAGAATTCGGGATGATATTGTGCTCGCCTAAAATCTGTCCTGTCCTCGGTGATGCCTCGGGTAGCGTAGACACTAACCTTCGGGAGGGGCCGCGTCGCGTAGACGCTGGCCTTCGAGGGTGGGGTTGGCATTGAGAATCGCACTAGCAGACAAGCCTTACATAGCCATGCGATATTGGCGCATCCACTAGATACGCCACTCCCCGGGCAAACGTAAGCCTTTCGTAAGCCCAGCGCGCTAAGGTAATGGCATCGGAAACGGCGATTGCCCGCTGTGGCGCCGCCCGGCAACTAAGAGCAAAGGACCACCAATGTTCCAGCGACCAAGAACGCTCGCGCCATTTTTCCTTTTGTGGCTAGCCCTGCTTCTGCCGCTGACTGCGCTGGCGCAGCTCAGCTGTGACATACCGCCCGCGCCCTTCGACAACGAGGATTTGCTGAAAAACTGGCAGACAACATGGGATCGGATGGACGTTTGCAAGAGCCAGGAGGGCGTATTCCTTGAGATCATCTCGGGCGGCGTCGGCCGCGATGGCATCCCGCCGATTGACAATCCCCAATTCGACGATATTGCGACCGCAGACCAATGGCTGCAATCGGCGTCGCCAGTGATCGCGCTGGAGATCGATGGTATGGCGCGCGCCTATCCGCTGGCGATACTGACGCGCCACGAGATCGCTAATGATGTCATCAATGATGTGCCCATTGCCGTCACCTTCTGTCCCTTGTGCAACAGCGCCATCGTCTTCGATCGGCGCGTCGCTGGCGAAACCTTGCGCTTTGGCGTCAGCGGCTTGCTGCGCAACAGCGACCTGATCATGTGGGATGATGCGACGCAGACGCTCTGGCAACAGTTGACTGGCGAAGGCATCGTTGGCGCGCATACCGACACGCTGCTGGAAATCGTGCCATCACAACTGGTTGGCTACGGCGCCTTCAAAGCGCAGTATCCAGACGGCGAAGTGCTTTCGACCGGCGGCCGCTTTTATGGCAGCAATCCCTACGTCAATTACGACAGCAGCCCGCGGCCCTTCCTGTTCATGGGAGCGCTGGATGACCGACTGCTGGCAACCGAGCGTGTGCTCGGCGCGACCATAGACGGCGTCAGCATCGCCTACCCCTTTTCGGTTTTGGCGGAGGCAGGCGTCATCAACGACCGCATCGCCGCATCGGATCTGGTCGCGATTTGGCAGCCGGGCGCCGTCAGCGCGCTGGACGCGGCTCGCATTGACCAATCGCGCGATGTCGGCATGGCTGCGCTTTTCGACCGGGTTGTGGCTGGCAAGACGCTGACCTTTGAGTCGGTGAATGGCGAAATCGTCGATGCCGAGACGGGTAGCCGCTGGAATATCTTCGGCGCCGCGGTCGCGGGTGATTTGGCGGGGATGCAACTGCGGCAAATCAACGCCTTTCCGCATTTCTGGTTCGCGTGGGCGGCCTTCTACCCGGATACGCTCCTTTATGGCTATCAGCCGCCGAGCGCGGAAGCGATCGCCCGCTACGAATTGGACCCAATCCTGGGTGATCCGGCGGCGCCTGTCACCCTCATCGAATACGGCGCTTACGGCTGCCACGCCTGCAAACACTGGCATGAGGAAGGGATAGTCGAAGCGCTGCTTGAGGAATTCGCCGGGCAAGTCAATTTCACCTACCGCGACATTCCCATCATCGTGCCGCCTTACAGCCAGAGGGCGGCCGAAATCGCGCAATGCGCTTTCGATCTGGGTAACGACCCATTTTGGACGATGCATGATGTCATATTCACGCGGGCGGAACAGGGGCGGGCGAGCGCCGAGGAACTGCTGCAATTGGGCGCTGAGGCTGGCTTGGACGCGAATGCCATTCGCAAATGCTACGAAGCCGGCACACATGTTGCGACTGTGCGCTTTGATCACGATCGCGGGGCCGCTTTGGGCATTCGCAGCACGCCGACCTTTGTCATCGGCGGACAGCCCGTCGCCAACGCGAACCCGGAACTGCTGCGCCAGCTGCTGCAAGAGGAGCTGAACAAGCTTGACGGCTAGCGCCATCGGTTCAACCCCTCCCCCACAAGGAGGGAAGGGGGGTTTGGGGGTGGGGTTGGATTCGCGTCTACCGCTACAAAATCTGGTCGAGGAATTCTTGCGTGCGCGGATGATGCTCGATATCAGGGCTGAAAAAATTCTCCGGCGGACCTTCTTCAACGATGCGTCCCATGTCCATGAAGATGATGCGGTCGGCCACTTCGCGCGCGAAACCCATCTCATGCGTGACGACGAGCATGGTCATGCCGGTGCGCGCCAATTCTTCAATCACGTCCAGCACTTCTTTGATCATCTCCGGATCGAGCGCCGATGTCGGCTCGTCAAAGAGCATAATCTTCGGCTCCATCGCCAGCGCCCGCGCGATCGCCACGCGCTGCTGCTGCCCGCCTGATAGTTGGCCCGGATACTTAAACGCCTGCTCAGGGATCTCGACGCGCTCCAGCAGTTCCATCGCCCGCTGCTCGGCTTTGTCGCGCGCCCAATGCCGCACCTTCATCGGCGCCAAAGTGATATTGTCGATGACGGTCAGATGGGGGAAGAGGTTGAACTGCTGGAATACCATGCCGGTTTCGCGGCGGATATCGGCGATATTCTGCACGTCATGGCTCAGCTCAATGCCATCGACGATGATTTGGCCGTCCTGATGTTCTTCCAGACGGTTGATACAGCGAATGAAGGTGGACTTGCCTGAGCCGGAAGGACCGATGATCACCAGCACTTCTTGTGGCATCACCTCAATGGATATATTGCGCAGCACGTGGAATTCCCCGAACCACTTATTCATGTCGCGGCAGATGATGATCGGCTCATCACCCGCCATGACTTGTTGCTTTCCGTCTTCCATTTCAACCTCCGCTTAAGAAAATGCAGCGGGCGTCAGAGCTCTTGCGCTCGATATGCCCCCGAGCCAGTCGCTTCTATCCGTCGGCTGATATAAGACATGATGTAGCTGAAAACAAAGAACAGGATCGCCACGTATAAGAACGTTTCCTGGCGCTTCTGCAAGAATTCCGCCTGCGCCACCACGCGCGAGGCGACGCCCAGGATATCAGCCAAGCCAACGATGAATACCAGCGATGTGTCTTTGAACAGCGAGATGAACTGCCCGACAAGCGCCGGGATCACCGCGCGCAAAGCTTGGGGCAGCAAGATGAATATCGTCGTCTGCCAATGCGATAAGCCAATGGCTTGCGCCGCTTCGGTCTGGCCGCGATCGAGCGACTGCAAGCCGCCGCGCACATTCTCCGCCAGGTAGGCGGCGCTAAACATGGTGAAGGCTACCCAAGCGCGCACCGCTTGGTCAATCGCCGCCAGATTGGGGTCCACCAGCGGCACAAGCAGCGATGCCAGAAACAGAATCGTAATCAAGGGTACGCCGCGCACCAGCTCAATGTAGAGAATGCAGGTGTATTTGACAACCGCCAGCCGGCTGCGCCGCCCCAGCGCCAGCGCCAGACCGATTGGGAAAGAGGCTGCGATGCCGAGCACGGTAAGCTGCATGGTGATCATAAGGCCGCCCCAAAGCCGCTTGTCCGAAAGCGGCAGCAGGTCATCGGGCGATGCCTGCAAGGCGCCCTGCGCGCCCAAGCCGCTGATGATGCTGGGGATGATCCACAAGGCGGCCAGCCAAGCCACAGCCGATGCCGCCATGCTGTGCAGCGGGTAGCGATGGGCGAGCCAAACGCCGCGCGCGCCCGGCTCTGCTCGTTTGTCCAACTGCGCCGCTTGCCCGCGCTTGAAGACGGCGACCCCGCCAGCAAGCCAAATGACAAAATAGATGGTCGACCAGCGATCAACCGCGGTGAAAGTCTGCATCCACAAGAATGTCAGCAGCAGCAAGCCGATGAGGATCCGATTCGCGGTCCACTTGGTGGCGCCACTGAAGAACATCCAGACGATCCACAATAAGAAGGCGGCGCTCGCCATCGTCACCGTCGAATTGCCCGCGGTCGCTGAAACGACATTGGTATCGAAGAGCGCAAAGGCGAAGGAGACGCAGCCGATCAAGAAACCAGTTCGTTTGATCCTCATATCCAGCGCGCCATTCAATCGAGCGCCGCCGATGCCGGCCACAACGCCGATGGCGGCAAGCGCCAGCCAGAGCAGTATTGCGAATGAAGGATCGCTATACCAGCCGTCCCAAACCAGATTGATCAAGAAAGCTTGCGCGATTTGCAAGAAGAAGCCGCCCACCAGCAGGGCGAAACCGAGCGTTCCCCTGTAGCTGAGACCGACGAAATACATCAGGAGCAGCCAGAACAGACCGCCAATCATGCTGCCGAGCGTCGCGCCGGAAAGCCCGCCGATGCCCGATGCCAAACCGAACATGATTAGGGGAAAGGCGCCCCAGCCATAGATCAGCAGGCGATTGGTTGAGCCTTCGGCATCCTCGCCCTGATTGCGCAGGTTGAGCCAGGCTTCAGCCCAGCGAACCGCTAGCACAGCGCCAAAGGCAGCGGCGATATGCAACACCACGCCGGCGCCGTCAAGCAAAGCAAAGTACATAAGCAGGATAAGCAGCGGCGTCAGCGACCAAGCCAAGACCCGGACACGACTGCCATTGTCATTGAAGACTGACTTCTCGCCCAGCAGATGGGCGGCCGCGCGCCCCAGGATGAAGCCCCAGGCGACAGTGATTAGGAAGGGAATCAGCAACGCCTCGACCTGCTCAAAAAACGGTGGGATGAAATGGATAAGATAGGTCTGCAAATCGCGGCGACCGCGGAACTGATTGTCGATCAAGACGGCGACGGGTATCGTCTTGCCGTCGCGCATCGGCCGGCTATCGGTGACGACCAACTCGTTGTCGGTCAGGCGGGCAAATTGCGATTCGGTGGCGCTGAGCGTGCGCTCAACGATCGGGTAGATGCCGGATGCGGCTAAAATGGTGCTGCCTTCTTCGCCCTCCGCCGCGTTCTTGCTGAGGATGTACCAGCCATCGCGCGGAATATCGTATGAGACGCTGTCTCCCGCCCCATGCAAGACAGCTTCAGCCAGCGGCTCCAGCGAACTGGCGTCCAGGATGGCGATCGCCATCGGGGTCTGACCGAGCTGGTACAAATCCAGCACTGATTGGGGCGTCAGCAAGCGCGCAAACATATCCTGCAGGAAGGCGGCTTCACGCGGCGAAGGCTTAATCAGCGCCTCATCGTCATTGGATTGGTCCGGCTTGCCGATGAAATCTTCCGACAGCTGCACGACGAGCAGTACTCCCAGGTCTTCCAATTGCTCGCTCGCCAGTAGCGTGGCGGTCAACGCTTCAATCGCGGGCCGCAGATCAGCCGGAATCGCATCGTTGACCGACAGATTCTTTACCGAGTCGTCAACCGCTTCCGCCTGCCCCAACACAACGTCCGCGCGCGGGTCCATGCCCGTAGCGGCGCGCTCCAAACGTCCGAGCCAATAGCGCAGCTCGCCCACTTCCGCTCCGGAGGTGGCGAGCAAGCCACCCATATGGGCGACAGTGTCCGCGGTCGATGCCAGCATATCATTGGTGCGGGTGAAGGTGCGGATATTCAGCCGCGCGCGTTCTTCGAGCGACTCGGTCAATTCGCCGCTGGCCATTTGATCGAAGGTTTCGCCGGTTTTCGCGCGCTGTTCAAGTCGATTGAGGGCGGCGTTGCCCAGGGCGTTCGATCCACGATCGGAAAAGCCCGCGAGCCGGCTCAGCGTTTCGATATCGACAACTTCATCAAGCGCCAGGCTCACGGTCACTCGCTCGCCGGCTTGCGCGATGAAGGCTAATTCAGGCTGTGGCGTTAGAGCGGTGGCGCGGTCGACAATATCGACATTGCCAGCGGTGAAGTACGAGCGCGGTTGCTTGATTGTCGCTTCAATAAGCGGCGGCGCAACACCGACGACCACGACAACGACCAAGGCGATTATGGCAAGAACGCGAACGACAGATCGGCGCGCCCAAGCCGCCAGGCTAAAGCCGGTCAAGATAGCAGCCAGCAAGACCGTCAGCGTGAGCCGCCATTCAAAGATCGGCTCGTAGGACAACATCATGAAAAGACGTTGATTGTTGATTATGGCGAACCAGTTGGCGGAGCGAATCGCCCAATCGAAAAAGCCAACGAGCAGACCCAGGATAAGCACGGAAGTAACAACGGTGATGACAATGTCGACGGGCGAATTGAAGAGGTTCTGCCGCGCCCAGCCGGCCAGACCCACTTCAAGCGTCGGCGGCGGACGCGCCGGCTCATCATCGAAATGGATGATCGACTGTCCCGCCTCGGCGTTCATCTGATCCGACATCCGCGGCTTACCTCGTCACCAACTGATAGCGCTGATTGATCACGTTCATCAGCAGCGAAATGCACAGGCTTATGAGCAGATATGAGAGCATGACCATTACAATGCCGGTGACCGACTGCCCCGACTGATTGATAATCGTGAATGTCACTTGATAGATATCGGTGTAAGCCACGGCGATCGCGAGGCTGGAATTCTTTGAGAGATTTAGAAATTGATTGCCCAGCGGCGGGATGATAACGCGCAGCGCCTGCGGCAAAATGATGAGACGCAGCATATCGGTTTGCGAGAGCCCCAAAGCGCGCGAAGCTTCCAACTGGCCCTTGGGCACCGCCTGGATGCCCGCCCGCACGATTTCAGCGATGAATGCTGATGTATAAATCACCAGTCCCAGAAAGACGGCAAGATAGTTGGGCGAGAATTCAATGCCGGTTTCGATGTTGCGCCCGCGTCGATCCAGCGTTGGCGGGCGGAACAGGAGCGGCTGCCGCGTATACTCCAGCTCTTGCTCTATCGTCAGCAAGCCGGATTCAAAGGCGTCCTCGTATTCCATTTCCATCGAGGCGCCGGCTTCGTCATCGTAGACGTTTAGCGCTGCCGGCGTGGGCCGCATGCCCACAATGACCCAACCCAGCAGTACAAATCCGATGAACGCGGCAATGGCGAAGCGCGTCCGCGGGATTGGCTGACCGGTGCTCTCGGTGATGAAGGCGAAATAACGCGACAGCGCCATTGCGACCACCGCGCCGATCACGATGAAGACCATCCAGACGCCAAAGAGCGATGAGGGAATCAGCTCGAAAATAGCGACGCCCTTGATGCTGATGTAGATGCCGGGGTGAAACTCAATTGGCGTGCCGGCGCCAACCAGACCAATGCCCAATAGATTGACCAGCACGACGATGGCGATACCAGCCTCGCGCACGAGCATCCGCCAGGCTGGGCGCCGCAAGGTCCCGCCGTATTGCCAGATGACCAGGATAACGACCAGCGATAGCGCATATTGGAGCAGCGGGAGGCTGCGCACGCCCTCGCGGGGAAAGGCGATCGATTCCTGCTGCTGCGGCAAGGACAGCATCACGATGAAATACCAGGCAATGATCTGCAACAAGATCGGCGTATTGCGCAAGACCTCGACGTAGGCGCGCGAAATCGTCCGCAGCAAGAAGTTTCGACTCAAAAGAAATATGCCAGCCAAGATGCCGATGACAGTCGTAGACACCAGACCCAGCAAGACGACGCGCAAAGTATTGATAAAACCGACTTCAAAGGCGTCAATGTAGCGATCGTTTGAGGAATAACTGCCGGAGTCCGCCAAGCTGAAGCCGGCGCGATTCTGCAGAAATTCGAAGTTTGGCGATTGATTGGTCGATTCCAGCGCGGTATTGATGCGCGTCTGCAAATCGTTGAGGACAATTACCACAATGACGACAAAGATGATCTGGGCGATGCCCTGCAAGATGCGCCCATCGCGCAACATCGTCGGCAGGATACTCGCTTGTTGGGCTTGTGATTTGATCGCCATTAGCTTACGCCCGCACGGATTAAGGAATCACACAGCCAGGCTGGTCAGCGTAATGCAACAATTTTATTCAAAAGAGGCGGATAAGACAAATTTTGCCTTGCAGGGTCTGTTGCTCGAAAACTTCACGGTTTTGCAAATTGAGAATTCTTCGCCATGCAGGCTTAACCTGATTATGAAAAAAGGCGCGCCACCTGACCGATGACGCGCCTCTTCAATCTCAGACTTTTACGCCCGCCGACTTAACGGAAGGGCGCCGCGTACATCAAGCCGCCGTTCGTCCACAGGTCGTTGAATCCGCGTTCCAGGCCGAAGATCGTATCCGGACCCAGGTTGCGATCAAAGATCTCGCCGTAGTTGCCCATCTGCGTGATCACGTCAACCATGAACTGATCGTTGATGCCGAGGTAGTCGCCGGCCACATTGTCGCCCAAGCCAAGCAGGCGCCCGATTCCGGCGTCATCGCTATCCATGTAATCGCCGATGTTCATGCTGTCGATGCCGAATTCTTCCGCGGTCAACAATCCCCACACCACCCAGCGGATAATGTCGGCGAAGTTGGCGTCGTTCTGCGGGCTGACCGGCCCCAGAGGCTCCTTGCTGATGGCGCCCGGCAGAATCACATGCGCGGCCGGATCAGCCGAGGTGGCTTTGCGCGAGACCAAGCTGCTGATGTCGCTGGTGAAGGCGTCGCAGGCGCCAGCTTCGTAGGCATCCATAATGGCGTCGAAGTCGGGGAATGTATTCAGTTCCCAATCGGCGCCGAGCGCGTTGGCTTTGTCCGTAATGTTCAGTTCGGTGGTGGTGCCGGCAGTGGCGCACATGACGATGCTTTCTTCTCCGAGCTCGTCAATGGTGCTGACGCCAAAGTCGATCTTGACCATGATGCCCTGACCATCATAGAAGGTCGTGGGACCAAAGGTGGCGCCCCATTCGGTATCACGGCTGAGCGTCCAGGTGGTGTTGCGGCTGAGCATGTCAATCTCGCCACTGGCCAAGGCGGTCGGGCGCTCGGCAGCGGCAAGCGGGCGGAATGCAATCGCGTTGGCGTCGCCCAGTATCGCGGCGGCGACTGCGCGGCAAATGTCGACATCAAATCCTTCAAAATCGCCGGCGTCATTCTGTGTGCCGAAGCCCGGCAGTACCGAGTTCACGCCACAGATCAATTCCCCGCGGTCGCGAATGCGCTGGACGATGTGCCCGTCCTGCGCCGCCGCAAGCCCAGAGCTGACGACAAGCACGGCAAAGATAAGTAGCGCTACCAATACAAGACGTTTCATTTTGAACCACCCTCCTTTGGGAGTATAAATTGACTGGCACTTCTATGCTGAACACGAACCGCGTTAGAACCCGCGTCAGCAGTTTCCACACCTTTAGTCTACAACATAAGCGCTTGACTGCCAAGCAATTGCCGGGCTTGTCCCAAAGAAAAACCGCCCGCCAACTTGCGCTTGACGGCGCGGTTTTCGATAATTGGCGAGTTGCGAATTCAAATTCGCAAAGCGCGGAGTGTTACTTGCTGACAAGCTCGGAATCGGCGGGGCGGACGGTTTCCAGCGCCTTTAAGATACCGGCGCGCACTTCACCCGGCTCCGCATGACGGCCTACCTCGTGCTTGGAGAAAACCAGCTCTCCATTCACCGTGACATCAAAGACGCCGCCGGTGCTCGGAATCAAGGTCCAACTGCTGATAAAGTATTCGATTTCACGTTCGTTCAGAATTTCGTCCGTCAAACTGACGGCATTGGGTTGGTGTCCTCAAGTCGCGCAATACTTGACGACAATATCCATTCCACCCTCTTGCATGATAGGATCCTTTCTAATCGATACAGCGGCCGATGCCCCAAGTATAACCAATTGCCAGGAAATCGCAAGCGGCGCGACGCCAGGCGCAATCGACGCCGCCAACCCTTGGCGCAGGCTTTGCCGCCGCGGCCGCTTCTGTCGGATTTGGCAAAGGCAACACTAAAATTGTTGCCGAAATCCGCATTCAAAACTAGAGTGGAATATGATTCCTACAGTAGGGAGACTTCAAATGAATAATAATTCTGTCATGCGCTTAACTTGCGCGGCGCTGCGTTGCGGCTTTATGGTTGCGCTGCTGCTCATCGCGGCGCTGCCGGCGCTGACGCAGGATACGCTCTCCGATGCGGACCAATGCTTTTTGGGCCAGCAGGAGTTTTGCCCCCAAGAGCCGGACGAGGATAGGCCGAGCAGCTCGGGAGACTCGGGAAGTGGCGAGCGGGATCACAGCGCCGATAGCGGAAGCGGCAGCAAAGCAGCGAGCAGCGATCGCATCACAGGGTCGACTTGCCGCTACCTGCCATCCCATGTAACCGTCTTTGATTATTTACCATCCACGCAATGCCAAATGGTGGGCGCAAGGGGCATCAGCCAATCAGACAGGCTCCGACCAAAGTTTTTGGACGCTGTGGATGTTTGGGGCAACGTCCCCCCAGGTTTGGAAGTGTGCTTCCAAGAATACGGCAGCTTCGTCTTTTTCGATGCCAAACACTCGCCGCGGATGTTGGTTGAGCTGGAAGCCTATGAGCGCGACGGCATGACTTGTGGCGCGATCTACGGCGCCGGCACTGTGGTGCTGCTGCAATCCGACATGCCTCCGGAATCAGCTCCGCCAGCAACACCGGAAGCGGACGCGCTGCCCTCAATTAATGGCATCCCGCTGGACGGCTGCATGATCAAACTTCTCGAGACGCTCTTCTTGCGCGACCATCCAGCCGGCGAAATCATCGGCTTGGTCTGGCAGAATTCCGAGGTGCCTGCGCTCCAGATCAGCGGCTTCTGGTACAAGATTGAATTCGAAGGCAAGACCGGTTTCGTCAGCCGGTATCATCGCAAGGTGCTGCGCGGGGGCTGTGGCTGAGGCGGGCCACCTATCCTCACCCCAACCCCGCCCCGGCGGGTCAGTGTTGGCGGTCAGTGTCTACGCGACCCCATAAAAGGGGAAGGGCTTCAGCGCCACACAGAAGCTGAAGACCAGTTCCCGCCCCGCCATAAGGCAGCAAGGCGGGAATTGCTTTAGACCACGATATTCACTTTCGGGTCGCTGCCATTGCGCCCGGGAATATAGACGGTCCGCTTCGGCGTCTTGCCAGCCAACAAGCGCTGCGCGGCGCCGCTCGCCAGCGCCAGTTCCTGCGCCTGCTCCTGCGTGATATCCACGGCGACATCAATCGTTTCGCGCGGCTTGCCATTGATCATCACGACCAAGTCCACCATCTCTTCGCGCGCTTTCTCCACGTCATACTCGGGCCAGGGCTGCGTATGCACGCTGTAGTCCCAGCCCAGGCGCGCCCACAATTCTTCGGCGATATGGGGCGCGAACGGCGCCAGCAAGCGTATAGTCTGGTTCATCAGGTTGCGCCACATCGCCGCGCCGATCCCGCCATCGCGCAGCGCCGCCCGCAAGGCGTTTTTGAATTTCATCTGTTCGGCGATGGCGGTATTGAAGCTGAAGTCTTCCAAGCCGCGATTTACTACCGCGATAGTCTGATGCAGTTTGCGTTCGATATCCCTTTCCGCGGCGGCATCGCCCGGCGCGCTGGGCGCGCCCGTCTCCGCAATCTTCCAGACATCTTGCAGCCAGCCCTGGGGACCCTTGATATTGTTTTCGTTCCAGGGACCGCCCTTTTGCCAATCAAAGTTGAACATCAAGTAGCAGCGCACGACATCGGCGCCGTATTCAGCGACGAGTTCGTCGGGGTTGACCACGTTGCCTTTGCTCTTCGACATGCGCTGGATATCCAGGTGATGCCGCAGTTGATTCACATTGTTCTCGCCGGCGATATCGGGAATGATGATCTCGGCATCGGGCTGGACCTCAACGAATTGAGTGATGCCGGCCATATCCACATGCAGCACATTTTCCGTGCGGTGGGCGATCTCGCCGAAGACGCCGTCAAAGCCGGCCGGCACTTGATTCCAATCGGCAACTTCGACGCGGTCCGCCAGCATTTTGCCGCCGACCCGCGCCCCGCTGCACAACACAAAATCGCCCTGCCGTTCGCCGCCCAGCACTTGCCCCTGATTGCGCAGCACGGTCATTGGCTCATCAAAGGCGCCATCCGGGTCGCGCCCATGCTTGCGCATTGCGTCCGCCGCGTCTTCAAACACGCCGATATCGCGCAGTACCTTGGTGAAAAAACGGGTGTATAGCAGGTGCATCACCGCGTGTTCGGCGCCGCCGGTGTAGACGTCGACGGGCAGCCAGTAAGCCGCTTCTTCCGGGTCAAAGGGCGCGGTATCGCATTTTGGCGACAGATAGCGCAGCTGATACCAGGACGAACACATGAAGGTATCGAGGGTATCGGTCTCGCGGCGGCGAGTCTCATCCACTTTGAAGAAGGGCTCGTGATAGGTTAGCGGACTGCGTCCGGTCGGCAGAAAATCGACATCTTCCGGCAATTCGACCGGCAAGTCCGCATCGGGCACGGGGATGATTTCATCGCCGTCGAACATCATCGGGATGGGCCCGCCCCAATAACGCTGCCGGCTGATCAGCCAATCGCGCAAACGGTAGTTGACCGCTTCCGCTCCCTTGCCCGTTTCTTCCAGCCAGTCAATGACGCGGTTGATCGCCGGGTTCTTCCGGCCTTTTGCCCAGGTACTCTCGCTACCGTCCATCGCGTCCGAGTTGACCATGAGGCCCGGTCCATCGTATGCTTCGCTCATGGTCTCGCCGTCGAGCGGCGCGCCAGCGTCACCGGGCTGGATTACGACGCGCGCTGGCAGGTCGTGGGCGCGGGCGAATTCGAAGTCGCGCTGGTCGTGCGCTGGCACCGCCATGATCGCGCCCGTCCCATAGGTGATCATCACATAATCAGCGATCCATATCGGGATGCGCTCGTCATTCACCGGGTTGATGGCGTAAGCGCCGGTGAAGACCCCGGTCTTTTCGCGGTCTTCGACCATGCGCTCGATTTCGGTCTCCAGCGCCGTCCGCTCGATATAAGCCTCGACCGCCGCGCGCCGCTCGTCTGTCGTAATCCGCTCGACCAGATCGTGCTCCGGCGCCAGCACCATGAAGGTGGCGCCCCAGAGCGTGTCCGGCCGGGTGGTGTAGATCTCGATCGGATGCCCGCCCTTTTCCGTGTGGAAAGTAGCGCGCGCGCCTTCGCTGCGGCCGATCCAGTTTGTCTGCATGATCTTGATTGATTCAGGCCAATCCAGCGGCTCGAAGTTCAGCAGCTCATCAGCGTACTTGGTAATCCGAAAGAACCACTGCTCCATCATCTTGTGCACGACCGGCTGCCCGGTGCGTTCGTCCTTGCCATCGATGACCTGCTCATTCGCCAGCACGGTTTGCAGCGTCTCGGACCAGTTCACCAAAGCCGAGCCGCGGTAGGCGACGCCGCGCTCGTAGAATCTCTTGAAGAACCATTCCGACCATTTGTAGTATTCCGGTGTGCAAGAGATGGCTTCGCGCTCCCAATCGAACATGGCGCCCATGCTGCGCAGTTGTTCGCGCATGCGCTCGATATTGGCGTAGGTCCACTTCCAAGGGTGGATATTGCGGGAGATGGCCGCTTGCTCCGCCGGCAAGCCAAAGGCGTCAAAGCCCATCGGGAAGAGCACATTGTAACCACGCATGCGCATCCAGCGGGCGCGCGCGTCCGATGGCGTCATGGCGAACCAGTGGCCGATATGCAAGTCGCCCGATGGATAAGGCAGCATGGTCAAGGCATAATGCTTGGGCTTGCTCCAATCCACTTTTGAGCGATAGAGCTGGCTGTCGTCCCAGCGCTTCTGCCACTTCACTTCTATCGCATGTGGTTGATAGATCTCAGTCATTGGCTCTTAGATTTCCTTGTCATATGTGGAAAGACGAATCGCGCGTTTTGCGCGCGGCAAACGGGAAAGGCTGTCTCTTGGATTGTCAGTGGGAGTATCGGTGTAAGTCGCGAGGGAGCGCGAAGCAAGCTGGCGCTATGCGCTACATAAGGAAAGAGCGGGCCACCCCGAAACCCGGGACGCGATTAGCTTTCATAATATGCTTGCTCTCGTCTGGTCTGATGTAGACCCTAACATACGGCGCTTAGCCTGTAAATGGCGGAAGCGGGCTCGCCCCTACGCCTGCAGCAATTCAGCGGGCGACCCAATGGCTCGCCCCTACATGGCGATCTTACGGCGAGCGCTGCGGCAAAAACAGAACCTAAGCGCCCCAGGTTTGGCGCAGGACGCGCAGCCAATTCCGATGCGTCAGCTTATGCAGAAGCGCGTCGTTGTAACCGGCGGCTTGTAAGGCGGCGATCAGATTCGGCAGCTTGGAGACATCGCCGACAGCGTTCGGCACGCGCGCGCCATCATAATCGGAGCCCAAGCCGACGCGGGATTCGCCCAGCCGCTCCACCAGATAATCGAGATGCCGCACCATCACATCCAGCGGGCGATCAGCGTCCCAGGAGCCGTCTTCGTTGAGGAATCCGGTGGCGAAGTTCAAACCGACCATCCCGTCCGAGGCTCTGATCGCATCCAACTGCTTGTCGGTCAAATTGCGCGATATCGGGCAGAGCGCGTGGACGTTGGAATGCGTGGCGACCAGGGGCGCGTCGCTAATGGCGGCCACATCCCAGAAGCCTTTCTCGTTCATGTGCGACAGGTCGATCATGATGCCCAACTCGTTGCAGCGCCGGACGAGGCGCTTCCCGGCGTCGGTCAAGCCGGGCCCGATATCGGGCGATGAGGGGAAGGCGATGGGCACGCCATGGGCAAAGATCGTGGGGCGGCTCCAGACTATGCCGAGCGAGCGCAGCCCGGCGCGGTAAAAGACTTCCAGCGCGTTAAGGTCTTCATCAATGGCTTCCGCCCCTTCAAAGTGCAGAATCGCCGCGAAGACGCCCGACCTAATGCAGCGCTCCAATTCAGCGGCTGCGCGCACGACCTTGACCTGCCCGTTCGATTCCGCTTCAATTCTAAAAAGATCGGCCGACATGCTCAACGCGACGCTCCTGGCGAATTCGCAATCGACCGCTGGCGGGGTGAAGGGTTTGGCGGTATCGGGCATGCTGTCGGGCGCGATTCGCTGCTCGTTCGGCGTCCAGACTGCGAAGAAGCCGCCGGCGAAGCCACCGCGACGCGCGCGAACCAGGTCGATGTGGCCGCTATCCAATTCGCGGAAGAAGTCTTTGTATGTCACATCATCTTGAATAAAGCGCAAGAGCGTATCGTTGTGGCCATCGAAAATAGAGAATTCGGGCATTGTCTCCCTCCAGTTACGTTCGGCGCGTAAATGATGTCAGCAAATGGAATGCGATGCAACTGTCTGGGTTAACTGCTAGCGAGGGGAAAGCAAAAGCGCAGTCCGATCGAACTGCGCTATCAACACTTATACCAAGTCGAAAGTCTATTCGCGCTCTCGCCGATTTGGCCGCTTGCCAGCGGGAACCGGAACGCGCGCCGGCTTACGCGGTTGAGGCGCTCGCGGATCAAGCAAATCGTCAATCTCTTTGAGAACCCGCCGACCCAACTCCAGCAATTCTTCCCAGATATTGCGCTTATGCTTCGCCACGTACTAGCCTTCCTTCAAGAGTATTGACATAAGCTGGATTAGGATAGACAACTCGGCAGGTGTCTCAAACGGCGGCCGGCAGCCAGTCAAATAACAAAGACAGAATTGCTAAAGCGATTCCGATATTCAGCGCAATCAGGATACGCGACGTTCCGCGCAATTCCGCGATATCAGCTTTTGTCGCCAAATGCGACATCGCCCAATCAACCCGCCCTTCCAGACGAGCGATTCCGCCTTCTGATTCGATAGCTGATTCCTTGCTATACTCCAGCGCTTACCCCAATCAGTGGACCTGAGGGGACTCGAACCCCTGACTTCCACAATGCCATTGTGGCGCTCTCCCAACTGAGCTACAGGCCCTTGAATTCGCGTATATTAACGACGCCGGTTGGACCTGTCAATAGACAGCGCTCATTCACAGCATCGCGCATCTCACTCAATACATCGGGCGGCGGCGATTCAAACGGGGCCTTTGCCAGAAAGTCAGCAATAGTCTGCCTCGCTACGGCATCGCCGCAAGCGCAGCCCGGCTGATCTACCCACTCGATAAAGCCGGCCGCCATATCAATGCGCGCGCCTTTGACGCCGCCGCTCGCTGCGTCCGCCCAGATCCAACTGGTCGCATTGGATTGCATCAGCGCTTCATCGCCTCGCGTTCCGCTCGATACTGCTCCAGCATAATCATCTCGTCGTTCGGCTCTTCATCCCATTCGATCAATCGATAAGGCGCCGCTCGTCCGCGCCTGCTTTCAAGCGATGCGCGCAATTCGGTCAGCTCGTCCACCAGCGCGCTGAAGCGCTCCTCATCCGACTTTATACTCGATAGCGCGCCCGTTTCCCGCCGGCGTTTGCGCGACAGCCGCCATCGGTTAAATTGGCTAAGCATAGCTGTCAGCGTGATATGCCCGACGAGGCCAGCCGTCCAAAGCGCGTGAAACAGGAGCGGCACTTCAGCCTCGTTGAATATATAACCGGTACGATACATCAGATCGACGAAAGACCACCAGGTATAGAGGATCGCCCCGATATAAATGGCGACGTGCAGGAACAAGATGCCGCGAAGGGTTATCAAACGCGGTCTGGACGATTTTCGTTTGCGAGCCATCTGATTCGGTCCTGGCCAGTTTGGCGCTTTGCCTCAAGCGCCATCCGCTAACGGTACCCTATCCTTTCAATTATATATGCGCAGATTATATGCGCAGGCCGAACGTTATCACAGCGTTGCTTGAACTGCGGGGGGCATACTTCGTCTCGCTGGCAAACGCGCATGCCAAACGATAGCGACTTGTGGCATAATTGCGGCAGATTTCTGAGACAGAGAGAGATGAGATGATGGCGGAAGCGACCAATCCATTGAACATTCTAGTCACAGGCGGCGCGGAAGGCGCTGGCTTGGCGACGGCGCGCGCGCTGTTGAAACGCGGGCATAAGGTCGCGGCGACCGCCTGCGATTCCGAGGGCGCCCTGGCGATTAGGATGGCGGGGGCGCTGCCGGTCTTTCCCGATTTGAGCCGCTCCAGCGCGATTCTTAGCGTACTTCAGCTGACCGAGTCCGACGCTATAGTCCATGCCGGTCCTCAATATTTCGGCTGCGCGCCCCATACGAGCGACGAATACGCCGCTCATGGCGACCAACTTGTCGAATATAGCGCGGCAGTGACCGAGGCGGCAAAAGAGCGTGGCGTAAAGCGGATCATTTCGCTCAGCTTCGGTTATCTCTATGAGGCGGGCTTGGGCGCGGCAAAAGAAGGCAGCCCGGATGCGCATGACGGGGATTATGCGCCGATGCTGCTGGCCGAGTCCCTCGTGAGAGAGAGCGGACTGAGTGGCTTTATCGTTCGCAGCGCTTACATTTACGGCGGCGGCAGCGCCGATACGGTCGCGCTCGCCGAATCGATCAAAGGGTCGCGGCGGCTGCCGGCCGGGGCGCTTCCCGCATCCTGGATTCACGAAGATGATTTGGCTTCGGCAGTTGTGTCACTCTTGGAAACGGAATCGTCGCCGGAGGGCGTCGAAATTATCAACGCCGCCGCCAATGCCGCAGCGACGCCAAACGCTTTCTGCATTGCCCTCAGCAAGGCGCTTGGTCTGAATGCGCCGGGGTGCGAATCCGCTGGATTCTTGGCCATGTTGCGCGAGAAATCGCTGCGTGACAAGCTGCTCGAGCGCGAAATCATCATCGACAGTGGGCAGCTCAGGGAGCGCTTCGCCTGGCAGCCGCGACATGCTGACCTCGAGAGTGGCATGGAAGCGACCGCGCTGGTCTGGCGGATGCAGGACGCCGTCCCGGCCGAAGCCTTTTATGAATACGAAGACGCAGCCCATGCCGCGATTGCGTCCTTCGCTTATGATGTGGCTTTGCCCGAACCGGTTGCGGCTGAGGAATCGACCCCGGCTGCTGAGGCGCCGGCCGCGCCAGAACCGGCGCCGGTACAGGCGTCGGCGCCGCCCCCGTCAGACGGACCTACCCCCTGGAATGAAGACGAAGCCAAGCGCGAAGAACGGCGCCGGCGCGCGCTCGAACGCAAGGCGAAGCGAGCTGCCAAGAGCGCTGGAGGATAGACGCGCGTGAGCGTTCAACTGAAGGGCGTTCTTTTCGACTTTGACGATACCCTGGTCGATTGGAGCGGCGTTCAGCTCTCCTGGCGCGAAATCGAGGCGGCGCGCCTGTCCCGTGTGTTAGATTACGCGCGCGGCAAGACGGGCGCAAATTGGCTGGAGCCAGAGTCGCTGTTGGACGCCTACTGGCAGCGGACGCGCATGGCTTGGGCGGAAGCGCGCGTGACGCTCTGTGCCCCGCACATGCCGAACATTCTAATGGAAACGCTGGATGCGCTGGGCGTTGAGATCGACCGGCTGGATATCGCTGAAGTCTTGCGCGCTTATGATTGGAACGTTGTGCCGGGCGTGGTGGTCTTCCCCGATGTGCCGCCCACATTAAAAGTCCTGCGCGAGGCCGGCGTAAAACTGGGCATCGTCACCAACGCGTCGCAGCCGATGGCGATGCGCGACGCCGAGCTGGAAGCGCACGGTCTAATCGAATATTTCCCCGCTTGCCGGCTATCGGCGGCGGACGCTGGCTACCTCAAGCCCGACAAGCGCATATTCAGACGCGCGCTGAGTCGTATTGGCGCGGCGCCGCAAGAAACCGTCTTCATCGGCGATAACCCGGAGGCTGATATTGCCGGCGCGCTGTCTGTCGGCATGAAGGCTGTTCTGAGAGTCACCGAGCGCGCGGCGGCGAATAGCGCCTACGCCAATCATCAGCCGCGCGCCCGTACACTTGAACGACTGCCCGCGATTCTGGACGAATGGTATCCAGGCTGGAGCAATGGCAACGCGTGATTTCCCGCTGCATGGCGATCTAAATCTGATCGTCACCGGTTATCTCGAACCGAACCGACCGCGGGTATCGCAGCAGTTGGCGCTGCGTCTAGGGCTGGAGATGATTGATGTCGAGCGCGAGATTGAAAATCGCCTGGGTGATACCGTCGAGAATATGCGCCAGATTTTCGGCGAGCGGCGTCTAAGGGCAATCGAAACGCAGATCATGGACGAAATCGTTTTGCATCGCCGCGCCTTGATTCGCGTCTCCGGAAATACACTGCTCAATAGCGGGCATCTGGCGGAATTCCAGCGCAACGGCGTAATCGTCTGCCTGGTGGCATCGCTGGATTCGATTCTGCGGCGCATCCACCTAACGCTGGGCGCGCGCTACCACGACCCGGTCGAACGATCGCGCGCCATCGGCGAATTGCAGCGCGAATGGCGCATACGCGATGTCGAAAATGTTGTCGAATTCGATGCGACCACCATCACTGACGCGATCCTTATTGAGCGAATCGCGGTATTCTGGCGCGATCTCGCCCTCCGGCGCGGCTAAACCGACAGCGATACGCTTGCGGCGACCTAAAATGAAACGCCGAGCACACCGCGGGTCACCTGGAAATCGTTGTTGCCGACCGCTTGATGTTTGGGGGTATGCTCGCCCGAGAGGGTCGCCACCAACAGACCAAGCAGGCGCCCGGAGATATCATCGTCCGCCGCCAGCACGCAGTCCAGGTCCTCTGGCGATGCCGCGCCGCCGCTGACTTGCAGCACCGGCGCCAAGGGATGCCCCGCCAGCAAATGACCATCGACGTAACCCAGCATGACTTCAACGCCGCTCGCGCCCAGCCCGGCGAGCGTCTCGCCCCAGTGCGCCCGCGGGTTCGCCATGATGTGGAAGCCGGCTCGCTTCGCCCGCTGCCCATAACCCAGGGAAGCGGCGGGCGCGCGGGCCAGGTCCAACTGTGCCGCGAAGGGACTTTCAAATAGGGCGTCCTTATCCGAGGCAACCACGGTGCCGCCGCCGGCGACGATGACCTGGCACAGCAGAGCCAAGCCGCGCGCGACATAGGCGGGTGGCTTTACTTGAGTCAGCAGACCAAGGCGTAGCGCGTCCAAACCGGCGGTAGTCAGCGGTGGCGGCGCGTCGTCGCGCAGCCGCTCACTAAACCAGCCGACTATTTTGCGCATGACGGCATCAATGCCGCCGTCCAGTTGAATGCTCGCCCAGCCGAAATGGTCAGGATCCAGACCTCGCTCCGCCATCATCGCGCGAAAATAGCTGTTATGCGTGATTTCGCAGCCATGTTCAAGCAGCAGCGCGTGGCGCAGCTTCGGGTGCTGCAAGTAGCCGATCTGCATGTCTTTGTACTCAGGCACGACATTGCCGCCACAGCCTTCGGTATGCACCAGGGTGGCGAAACGCGAAAGCCCCGCCTCCCGCCCCCTTTCCTCCGCATTGAGTGAGTCGGTTGTCATTTTGGCGATCTGGCCCGAGCACAAGCTGGTCGGCATGATCAAGCCGATCCGCTCGGTCGTCCATTCGCCATCGACGTCATAGGCGGGAATCCGCACCGGGGGCAGATCGACAACATCGGGTATCGCGATCGGCTCGCCAGTATAGCTTCGCTGCGCCAGCAAAGTGACATTCGCCGGTCGCGTCTGCTGCCAATCGCGCCAGATCTGCACCTGATGATGCCCGGCTTTCTCGCCGGCTGAGGGCTGCCCATTAGCCACAGCCAATGTCAGGTCAAAGGCGCGCGCGCCCAACTCATCTAGCGGACTGCCATCGAGGTATTCGCCAGCATTCACATCCATGTCCTGCCGCAGCAGTTCAAAACGCGCCGTTGTAGTCACGAATTTGATGGTCGGCGCGAAAGGGAAATTGGTGATCGAGCCGTTGCCGGTGACGAAGAAGATCATATTGCTGCCGCTGGCCACCTGCCCGGCGATGCTCTCCAGGTCGTTGCCCGGGCTATCCATGAAATAGAAGCCGCCACTGGTCATGCGCTGACCGTAATCAATCACATCATGCAGTGGCACATCGGGATGGCGTTTGGCGGCCGCGCCCAGTGATTTCAGATATATGTTGTAAAGTCCGCGATATTTGTTGCCGCCGGAGGGGTTGCCTTCGGCTGTTTCGCCATGCCAGCCAACCCGTTCCTTGAAGCGCTCGACCATGCCGAGAAACTTGCGCGCGCTCTCGACCCGCTCGACCTTGTCCAGCAAGTAAGACTCGGCGCCGATCAGCTCGTCCGTCTCCGCCAGGTTCGCCGAGCCGCCATAGCTAATCACTTCTTTTGCCACCCAAGCCGCCAGCGGGTTGCCGCTGATGCCGGAAAAAGAATCGGAGCCGCCGCATTGCAAGGCGATCTTAAGTTCGCTCAAGGGCTGCGGGCTGCGTTCGACGCGGTTCACCAGCGGCAGCCATTCCGCCAGGAGCGACTTAAACCAGCCCACGTTGGCTTCGAAGCTGGTCGACAGCGATTGAAAACAATGGGTGACGTGATCCAGCGGATACGCATTATCTAGCATGTAATCGCGCAAGTCGGCGTTGGTGATCGCCTCGCCCCCGAAGTCAATCGCGGCGACCGCGCCCACATTCGGATGGACCATGAAGCCGGCCAGCGCCCGCAGCAGCACCTCGCGGTTGTTGGGATCACGATGCCCGCCCTCGGTGTGGGCAATTGGCACGATGCCATCGACATTGTCGTAACCGTCAGCCTGGCTCGCAGTCAATTGCGTCAAGGTGCGGACGAAACCCGCGACCAGCGAGGATGTGCCCAGTACGACGATCATGTTGCGCGTGCCGACGCCGCGCCCGCCACTGCGCGCGTAACCATTGAAGCTGCGAATGTCGTCATAGCGCGTCATTGCTGGAGCCGGCTTGAATGCCGCTTCATCAAATTCGTAGGCAGAGATCATATTGTCAAAGTTCGGCTCTCTCGGTATGGCAAAGTCGAGCTCACGCCGCGCCAATTCAACCTGGACCGCCTCATTGATGACGTATTCGCCGGGCTCAATTGGGCGCAGCGCGATGCCAAAACGCTGCCCCCAGGAAGTCAGCCGTTCGCCCGATTCGATTCTGCGAATGGCGAAGCGATGACCCTCCAGCACATGATGAGACAGCTTGAAGCGCTTGCCGTCGTGCTCGACGGCGCTGCCGGCGGCCAGATCGCGGATGGCGATGGCGCAGTTGTCGGATGGAATGGGCAGGCGTCCAACTTCATTCAAATGATGCATGATAATGTCCAGTTTCCTTTTCGCGCCAATATCGTAAGTGAATCCAAGCGCATTATGCGGCAATTGCAACTACAGAGTACGCTGAGAGCGCGGAGAAAGCGCAAACAGATCTCTTGTTCGCGGGCTTTTCGGCGAAAAGCCCCACAGCCAGCTACTGTGATTGGATTGTATGATTTACGAGCACTGACGTAGGCTGGCGCGGCTGTACGTTTTCAGCGGACTCGCAGAGAATTTACCACAGCGGCGGACAAAACGAAACCAGCGCCTGCCCAGTTGCGGGTGGCGCGCGCGTGTTCATCCCCTTGCATATCGCGATGATGTTGCGTATCGTATTCGCTCATGAATCCCAGATTAGAATGACCACGCGATGTTGAAGTTTATGATCCTCTTTAGCCAACCGGAAGATGCCGAGCGCTTCGAAAATGTGTATCAGGATTTCCTGGCGCTGGCCGAACGCATGCCCAATATTCTGCGGCGTCAGGTTGTGCATGTCACCGGCAGCCCGCAAGGGACGCCCGAAATCTACCGCATACTTGAGCTCTACTTTGAGTCGACTGAGACACAGAACGAAGCGTTACTGTCTATCGCTGGGCAGGAAGCCGGCAAAGAGCTTCAACGTCTCGCGACAGGCTCTTACCAGTTGCTGCACGCTGATGTCTACGAAGAAGACGGCGGCAGCACACCGCAAGCGGCGGCCGAAGAAGATACAGTTACGCCCGAAGATAACGCTGACGCAGCAGATGGTGACTCGGCCGAAGCCGCTAAAACAGTTTCCGACCCGGTCGCCCGGTCAAGCGCCGACTGAAAGAGAAGCCGATAGACCGGCGATGAAATCCTGTTTGCCGCCGTGCGCTGGATGCCGCACTTTCTGACAGTCCAAATTCAAATATTGCATTGTCTCATAGGCGACATTTCCCACAGCGATCACTTGCTCAAAGCCCCACATCGCCAGCATCCGGCGAAGAAATTCAGCGCCCAGGACGAGTTCTCCCAACCGTGGCTTGCGGTTGCTGAGTGGCTTCCCCGCCCGATGAGGATGAAAGGGGAAGGCATTCCAAATGACGGGCAGCGCGCACAGGTCCGATAGCGCATTCCAGACGATCGTCGCCGATTGTTCGCCATGAACGCGCTCGAAGCCGGCATCGGCGACATCGCGGTAGCCCGCTTCGCGCCCGAACATGCCGAGCGCGGGCAGGCGCTCCAGCAAGACTTTGCGGCTGGTCACCGGAACACCGGTCAGGCGGCAGCCGCGATATCCTGGGGCTTCCATCAGCAGCAAGGATTCCGCGCGCCTCGACGCTAGCGCGCGAAGATAGAGCCGTAGATTCGACCGGCGGATGGCGTTGTTAGGGTTGCCCGGCGCATATTGGTTGAAGGCGTCGCCCGCCAATTTCGCGCCCGACAAATCGTGAATCAGCGCGTCTATCTGAATTTCGTCGGGCTTTGTCATTGATGTCCTTCCCTCCCAGCGATCGCGCGCGAAAGCCGGTTATCATCAACTGTATCGATTGTAATCATTGAGGTTCTTGCGGGCCGCCAGCCGACTTGGAAATCCGCGATTTCAGCATTATAGTAAGGTCATAATGGATAATGCGCTAAGCCACCGCAGCACCCGACTATTCGCGGCAATTGACGTTGGCGCCTTGAGGCAATTGCTGTTGCTCATTTGCCTTTGGTTGGTCTCGCAATTTGGCGCCGCGCAATCGGCGCCGCGCGATTATTCAATATCGCCGCCTCGCGTCAATTATACCGCCGAGGGCCAAGTCGCGGTTGTGTCATTCACCGTAAGCAATCAAGGCGGCGATGCCAGCGAGCCATCGCAGATCATCATCAGCGAGTATCAGTCGGGGCGCGTCGAATCCGTTGAGCCCCTGCCGGCGATCGCGGCCGATCAAGCGCGAGACTTCTCGATTCAGTTGCCGCTGGCGGAATTATCGACGAACGGCATCGTCTCGTTCAAGATCGAAGCCGGCATCGACGCATTCGAATTGGCGGACAGCCCAATCGCCCGCGACAACTCGCAGCTCTTCCACATTGATCGAGCCGCAGCCGGCGATGCCGATGGCAGGGACAGCATGTCGGAAGCCGATTCCGAAACAGGCGCGGTCTTTGACCTCAGCATTCCCGTTGTCAACTTGGGCATCAATTTCCTTGAGGACGGGATTCAAGTGAATGACCGCCGCTATTCGGGCGGCGACATTCTGGGCGCAATCGGCATACTTGCGCTGGCGCTGTTTTGCCTTTGGCTGCTCAGCCTGATCTTGCGCCTGCTCTTTCGGCGGCCGCCGCGATTTGATGTCTGGCAGCCGCCCTACGCGCAGCCCAATTGGCAGGATCCGAACTCGGAAATGGGGCGCCGTCAGAGCTGGCAATTCCATGCGCAGAACAGCGCCCTATCCGCGCCAAACGCGCCCGATCAGGTGACGGTCGTCAAACGGCTGCTGGACAAACAAGGCGTCATACTCGGCAGTTGGCGGGTCAAAGCGATGCGTACGGTTCAATATGATATCTATGGGCGCATCAATCGTACGGAAGCGCTAATGCCGCGCAAGATTATCAGCCGGCTCAACCGCGTCATAGGGCGGGCGCCCGGCTACGCCAGTGACGAATTGCATGCAGCGCTCATGCCGATTGCCAAAAGCTTGAGCGGGTACGCGCTCGGTCCGGTCGAGAAGCAGAACCTGATGCTGCCCTTCGCGCTGGACATACGCTTCGAAGGCGTCACTGACGACATTCGCATCCAGTTTGAGCTGTATCAATATGGCGACAGCGCCTGGCATCTCATCGATCAGTGGTCGCCCGAGTTTGGTTCGGTCGGCGAGCGCGTACCCGAGCATTTCACGTTTACGATAAATGGTCAGTTATCGGGTGAAAGCAAGAAAGAGTACAAGCGACGCCTACGCGATGACGTCACGCAATTGCTCGCGGGCTTATTCTACGATCACCAGGTTGAGGATGCTGCCGCGCCCGGCAATCCTCCCGCCGAGACAGACTGGATCAACATGGAAGAAGAGCCACTGGACGGCGCGCCGCTGGACGATGACACCGACCAGACTTCGATTCGCGAACCCTAAGTATTCGTAATCATTATCCAAGAGGAGACCAAAAACATGCCCGCTACCATTCCCCAATACGCAAGAGACTTGCTGGATAGGGCGATAGTCGTCGCCTTCGCCACCAGCAATCCCGATGGCCAGCCGCAAGTGACGCCGGTATGGGCCAGCCTCGAGGGCGATCAAGTTTGGATCAACTCAGCGGTCGGGCGGCGCAAGGATCGCAACATTCGCGCCAATCCCAAAGTGACGGTGATGATCCTAGATCCGCAAAACGACTTCCACTGGGCCGAGATCCGCGGCGAGGTCGTCGAATTTGACGAATCGGAAGCGGCGGTGGCCCATATCAACAAGCTTTCGGGCAGCTATGCCGGCAACGATGACTATTACTCGTTCAATCCCGACGGCAAGGGGACGGAGCAGCGCGTCATCTACAAGATCAGCCCGACCAAGGTCAACGGGATGTAGAACGGGTCTTTCTACCCCTCCCCCGGCCCCCTCCCCGAAGCATCAGGGAGGGGGAGCTAGACCTCGCCAGCAGGTGATAAATCAAACTTCTTGCCCATTACGACACGCAAGATCTTTTGCTTGGGCGGCGGCGCACGCAAGTCAACATTGGCGCCGGCAACAGCCCTGATTCAGTCTTGAACCTAGACCCTCTGTGTTCTCTGTGTTTCCTCTTTTGCCTCTGTGGTGAAGCGGTCAATTGACCCGGCCGCGCAAGGGCTTCAGACCCGCCCGGCGCGCCCGGTGTAATCGCGTAAATAGAGGAAGTCGTGCCCGATGCTGCGCTTGCTGAGTTTGGCGATATTGGGCATCGTGCGTTTATAGTGGTTGGCTTTGACGCGTTCCCAAATCTGGATGACAAAGTCGCGGTCAAAGCCTTCATCGGCGACTTCGTCGACCGTATAGCGCTCATCGACCAGCAGAAATAAGACCTGGTCCGCTTGATCATAGGTGAAGCCGAGTTCGTCTTCGTCGGTCTGGCCGACCCATAAATCGGCCGAGGGCGGCTTGCTAACGATCGCGCCCGGCACGCCCAAATGCCGCGCCATCTGACGGACCTGGAATTTGTACAAGTCGGCGATTGGATGCAAGGCGACGCCGCTGTCGCCGTAGATAGTGCTGTATCCCAATAGAAACTCGGTCTTGTTGCTCGTGCCTATGACCAAGCCGCCCCAAGCCATCGACTGATCGTATAGCGTGATCATGCGCAGGCGCGCCATGATGTTTCCGCGGCGCAGCGGGCTCATATTGGGGAAGCGCGTAATCAGGGGGTCGGCCATGTCGCTGATTGGCACAATCAGATGCGGCAGGCTCAAATCTTCGATGACCGCTTCGGCATCCCTGAGGCTTTCAGCCGATGATGTCGTGTAGGGCATGCGCAGCGCCAGCACGTTTTCCGCGCCCAGCGCCGCCGCCGCGAGATAAGCGGAAACCGCCGAGTCAATACCGCCGGACAGCCCGATCACCGCCCGCGCCATGCCGGCTTTGGTGATGCTGTCGCGAATGAATCCGGTGAGGATGCGCGTCGCCAGTTCGGTGTTGATCTTGAGACGCGGCAATACGAATTTCATGTCGGCCGCATCGCTAGTCTTGGTGGCAGCCATCGTCCCCGCCTGCGATCGGCTCAAGCGAATAATGCGTGATCTGATGCGGATAGCTTTCGTTGACCGTCATCCGCATTCGCAGCCGCGCGCCGCCCTTTTCACCTTGCATGATCAATTGGATAGCGTAATCCTCTGCTGTTTCGACATCAGTTACTTTCAAACGCCCGTGAAGCCGCCGCGCCGCCTTGAGATCGAGCAAGCGCCGTTCGGCCGGATTCTCCATCAGCACGAGATCGTAGTATCCGCTGCGCATGAAGCCACGCAGTTTGCGAAAATCGCCATCATTGAAATAACGCATTTGGGCGATGAAACGCCGCCCGGCTTTGCTCGCGCCGATTTTCGTTTTCAGATCGCTCATCGGCAAACGCGCTCTTCCCTGTCCCTGCGCCACCTTCGCCCGCCCGATTCCTCAGGCTGCGTCATTTCATAACACAAGCGCAGTAAAATCAAGTATCATTGCCCGTAAACAGGCGAATCAAGCAAGGCGAAAGCATGTCCGACAGATTGGCGGCAATTCAGCAGGCGCTGGATCGTTTTCAGCGGGACGAGGCGCGCGCGCTGCTGAGAGAAGAACTGAAGCAGAATCCCAGCGCGGACGCCTATTACCTGGCGGCGCAAGCGGCGCGAACCGAAGGCGACCGCGTCAAACACTTGCGACGCGCGCTGGAACTGGATCCCGATCATCAGCCCGCGGCCGCCGAGCTGGGCGCGCCCTTGGCAGACGAAAAGCCCAAACCGGCGCCGGCGGTGGAACCAGTTGAAGTTCCAGCGACTCCCAGGACGGAGTTGCGCCTTGCTTCCATAGGCAAGCGCTGGTTGGCCATCATTATCGACGGCTTCATCGTCGCCGTCTTCACCGTAATGCTTCTGCTCGCCGGCGGCGCGCTGGCGCCTCTTGACGCGGCGCTGGCCAGCGCCAACGAGGCAGCCGTGTCCGACGCGTTTGCTAACTTTCAGTCGAATACGCTCACGGTGAATCTGTTGGTCAGCGCCGTTTACAATGTCGCGCTAATGGCGCGGTTCAACGGGCGGACGCTGGGCAAGATGATGCTGCGGCTGCGCGTGGTCAAGAAAAACGGCCGACGCGTCACGATCCTGGACGCCCTGCTGCGCAATGTCTTCGGTTATATGATTTCGCAGATCTTCCTGCTGGGTTACCTCTGGGCGCTATTTGACAAAGAGAAGCAGGCTTGGCACGACAAGATGGCGGGGACTGTTGTGGTTGAGGAGGGGCGGGCGTCGCCGTCAACCTGACCGAAACGCGCATCATTCTGGTAGAATCAGAGTGCATGTAGCAAAGCGGGAGCGCGCCATGAACAAGATCGAGAGCATCAATCTGATCTATCGCAATCCGAAGATTCGGGGTGGCAAGCCCTGCATCGTCGGCACCAGTTTGCGCGTGCTGGATATTGTGAGCGCGATGCGGTGGAACGGGCGCAGCCCGGAGCAGATGGCGGACGCGTATCAGGTTTCGCTGGCGCAAGTGCATGCCGCGCTGGCTTTTTACTACGAGAACCAAGATGAAATCGACGCCGACATCCGCGAAGACCAGCGGCGGAGCGAAGAAATCGCTGAAGAAGTGCTTGCTAACAAGCGCTCGCTGTATTCGCGTTTGCAGCGTTACATGCGGGACGATGATTTTCGAGTCGCATTAGATGAAGCCCTTGAGGCGCCAAACGAAAGCCGCACCGCGCGCATAAGGGCTCTGTTTGACAAGATGCATGCCGAGGAGCTTGAGGGCGAGGGCTTCACCGCCGAGCAGCTGGAAGAGACTAGTGGCTGAGGACAAGCTTCGATACTATCTCGACGAGCACGTGGATGTAGAGATAGCGCGGCAACTCAATCGCCTCGGCATCGACACAATCACCGTGCAAACGCTTAAAACGCAAGGCGAGGATGACCCCATTCAATTGCAAATGGCGACTGACCTTGGGCGCGTACTCTGCACGATGGACAGCGACTATGTGGATCTCGCCGGTGAAGGGACGAAGCGCGCGGGAATCGTGTTCATCCCAAGCGAGCATAGCGAAATCGGCGTGGTAGCGCGCTATCTTGACCTAATGGCCAGGGTATTCACTGCCGACGAAGCGCGCAATCATGTGGAATACGTTTGTCGTCTAGACTAAACCTCGGTTCGGAATACAAAGGTGTTGCGCCAAGGCCACTAAGTCACCCCGCCCCATACCGCCGCACTCTCAAGTCACACTGCGCTTTGTGACCCATGAAACCTTCGAGGTCGCAGAAGCCGATCCCGACACGACATTATTGCTCCAGTTTAAGGTACAATGTGAAATACCACACTTAGCTAGGAGCCTGCGATGAACACGATCGAGAGCATCAATCTGATCTATCGCAATCCCGAAGTTCGCGGGGGGCGACCGTGCATCGTCGGCACAACCTTGCGTGTGATAGACATTGTAATGGCGATGAACTTCGCGGAGCGAACTCCCGATCAATTGGCCCAGGATTACGATCTTTCGATGGCGGAGACGCACGCGGCTCTCGCCTATTACTATTGCAACAAAGCCGAGATTGATGCCGACATCCGCGAGGACATTCGGATTGGGCTCGAGTTGGCAAAGGAAGGCCGGGATCGGCCGGAGAAATCCAATCTGCTGCAGACCGCGTTTGACAATTCTCTAAGCAAGTATCGGGCGGCGCTGCAACGAGCCAGCCGAAAGTCTATATCGGGAGTAGGCGTCGATTTCGAAAAGCGAGTCCTAGAAATAATGGATGACGAAATTGGCTGACAACGACATCCGCCTTTTCTTCGACGAGAATATGCCAGTCGCAGTCGCTAAACGATTGAATGAACTAGGAATAGACACGGTCACGACGCCAGTTCTCAAACGTCTCGGACAGAGTGATCCGAATCAACTTGAATTTGCCAGGACTTCTGGCCGCGTCTTATGCACCTACGACAAAGACTACATCCGCATGGCCAGCCAAGGCATAAAACACGCCGGTATCGTTTTCATCCCCGGCATGTACCGAGACTACGGAGTTTTACTGCGCTATTTCATCGAGTTCAAACGGATATATTCGCCTGCCGATATGGAAAACCGCTTGGAATATCTTTACCTGACAATCTAAGACTGATACTGCCGCGCGGCGCCTTTATCCCCTGCCATAGCGCCGCAGTCGCAGATCGCATTGTTCCTTATGCCCCATGAAGCCTTCGAGGTCGCAGAGGCGGCTGCCGTACTCGCCGATGAGCGCGCTCGCTTTTTCCGTGACGCGCTGGTAAGTCACGGTTTTGATGAACTTGCCCACCCACAAACCACCGGTGTAGCGCCCGGCTTTCTTGGTCGGCAGGGTGTGATTGGTGCCGATGATTTTGTCTCCGTAGGCGACATTCGTTTCCGGACCGAGAAAGAGCGCGCCGTAATTGCTCATGTTCTTCAGAAAATAATCGGGATCGCGCGTCAAGATTTGGACGTGTTCGCTGGCGATCTCATCGGCGACCCGCAGCATCTCTTCATCGGTATCGACCTGAATGACCTCGCCATAATCGCGCCAGGCGACGCCTGCTAGATCCGCCGTCGGCAAGTTCTCGAGTTGCCGTCCGATTTCGGCTTCGACGCTCTTAGCGAGCGCGCGGCTCGTCGTCACCAGCACAGCCGGCGATGTCGGTCCATGCTCAGCCTGCCCCAGCAGATCGACCGCGCACATTTCGGCGTCGGCGGTCTCATCGGCCACTAGCAGCACCTCGGTCGGTCCCGCCAGAAGGTCAATGCCCACCAAGCCGAATAACTGGCGCTTGGCTTCGGCGACGTAGGCATTGCCCGGCCCCACCAGCATATCGACGGGCCTCATGCCCAAGGCGCCGTAAGCCATTGAAGCTAGCGCCTGCACCCCGCCCAGGATGTAAATCTCATCGGCGCCGCCGAAGTGGATGGCGGCGATCGTGGCAGCTGGCAGCTCGCCATTGATCGGGGGCGTGCAGGCGATGACTTCTTTGACGCCGGCGGCTTTGGCTGTCACCGTGCTCATATGCGCCGACGCCACCATCGGATAACGCCCGCCCGGCACATAACAGCCGACGCGATTGACCGGAATATTCTTGTGCCCCAGCACGACGCCAGGCAGCGTTTCCACTTCAACATCCTGGAGCGCCGCCCGCTGCGCCAGCGCGAAATTACGCACTTGCTCCTGGGCGAATTTGATATCGGCGATCGCCTGCGCCGGCAGCGCGCCAATGGTTTCTTGAATTATTGCCTCGCTCAGCTTGAAGCTCGGCGGGCTCCACTCATCGAACTTGGCCGAGAGCTCGCGCACAGCTTCGTCCTTGCGCGTGGCGATATCAGCCAGGATGCCGCGCACGGTCGCTTCCACCTGGGCATCGGCGTCGGCTTTCTGCTCGATGGTTTTTCCGCGCTTGATGTATTGAATTGGCATAGCGCTCCTCAGTCCTTGTCGTTGTTATTTCACGCTGCATTTTGGCGCGAGCATCATCGGCCCGCTGGCGCCGGTTCATGCGCAGGCGCAGGCTCGCAGACATCGCCGTCAGCTTTCACGGGCGATCGGGAAAAGCGCGGAACGGTGAAACGCGGGCGCCGGAAGCTATCGTCGCTTCGATTCGCCGGATATTCCTCCAAAGCCTAATCCATCTCCCATGTAGAGAGGTCCCTTTCCAGCTCCAGCAGGTGATTGGGTCGTTCCTTGTGAATGAGCTGCCGCAAGCGCTGGCGCAAATAGGGTTGCCTTAGACGCTCAATCATGCGCGATCCCGACTTAATTCCACAGCCGTTCGCTTGCGATCCGCGCGCCTTCGGCCAGGGAACCCAGTTTCGCATAAGCGATATCGGGATGAATTGCGCCGAAACCGGCGAAGGTGCCGAAGCCGCAATCCGTGCCGGCGAGCACGCGCTCTCTGCCAACGATGTTCGCGTAGCGCTCGATGCGCTCGGCAACCAGTTGCGGATGCTCGATGAAATTGGTGGTTGTGTCCAGCGCGCCCGGTATCAAGATTTTGTCGTCAGGGATGTCCGCCTCCGCCCATGTCCGCCACTCATGCTGATGGCGCGGGTTGGACGCTTCGAATTGAATCGCCTGCGGTTTCGCCGCCAAGACGATATCGATGACGTCAGCGAGGTCGACATCGTGATGATGCGGTCCTTCATAATTGCCCCAGCAAAGATGCAGCCGCACTTGTTCGGCCGGCACATTCTCCAGCGCGTAATTCAGCGCTTCGACCTGCGCCCGCGCCGCCTTCAAGAAAGCCGCGGTATCCACATCGCGGAATAGGATATGCCGCCCCATCGCCAAATCGGGGCAATCCACCTGCAAGATCAAACCAGCCTCGGCGATCTTCTCGTATTCGATCTTGAGCACTTCAGTCAGCGCCCAAAGATATTCCTCTTTTGTCGGATAATATTCGTTGGGTTGGAAGCCGGCGACGACGCCCGGCGATGCCGAGTTCATGAATGCCTCTTGCGCGCCCGCCGCCGCTTTCGCCGCCAGCAAATTGGCGATGTCTTTCTCCAGCGGACCCAAGTCTTTAATCGTGATCGCGTCGCGCACGACGGGCCGATGATAGACTGGCGTGCCGCCGGCATTTGCCAGGCGCTGCTTATAGGCGGGAAAATCATCCAAATCTTGCGGCGTCGCGCGCGGCACATCGGCGATTTCAAAGCCGGTGAAGCGATGTCGCATATAGGTGACATAGCTGATTTTGCTCATCTCGCCATCGCTGATGACATCGACGCCGGCATCTATCTGCTTTTGCGCAACCTCGCGCACCGCCCGCCGCATCACGCTGTCGAATTCCGCTTGATCATAAGCTTCGTCCCGATCTTGGGCGAACAATTGATCGACCACGTATTGCGGCCGCGGCATGCTGCCGACGTGTGTGGTAAGAATGCGTTCCGTGCTAGTTCTCATAGTGGATATCCCTCACTTTCGCGGCGGACGGAAGTCTTGCAAGTCTACACCGGCGCGCTCGCGGAATGTCTTCAACAGGTATTCGTTCTGCGCCGCCTTTTGCGTTTCGTAATCGGGCGGGTGCACCATCTTGCCGCGTTCGTCCGCCGCATATCCGTTTGCCGATGCCGCAGCTTCAATCTGCGGCGACCAGTATGGGTCCTTGCCTTCGAATACTTCATGCGCTTCCAGCACGGCATAGACCCAGCCGATTTCATCGCCAGAATACTCGAAGCTGCGGTACATGCCGGGCGGCAGCGAGATCATATCCCAGGCCTTTAATACGAATTCGCCTTCGACCTTGTCGGGATCGTCTTCATTGCCCCAATAAAAGGTCCAGGGTCCGGTGAGCATAAAGAAAGACTCGATATAATCATGGGTGTGCCACGCGGGACCACAACCGGGTGGCGCCCACATGATGCCGATCTGATAGCGATGCGGCTCGGTGATTGCGCGCTGGATGCTGAAATCGGGATTCTCTGACGCGGTATCGCCAATGACAGCGTAATTCATGCGCATGTGGCGCGGCAGCATGCTGTCGATGAACATGATCGGGATGCCCTTTTGTTTGAGCTCGTCAAAGCGCATCACCCGCGCCGCCATGCTTTCCTGCGATTGCTTTGGATGCTCCATCTTGTCGCATCCCTCCTGAAGTCTTGTCCTTGCCCCTACGACAAGACGAAGCCTATACAAGAAGGATGCTGTTGTCAATCAGCGGCTAAATGGATGAAGGCGCAGTGAGCCGGCTTCAATGACGTAATCTTTGCCCAACCGCGCGGCGCCCCTATGTATCGGCATCATTTTCGGGCGATGAGCAGCGAGGAAAAACTGAAGAGCCAGGGCGCTAAGCGCTCGAACGCCACACCCAGGGTTTCAGCCAGCCGGTTCGTCCGGTAGTAACCCGGCGCGCGGAACCAAACGCCCAGCCCCCACAGGGTAAATGCGTGGCTCATCGGTTCGACGCGCAAGACGCTGAAACCGGCCTGGGACACGGCGTCGGTCAATTGGCGGCGCGTGTAAGCGCTTTCGTAAAATTCGTCATCAGTCAACTGACCGGCGCTGCTCAGTCTTCGTTTCATTTGGACGGCGCGATAGACAAGGTTGGGATACGGAATCGTCAGCACCAGCGCGCCACCGGGCTTAATGACGCGATGCGCTTCCCGCAGCGCTGGCAGCATGCCATGCTCAAAGTGTTCCAATACGCCGAAGGACAAATAGCTGCCGAAGCAATTGTCGCGGTACGGCAAGTGGTGAACATCGCCGGCGGCCAGCGGCAAACCGGGATCATGCCGGCGCGATTCCAGCAAGGCGTTAATGGCGTAATCCAAGCCTTGCGCGCGGTAGCCCAACTCTCGCAGCGTAATGACAACCGCGCTCAAACCGCTGCCGGCTTCGAGATGACGATCTTCCTTGGCTAGATACGGCAAATACGCGCGGATTGTCGCTTGCGCCCGCTCGTATTGCACCGCCTCAAGCTCCACCTCGATCGACGCCTCATCCCAAATCTTCTCCCAAGAATGACGCGTACTATCGTACCGGTCAGCGGGTTCCGCCATCAAGAATAACTGCCCTTAGTTTCGCCTTCTCGACATTTGCCGCGCCACCGCCCGCCAACCACCTAAATCGCGGTGGTATCGACATCCCAAATCAACATGCATTCGCCGACCAGCATCAGCGAACCCGCCAGCAAGATCGTGCCTGAAGGACCGGCTCTCGTTCGCGCCAACGCGAGCGCGCTTGGCAAATCCCTAGTATAGGATAGATCGGCACAAGCGGCGCGCGCGGCCGCTGTGGCATCTTCCGGCGCGGGAAAACGCGTATTCGGATTGATGTCGGTCTCGGTGATGATCAGCGATCGGCTGACCCGCGCCATCACACGATATACACCGGCATAGTTACGGTCGCGCGGTATGCCGACGATGGCTACCACCGGCTGGCGCAGGCGCCCGCGCACGCTGTCGATAAAGGACTCGGCCGAAGGAACTGTGATCGCGCCATCGACAAAAACATGCGGATTCTCAGACAAAAGCTGGACACGACCCAACCATTTTACGCCCCCCAATCCGCGCCGGATCCTGTCAATGGTGGCCGCGGATTCCGCTGCGCCAGCATTCAGAACGCGCTGAAACGCTTCCACCGCGCGAATTGCCAGGGTCGCGTTATCGATCTGATACCGACCGAGCATGGGCAGGAACAGCTCGCCATAAGGCGGCAGATTGATCAGTTGTCCGCCTGGCTTATCAGCTACGAGTCTCGCCAATTCAGAATGCGCCAAACAGGTCAGGTTTGCGCGTTTCAATTGCGCTTCCGCCTTAATGACGCCCAGCGCCGACTGATCCTGCGGCAGCGTCACGGCTTCACCGCCGTCCTTGATGATGCCCGCCTTATGCCAAGCGATTCGCTCAATCTCCTCGCCGAGCAGCGCGGTATGCTCCAGCATGATAGGCGCAAAGACCGACACCTTGTTCGGCGCCACAGCGACATCATCAAAGCGCCCGCCGCGCCCGACCTCCAGCACCGCTGCGTCGACATTCCGCTCGTCAAAGTGCCGCAGCGCGACTGCCAAGAATATCCCCTGCGGGCTAAGGTATTGCCCCGGCGCCAGCTCCGCCACGACACTATCGATCATCGGCTGCAGCCCGCGAAGGATACGGAGAAAGTCGGCGGTTGGGATCATCCGCCCGTTCACTCGAATCCGTTCATTCCAGTGGACAAGATGCGGGCTGGTAATGGCGCCGACGCAATGCCCGAGCGACTGAAGCAGCTTGGCCATAATCGCGGTCACCGAGCCTTTGCCGCGGCTGCCCGTGACGACCGCGTATTGGCGCGCTTCGTTCATCAGATTCGCGCGCTCGAGCAATCCGCGCGTCAATGTAATATCGCGTGTATACTCATCAAGACCGCGCGGGGCCGCGTCGAGACGGCGGCGCGTTTTGAAAATGTAGTGGATGGCGGCGTCCATCGAATCAATCATCAGCCGGGGTTCGTCACTTGCCATCACCACAATCATAGCGAATGAAGCTCATCATCCCTAGCCCCCCATCCGCGCGACCGGCGCCGGATGCGGCGAATCCGGTCCCATGGTTGATCGCGCGAGCGCTCTCCGCTCGACAACCAGGTGTCATACGATGACGAGCCCAAGCGCGGCGCCTGAACCGGCCAGCGTGGCCGGCAGCGATGCCAAGCGCGCCGCCCGCAACGTCAGCGCGCTGATGATCGCCAGCATCATTAGCAAAGGCACGCTCTACATTTGGCAATTGGTGCTTTCGACCTGGCTCGGCCCAAGCGAATACGGGATTTATGGAACCGTTGGCGGCTTGATGGTGAACGCGGCCGCGGTCGCCAGCTTCGGCATGGGCTTGATCATCATTCGCGATGTCGCGCGCGACCCAAGCAAAGCCGGCAAATACTGGTCGGCAATGCTCTACATCCAGACGGTCTTGGCGCTAGTCGCTTATATCGCGATGAACGGCGTCGCCATCGGTTACAGCGAGACCTTGCGCGCCTTCGCCGCCCTCGCCGGGATCAACCTCTTCGTCGATCTCTTTGGCAATATGAGCCACGACTTGCTGCTGGCGCGGGAAGACATGGTCAAGACCTCAATTGTCGAAATCGTCCATATCGTCTTTCGCATCGCGCTCGCCCTGCTGGCATTGACCGCCGGCTGGGGGCTGCTCGGAGTTTATGGCGCCGCGCTCATATCCGGTCTGGCACGGTCAGTCGTATTGACAGCATTGAACTTTCGCGCCGGCTTGCGCCCCGAGTTCCCTTTCGACCGCGGCATTGCCCGGCCCCTGATAATCAACAGCGCGCCCGTGGCGCTTTCATCGACTTTGACGCTGGCATATCAGCATGCCGATAAGCTGATGACGACGGGCTTTCTCGGCGAGCGTGTTACCGGATACCTCACCGCCGCATTCGTCATCAACATCGGGATGATTGAGTTATTCAGCGCATCGGTACTGGTAGCGGCATACCCATTGCTGGCGCGCTATTATGAGGATGGAGCGAATCCCGTATTCGGGAACATGATCGAAAAGCTCGCTCGCTACAACATGATCATCGGCCTGCCGCTGGCTTTGAGCATCAGCGTTCTGGCGGAAAAGATCATGATTCCTCTTCTCGGCGAAGCCTACGCGCCCTCGGCCGGCATCTTGCGTCTGCTGATCTGGTACACCGCCGCTGCAATGTTCGGCAACGTCTTTCACATGGGACTTGTTATACAGAACCAGCAACGGCAACTGCTCCTGATTCGCGGCGTCGGCTTGGCGCTGAACGCGACGCTTACTGCGATTTTGCTGCTCAAATGGGGCGACCCGCGCGGCGCCGTCATCGCCTCGATCATTGGCGAAGTTCTAGTTGTAATTCTGTTTCTCAAGGGATTTCGCGCCCCAGGCTTGGCTTGGCGCAGCCTCGCCCATAGCGCCATGAAGCTGCTGATTATTGCGGGACCGACCGCGCTCGTCATGCTGGCGCTTCGTGAAAATGTAATAATTCTGCCCGTGCTTGCAGGCGCTGTCGTCTATCTCGCCGGCGCAATCCTGACGCGCGTGCTGAGCGCCGATGATTGGGACCTGCTCTATCGGCTGGCGGAATCTATCCCCGGCGGCGGATACCTGACGCGCTTCTGGCGGCGCGATGTCGAATTAACCTGGTGACGCGCCGATGCGCATCCTTCACCTGACGCCCTATTACGCGCCGGCTTATGCCTTCGGCGGCGTCGTGCGCTCGGTTGAAGGAATGGCGGCAGCGCTGGCGCGACGCGGGCATGACGTCACTGTGCTCACGACTGACGCCCTCGATCACAGAAGGCGCTATGCCGGCGCGCAAGACGAAATGATTGACGGCGTACGCGTCTTGCGGCGTCCCAACGTCCTGCCTCGGCTCCGCGGACGCTTCAACCTGTCAACGCCGCGCAGCCTGAAGCGGTCCGCGGAAGCGCTTCTACCGACTATCGATGCGCTTCATATTCACGAATTCCGAACGTTGGAGAATCTGCTGGCGACGCCGGTTGCAAAGAAACTCGATGTGCCGATCGTCCTCTCGCCCCACGGCACACTCAATCTGAATACCGGCCGCGGCGCCTTGAAGCGCGCCTGGGATCATCTGCTTAGCCCGGGCATCGCCTCACGGATCGATCATGTCGTCACCTTGAGCGCAGCTGAACAAGACGAAGCGGAGACGCTGTGGCGGCGTTTCGGGGCGCGGCGCAAGCCGACCGGTTTCAGCGTCATCCCGAACGGCGTTGACCTCGGCGACTTCGACCGGCGCGCCTTGGCTGCTCCATTCCGCAGACGATTCAACCTTGGTGACGGGCAGATCGCGCTCTTCATGGGCCGGCTGCACAGGCGCAAGGGCGTCGATGTGCTGATTAAAGCGTTCAAGGCGATTGACTTGGAGGACTCGCGCCTGCTCATCGTCGGGCCCGATGACGGCATGCTGTCGATCTTGAAAGCGTTTGCTGAAGGCGATCGGCGGATCATATTCACCGGCTACCTCCAAGGCGCTGAGCGGCTGGGCGCGCTGGCGGCCGCTGACGTCTTCGCCCTGCCGGCGACAGGCGAGGGTCAGCCGATGGCGGCGCTCGAGGCGATGGCGGCGGGCTTGCCGGTGGCGCTGTCGCCGGGCTGTAATCTGGACGAGGTGGCGAGAATAGGCGCGGGCTATGTGGTTAAGGCGGAGGTGGATACGTTCGCGGAAAAGCTTAGGCTTTTGTTGAATGACCGAGATTTGCGCCGTACCATGGGACTGCGAGCGCGGCAGCTGGTCCAAGAGTCGTATACATGGGATGAGATCTCGGAGAGACTGGAAGATGTTTATCGCAGTCTACTCTAAGCAAGCGCGCGCAAAAGTATCGCGCCGTCCATGCGTTGATTTTTTGCTTCGATATTGTAAACTTGTCAACAGGGCGGGGAGGTGACACATGATTGGAGCGAGGCTAAAGCAGGCGCGCCTGTTGGCGGGAATGACGCAGAGGGAGCTCGCTGCCGCATTAGGCGAGATGGACTTCAAGATTACAGCAGCGGCCATCTCAAAGTATGAAAAAGGAAAGAGTTTTCCTACGGCGCAGTTCATGCTGCTGGCGAGTAGCGTGCTTGGCGTCCCGAGTACGTATTTGACGCATCAGCCTCAAATGGAAGTACAGTGGAAAGCATTTCGGCGGCATAGCGGATTTGGAAAGAGACAGCAGGAAGCGGTTATGGCTTTCGCTTCAGATCGTGCAGAATTGCAGATTGAGTTGCATTCTACTTTATATCCCAATTCACCGCCCGATTTGCCAGCACCAGCGCCAGCAAGAGACTACGATGACGCTGAAGAGATCGCAAAGCAACTGCGCGCGACGTGGGACGTTGGCAATCGACCACTAGACAATCTTGTGCAGACGGCTGAAGACCGAGGCGTGATAGTGATCAGTTGGGAAGATGCCAGCGGGAGATTTGATGGATTATCCGGTTGGTGCGGCGAATACCCTGTTGCGGCAATAAACGCAAACAGAAGCACAGATAGGAAGCGGTTCAATCTGGCGCACGAGATCGGGCATTTGGTAATGGATACTTCCAAATCTAGCGTCGACGACGAAATCCTCGCGCACCGATTTGCCGCGGCGCTTTTGGTTCCTGCAGAACACGCTTATCACGAACTCGGAAGAGAGCGGCGACATCTCGATTGGGGCGAATTGATGATGCTCAAAAGAAAATACGGCCTCAGCATGGCCGCCTGGATCAGACGCGCAAGAGACCTCAAAATCATTTCGAAGCGCTACTTTGAGAATCTCAACATCGAGCTGTCCTCACTCGGATGGCGCCGGCGCGAGCCGGTCGAATATATCGGCGACGAAGAGCCCCTACTGCTAAAGCAGATGGTGCAACGTGCAGTAGCAGAGGGACTGGTTTCGCCTGACCGCATGACACGGATCGGAGTAGATGTTTGGGAACCGGAACCGCAGCAAAGTGAGCCCGGGCATTTGACCGTGTATGATTTGCTGGCGATGCCTGAGGATGAACGAAATGCGGTGATGGAGCGCGCGTTTAAAGCTGCCGCCGATTACGACTTTGAGATATTCGAAGCGAACGAATTCTACGAACTCGAGGATTTTGATGACGACGCGAGCCCCTAGAGTACATGGGCCAAAACGAGGCGAAATATGGCGAGTGAATTTCAACTCGCCTCTATCAGCCAGAACGCCTAAAAGATGGGTTCCGCAGGCCCAGCTTCCCACGACAGGTGACGAAATCTTCAAGGTACGCCCGGCAGTGGTAATGAATACAGCCGAGCAATGGAATCTGAAGTTACGTATAGTCGTGCCAATAACAGAATGGAATCAGGGCCATGAAGACCTTGAATTCTTTTGGATGGTAAAACTGCCAGCGAGTAGATTAAACGGATTGGATGAAGACTCCGGCGCGGATACATTCCAGGTCAAGTCGGTTTCGCTTGCACGCTTCGGTGAAAAATTAGGGGTTGTGACCAGAGACGAGCTTGATCAGCTCGCAACCACCGTCGCCTTCTGCATTGGCTACACGCCTCCTTCGTCAAACAGCTAGATAGTTATTAGTATTCTGCAAGGCTGCGAATGCCGCCTGCCTCCTTAAAGTTTGACGTGATTCTTACGCACTTGCATTATCCTGCAATGGCGTCCTGCGAAAATCGCGCGGCGCTATACAATAGTTGTTGACTCGAACATGGCATTGAGTCACCAAAGTTGGCAACGAAGGACTTTCCATGATCCGTTTCGACCGATTCACCGAGCGCGCGCAAGACGCCTCCGCCCGCGCTTACGAAATCCTGCACCGCTACGGGCACTCCCAAGTGGATACCGAGCATGTCTTGTTGGCGCTGCTGGAACAGACCGATGGCGTGGTGCCGCAAATACTTGAGCGGCTGGCCATCGATGTCGGCGCGCTGCGCTCACGCGTGGACGACATCCTGCGCGGGAGCCCGCGCACGGCGACGATCTATGGGCAGGGCAACAACCAGGTCTTCATCACGCCGCGCCTCAAGAGCATCATCGACCGCGCCAACGAAGAAGCCAACCGCCTGCGCGATGAATACATCAGCACCGAGCACATCTTTCTCGCCATCCTCAGCGAGCGCAATACCGATGTCGCCATCACGATGGCTGAATACAGCATCACGCGCGACCGCGTCGCCGATGCCGTCAAAGACATCCGCGGCGGCCAGCGCGTCACCGATCCGCAAGCCGAAAGCCGCTACCGCACGCTCGAGAAATATAGCCGCGACCTGACGCGCATGGCGCATGAGGGCAAGCTAGATCCGGTTATTGGGCGCGACAGCGAAATCCTGCGCGTCATCCAGGTGCTCAGCCGCCGCACCAAGAATAATCCGGTGCTAATTGGCGAAGCTGGCGTCGGCAAGACCGCCATCGTCGAAGGCTTGGCGCAGAAGATCGCCTCCAACGATGTGCCCGATCTGCTGCTGGGCAAGCGTGTGCTCAGCCTCGATTTGAGCGGCATGTTGGCCGGCAGCCGGTTCCGCGGCGAATTTGAAGAGCGTCTCAAAGGCACAATCGAAGAAATCCAGCGTTCCGAGGGCGAGATCATTCTTTTCATCGACGAGCTTCATCAAGTGGTGGGCGCGGGCGCGGCCGCTGGCGCGATGGATGCCGGCAATATGATGAAACCGGCTTTGGCGCGCGGCGAATTGCAGACGGTCGGCGCCACAACCATGGACGAATACCGCCGCCATATCGAAAAGGACAGCGCTCTGGATCGGCGCTTCGCTCCCATCTTCGTCGAGGAGCCCAATGTCGAGGACACGATTGACATGCTATATGGCATCCGCGATCGCTATGAAGCGCATCACGATGTCAATATCGCCGATGACGCCATTGAGGCGGCCGCCCGTTTGTCAGCCCGTTATTTGACCGAGCGCAAATTGCCCGACAAAGCGATCGATCTTCTCGACGAAGCCTCAGCCAAACTGCGCGTCGCCCTCTTTTCCATGCCGCAATACCTGAAGAGCATGCGCGAGATGATTGATCAGCTGGCTTTGGAGGAGCAAGCCGCCGGTTTATCACGCGCTTATGAGCGCGCCGCCGATTGCAAAATGCAGCGCATCCAACTGGAAGAAGAATATCAGCAGGCGCATCACGAATGGCGGCAAGAAAATACGCTGGACGAATTGGTGACTGCCGACAACGTCGCGCAAGTGGTCGAACAGTGGACTGGCATCCCGGTGCAGAGTATGCTCGAGACCGAATCGGAAAAGCTGCTGAGAATGGAAGAGGTCATCAACGAGCGCGTAATCGGCCAGGCAAAAGCGATCGCCGCCCTCGCCGACGCCATCCGGCGGGCGCGCAGCGGTCTCAAAGACCCGAAACGCCCGATCGGCTCTTTCGTCTTCCTCGGTTCGAGCGGAGTGGGCAAAACCGAATTGGCGAAGGCGCTGGCGGAATTCATGTTTGATGATGAAGAAAGTCTCGTGCGCGTCGACATGAGCGAATATCGCGAGAAGCATACGGTCAGCCGGTTATTCGGCGCGCCGCCCGGTTACGTCGGCTATGAAGCCGGCGGTCAATTGACCGAGGCGATCCGCCGCCGCCCCTATCGCGTCATCCTCTTCGACGAGATCGAAAAGGCGCATCCCGATGTCTGGAGCGTGCTCCTGCAAGTCTTGGAAGACGGGCGCATGACCGATGGCCAAGGGCATACGGTCGATTTTCGCAACACCGTGCTGATTATGACCAGCAATCTCGGCACAGAATTCGCCCGGCATGGCGGCGCCTTGGGATTTGTGCCGCATGATGATGACGCGGTCGCCGATCACCGGAAGATCGAGAATGCGATGCGCGACACATTCCGTCCCGAATTTCTCAATCGCATAGACGAGACCATCATCTTTGAGCCGCTTACGCTGGAAGCCGTTGAGCAAATGGTCGACTTGCAAATACGGGATTTGGCGGAGCGAATGAACGAATCGGGCTTGGACATTCACCTGACGGAGCCGGCGCGCCATTGGTTGGCGAAGCAGGGCTACGATCCACAGTTTGGCGCCCGCCCCTTGCGCCGCGCCATCCAGCGTCATATCGAAAATCCGCTTAGCATTCAGCTGCTGCAGGGCAGCTTCAACGCCGGCGACTTGGTCGTCATCGATGAAGCCGGCGATCGGCTTGACTTTTCGCGCCACCACGATCAAGCAAGCGACTACGTTGAAGCCGCCGCGCCTCAGGAAAGCGAGTTCGGCGACATAGGGGACGAGCGCTATCCCGCCCGCGAATACTACGATGCGCAATTCGATGATGAAGACTTCGCTGACTTTCTGTCACAGACGGAAGACGATGACGAATTTGATCCCTTCCCGGCGCCGCCGAGACCCAGACACGAGGACGCCGAGGGATAAGAACCTAGCAGCAGTAAACCGCCGTATTCACAATCGAATTGTCATTTGACTATGCCCAATCAACGGCTATAATTGCCTGGCGCCAGCCAAGCAAGCAAGAATTGGAATTCGCCATGATCCATGATAAACGAGGTAAGGACGAGGAATTGACGCGGGACTCTTCGTCAGCCGAGTTGCCGCCAGCAGAGCAAACAGCAACGGTCGATGTCGTTGACGCCATTCCAGACAGCGGCGCGCAGCCGGCCGAGCCGGCAGCAGCCGATGCCGCCGCGCCAGGCAAGGGTCAGCCGGCGAGCGAGCCGGAGCAGCCCGCGGCGGAAGCAGACTCGGCAACGGGCCCGAGCGAGCCAGCGGCGGAAGGCGCAGCCAGCGGCGAAGCGTCTGCCAAGGGCGAAGCGATCACGGAAAGCGCAGCCGAGCCCACTGAAGAAACGGCCGACGCGGGCGCTCCACCCGCCGAAGCGGAAGCGCCCAAACAGACGGCAGCGACGAAGCAAGACCCGCCAGCTGCGGAACAGTCGAGGTTCAAACGCGGTCAGATACATCGTGGCGTCATCAGCAGCACCAAGCCTACAGCTGTCACTGTTGACCTGGGCGAGGGCGATCAAGGTCTGGTGCCGGGCCGCGAGTTGGAATTGATGACGCGCAAAATGCTCGAATCGCTGGTTGTCGGCGCCGAAGTCGATGTTTACATCGTCAACCCGCGCAATCATCGGGGACAGACGATCCTCTCAATCAATCACGCGCTGGAAGAACTTGACTGGCGCAACGCCAAAGAATACGCCAAATCCAAAGCGGTTTACGAGGCGCTGATAGGCGGCTACAACAAAGGCGGCTTGATCGTGCGCTTTGGTCGGTTGCGCGGCTTCGTGCCACAGAGTCAACTGGCGGAAGAGCGCGCCCGATCGATGTCTGGCGCGACGCCGGAAGAACGATACGGACCTATGGTCAACCAGCCGATCGGCGTCAAGGTGATGGAAGTTGATCGCCACCGCAACCGGCTGATCTTGTCTGAGCGCGCCGCCTTGCGGGAAGTTCGACAGGCGCGCAAGGAATCCTTAATCGCCGAGTTGAATGTCGGCGACATCAGGAGGGGCAGGGTCGTCAGCCTGGAGAACTTCGGCGCCTTTGTTGATATCGGCGGCGGTGAGGGTCTGGTGCACCTTTCGGAGCTGGCTTGGGGGCATATCACTCATCCGCGTCAGGCGGTGAAGATCGGCGACGATGTAGAAGTCGAAGTCATCAGCATTGATCCGAAGGCGAAACGCATCGGGTTGAGCCGACGCCGCGTAATCAGCGATCCTTGGGATGAAGTGGCGACCGCGCTGCGCCGCGGCCAGCTGGTGCGCGGGCGCGTCACCAAGCTCACCAAGTTTGGCGCATTCGCCCGCTTGATCGACTACGACGCCATTGAAGGGCTGATCCACATATCTGAACTCTCGGGCGAGCGCGTCTCCCACCCGCGAGAAGCGGTAAAACGCGGCGAGGAACTGGTCCTGCGCATCGTGAAAATCGACATCAAAGACCGGCGCCTTGGTCTGAGCTTGAAATCGGTAAACTCGACGGAATACCTCGATCTGGATTGGGAGATGGCGATTCTGGAATCGGCGACGCTGCGCGCCGAGCCGAGTGACGACCCGGCGCCGGGCTTAGAGGCGGAAGCGCAAGCGCCGGACGCGCAAGCCGAAGCCGAAGACTGAAGCGGCAGTAGCGCACTAGCTGCTTTGAAGGGCATCAGAGACGATGTCCTTTTTTATTTCCATAGTCTATTCGGTCGCGTCTCAATTGCCTTGGCGCGCATTGATAATCAGAGACGCTTCCGCTAGTATTAGGCGGACAAATCCGGGCGTATGAAAAGCGGCGGGAGCTTGTTGGCTACTGAAACGGCGTATCACAATTTATAGTAAATGCTGATATAATGGAAAGCAGTCGAGAGCAGTCTATAGAAAATAGGGACTATGCATTGATTGCAGTTTAGGAACGAAAACGGTTTTGCCATTTCCTGTCGAACTGGAATCAATGCGTTAACAGTTGACGCGGAATTACAAATGATACGCTGACATTCTGGACAGGCTCGAACATCGGGCTGATCAAGATGGAGGAATAGACCGTGCCAAATAAGATGGAACGCTTCACACAGCGGGCGCGGCGTGTGCTGAGCCTGGCGCAAGAAGAGGCGGATCGCCTGCGGCATTATCAAATCGGAACTGAACACCTGCTCTTGGGCTTGATGCGCGAAGATGGCGGCGTCGCCGGGCGCGTCCTGCGTGACTTGGGATTGGATCTGCGGCGCGTTGAGGAGCTTGTGTCGCGGCTGTCTACCGCTGATGACCGCACGTCAAACTCGCAGCTGGATCTTTCGCCGGGCACCAAGAAAGTGCTGGAGTTGGCGGTCGATGAAGCGCGCCGGATGGGCCACCATTACATCGGCACCGAGCATCTTCTGTTAGGCTTGGTGCGGCAACAGGAAGGCATCGCGCTTGATGTGCTGCGGCGGCTTGGCGTGAGCCCGGAAGAAGTGCGCCGGCAGACGAGCAAGGTGCTGCAAGAAAGCCCGGTGCAATCGGCGCAACGAACGAGCGATCGCCCGCATAGCAAGGGCTCGCGCAAAGACAGCACGCCCTTGGTTGATCAGTTGGCGACCGACTTGACCAGCTTGGCGGAGAACGGCAAGCTCGATCCAGTGGTCGGGCGCGAAATGGAAATCGAGCGCGTCATTCAAGTTTTGAGCCGCCGGCGCAAGAACAATCCGGCGCTAATCGGCGAGCCCGGCGTTGGCAAGACTGCGATCGTCGAGGGTTTGGCGCAGCGCATCGTTGAAGGCGACACGCCTAAACCGCTGCTCCGCAAGCGCGTCCTCCAACTGGATGTCGGGTCGCTGGTCGCCGGCACGATGTATCGCGGTCAATTTGAAGAGCGCCTCAAGCGCGTCATTGAGGAGCTTAAGGCATCCGATACGATTCTTTTCATCGACGAGGTGCATATGCTGGTGGGCGCGGGCTCAGCCGGCAGCAGCGTCGACGCCGCGAATATCCTCAAGCCGGCTTTGGCGCGCGGCGAGTTGCAGTGCATCGGCGCCACCACGCTGGACGAATATCGCAAACATATCGAAAGCGACGCCGCGCTCGAACGGCGCTTCCAGCAGATTCAAGTGGCGGAACCGACCATCGAAGAAACGATTGAAATCCTGCAAGGCATCAAATTCCCTTATCAAGATCATCATAATGTCGAAATCACCGATGACGCCATCGAGACCGCCGCGAACCTATCCGCGCGCTACATCCCCGATCGCTTCCTGCCCGACAAAGCCATCGACCTGATCGACGAAGCGGCTGCCCGTCTGCGAATGTACAAAAGCCCGGAAGCAGCCTCCGTCCGCCGCGTCATGGATGAACTGGAAGAGATCCACGAGGATATCGAATTGGCTGAGGATGCCGGGGAACCGGAAGACACCGACACGCTAAAGCTGCGCCGCGAATCGCTGGACGCCCAGTTGGCTGATATCCGCCACAATTGGAATGAAGAAACCGGGCAGCCGCGCTTGATCGGCGAGGACATCTCTGAAGTGGCGGCAATGTGGACCGGCATCCCAGTCACGCGAATCGCAAACGAAGAGAGCGAACGTCTGCTGGAGATGGAGGACAAGCTGCACGAGCGCATTATCGGGCAGCACGAAGCCATCGTCTCGATCAGCAAAGCCGTCCGCCGCGCGCGCGCCGGCTTGAAGGATCCGCGCCGTCCTATCGGTTCATTCATGTTTCTCGGCCCCACCGGTGTGGGAAAGACAGAATTGACCAAAGCATTGGCTGAATTTCTCTTCGGCAGTGAAGAGGCGCTTATCCAACTCGATATGAGCGAGTTTATGGAGCGTCATTCGGTCGCGCGTCTGGTTGGCGCGCCGCCCGGTTATGTCGGCTATGAAGACGCGGGCCAATTGACCGAAGCCGTGCGCCGCCGTCCCTATAGCATTATCGTATTCGACGAGGTGGAGAAAGCGCATCCGGAAGCCTTTAACATGCTGCTGCAAGTGATGGAAGAAGGCACCTTGACCGACGCGCGCGGCCGCCGCGTCGACTTCCGAAACGCGATGATTGTGATGACGAGCAATGTCGGCGCCGAGTTGATCAAACCGAATTCGGGTCTGGGCTTCAATTCGCAAATGGATGCCGAGAAGCAGGATCAAGAACAGTATGAAGACATGAGCCGCAACGTCACCGACAAGCTGCAGCGCATGTTCCGGCCTGAGTTCCTCAACCGCGTTGACGCCACCATTATTTTCCGCTCGCTAAGCCGCGATGAAATCAAACTGATCGTCGACCTTGAGTTGAACAAGGTGCGCGAACGCCTGCTCGAACACGCCATCACCTTGGAAGCGGCCGATGGCGGCGTCGAATGGCTGGCGGAAAACGGCTACAATCCTGAATTTGGCGCGCGTCCGCTGCGCCGCTTGATCCAAAATGAAGTCGAGGATCGCCTGTCCGATGGCATCCTCTCGGGTGAATTCGGCTTGGCGAGCATCGTGCGCATTGACATGGACGACGATGGCGGGCTCACCATGGTCACGGTCGAGGAAGAAGAGGTCGCCGGCGAGCTTGAGGCGCGGGTCTAAGCTGGCCGGTTCAGACTGTGGTTTCTAATCGGGGCGTCAGTCTGCTGCATAAGTTCGCGGCCGCCACGCTGACATTCTTATCATTTTCGTCGATGCTGTTGTTTGCCTATCTCGGGCTACACAGTCGTCCGATGAGCGACGACTACTGTCGCATCGCTAGCGCCGCGCAATTTGACATTCTGGAATACCTTGCCTATTGGAGAAACCGCGTAGATGGTTCCTTCTCTGACAAAGCGCTAGTCAGCGTACTGCATCCTTTAGGCCTTGAAGTCACGAGTCTGTTCCCGGCAATACTCATTGGCGCTTGGTTCTTCAGCACAGCGGCGCTGATAGCTTACTGCCTTCAGCTTCTTGCTTTTCCGCGGCATCGGCGCGTTATCGCGCTTTTTCTATCGGCGCTGCTGATCGCAGCCATTTCCAGCGGGCTGTATTCCGAGATGTCGCTTTACTGGTATGCGGCCAGCCTAAAATACAGTGTCCCGATGGTTTCGCTGACATGGTTTGCGCTGATCTCGCTGCACTCAGCAAAACAACCCACCGGTCGGCCAAGGCGCGCGCTGTTTATGGTCGCTGGAGCAGCGCTATGCTTTGCCAGCGCGGGCTTCGCCGAGACCCTTCCAATCGTGCTTCTCGTCAGTCTGTCGCTGCTATTATTGGCGCTCTGGTTCGTTCGGGGCCCGCTGTGGCGGCGCTGCTTCCCAATGTTGCTGGCGGGTTGGTTTGCGGCGCTGGCCAGTATGCTGATTATGCTTTCAGCAGATGGACCAACGTTGCGTCTTCAAACGATTCGCGCGCGGAATCCTGAGATCCTTGCCAGGAACACCATCGACGTGCTGGAACTTAGCGTGGATGTATGGATCAACCGCGCTCTTGATCCGGCCGTATTCGCCAGTTTTGGCTTGTTGTTTGCCGCTGGACTATACATCAGCCTCGCGTTTGCCAAGCCCATCGGCGCCGGCCGCCAAGCATCACCCTTGCCTGCTCGCGCTCCGTTGCTATTTGCCTTGGCCTTTCAGCTGCTGTCGCTGCCGCTGTTGTGGATGCATCACAGCGACGATGCCCTCTTGCTCGGACGCTTCAGCCCCGCGTACTTCGCAGTCATCTGCTGCAACGCATCGCTGATTGGCGCTCTCTTACTGTTGCTCTTGCAGCGCAACGAAATTGCCGCGTATCTGCGGTCGCGTCCGCTTGGTCTGACATTCTCGGCGCTGGCGATCATTCTGGTGATGTTCGCCTTGGCGCTATACCGCGACATGCACTGGCGCGCGTATCAATACCTGTGTATCAGCTGTCACAGCCTCCTGTTCGCGTTGGCTTGGCGGCATGTCTGTCAATTACGCCGACGCCAATCCCGCGAAGGCGTCATAGGCATGGGATTCTTGTACACCATTGCCGCGGTGGCGGGGGCCGCGGTAGCCCTTGCCGTTTCCTACGCGTCGGGAAAGGATATCCCGCGGACATTCACCTTTGCCGCCCATCTTATCGTTTGGCAAGGTTTGGCTTTGGGGCTTTGGCTGGGCTATGCAATAAGCGCGAGTTTGAATGCAGAGCGTGGTCGCGCCCGGTGGCTGCTGCAGGCTGGCGCATTGGCGATAATGCTGATTCTTGTCAGTGGCATCATCGCCGATCAACTGGAGAAGTTGCCTAAGCTCCAGCTATACGCGAGCGAAGTCGACCAGCGCCACGAACGCATTGTTCAGTTGCGCGCCACCGGCGAACGTCGGATACCGGTTGCGCCGCTAACGTACGATTTTGGAAGGCGACTGGGGGTTTCAATGCGAATTACGCGTATATGTCAACTACAATATTTTGATATAGATTTCATCGTGGATGCAGACTAGCTAATGGTTGCGTGTATAGTGCCGGTTTTCTTAGTCCGCGCCGAGCGCCGCTTCCGCTTGCGAAACCGCGATGAAATCAAACTGATCGTTGATCTCGAATTGAACAAGGTGCGCGAACGCCTACTCGAACACGCCATCACGTTGGAAGCGGCCGATGGCGTCGTCGAATGGCTGGCGGAGAACGGCTACAATCCGGAATTTGGCGCGCACCCCCTGCGCCGCTTGATCCCAGACGAAGTCGAGGATCGCCTGTCCGATGGCATCCTCTCGGGTGAGTTTGGCTTGGCCAGCGTCGTTCGCATCGACATGGACGACGATGGCGGGCTCACCATGGTCACGGTCGAGGAAGACGAAGATGTCGCCGGCGAACTTTAGGCGCGGGTCTAACAGGCAATTGCGCGGCAGATTCGGGTTGCTGCCTGGCAATCCATTCGCCGCGATTATTCCCATGCCAGCGAGTTTGCTAAGTTCACGCCTCGCCCGAATTGTCCTGCTGCTGTCCTTGGCGCCCTTGCTGCTATTCGCCTTTCTGGGCAGCCACTCCCGGATGATGGCGGACGATTACTGCCATATAGATGTGGCGCGGGAACTGGGAATCTTGCAGGGTATGGCTCATTGGCGCAACACGTGGAATGGCAGCTTCACGTATTATTTGGTTCATGGACTGCTGGCTCCCCTGGGCACAACCGCACCGGCAGTGGTTCCAGCCCTAATTGTAGCGCTCTGGCTAGTTGCGTTATCCGCATTGCTCTTTCAAGCGTTTGCCTTGGCCGGGCTCAATCACTATCCTCGCTTGACCGCAGTCACCGTTGCCGCCACCATCATGACCTTTGTCATCAACGCGTTTTTTTCACCACAGTCGCTCTACCTATACGCCGCGTCCATTCGACATACCTTGCCCATCGCCGGCATTACCGCTTACTTTGCCCTGCTGATAATGCTTTGCAGACAGCGAGACCTAGCGAGGCGAAGCGCGCTCTTGCTGCTGGCCGCGGGCGGGGCGCTCTGCTTCTTTAACGCCGGCCTGGCGGAGACATTCGCTCTATTCCAACTAATATGCGTCGGCGTCGCATGCCTTGCCAGCGAATTCTTGACGGACCGCGCCACCATTCAGAATCGCCGCCTGTTCCTCGCGGTAGGCTTGCTGGCAACGATAGCCGGTCTGATCGTCATATTGACAGCGCCCGGCCTAGGGATGCGCTGGACTGTGTTTGATAGGGACGCGGCGCGGCAGAATCGGGATATCTTCGCGCTGGCAATCATGACGCTGGAGACAGCATTCTTCTATTTTCGGGATACAGAGCTGATAATGGGTTTCGTCGCTGGGGTGGGCTTGGGCTTGGTTCTGTCGCTGGGCTGGCAAAGACCGGCAACGAAAGAGCAGTCGCTTAGGCCTAGCGTCGGTCTGGCTCGTGGACCACTACTATTTGCCTTCGCTAATCAATTGCTCTGTTTGCTGCTTCTGCTGGGACAAATGAGCGACGATCCGCGAGTGCTGGGGCGCTACAGCCTTGGCTATTCGGTGGTACTGTTGGTAAATCTCGGGCTTATCATCAGCATGGCTTGGCTTGCTATTGCGCGCGATCGCGCCAGCCAGTTTCTGGCAAGACATCGGGGCGGCTCAACCCGTATGGGAGCGCTGTGCTTGCTGGCTTTATTGATAACGACCTCGCTGATACTGAGCAAAGGAGTGCATTGGCGCGTCTCAACCTATTTCTACCTGACTCTGTTGGCGCTTTTGATTTCGCTGACGTGGCAATTGTCATATTCGCTGCCTAGCCCCGGTGCGCGGCGGGCCTGGCGCGCAATCCTCGCTCCGTTTGGTTTTGCTGTCCTCGCGTCCATTATGATCATGTTTTTCAGCTATTTTGTCGGCGGACGGGTCTATCCGCGCACTCTTTCTTTCGTGCCCTATGTCTTCATGCTATCTGGTCTGATATATGCCTTTGTGCTTGGGGACACGATATCCCGCCTTGGCGGAAGCTCGCGCAATGCCACCGCCAGATCGACAGGACTAAGACTTGGTTCGCTTTTCGCGCTTATAGTCCTCAGCGCAAATGTCTTCCTCGATAACAGTCGCTTGATACCATCCTTTCAGCAGTACGCAATTGAGTGGAGCGTACGCGAACAACATATCATTGCCGAGCGCGAACGAGGGAAAAGAATCATTTCGGTCGCGCCGCTAACGTTTGATTTGGAGTACTACGTCGATATCGACAGATTGCACAAGTTCAGATGTCCGCTACAGTACTATGATATAGATTCCATCGTGGTTGAAGACGTCTGAGGAGCTTTGCCGACCTCGCGGGATTGATCCGCCAATCAAAAGGACTGCCCTACGGTAAGTCTCCGCTTCAGGTTCAGGCGCTAGCCCATCCCCTTGGTTTCGAGATAATTCCTTATAAAGGCAACATCGTCGGCGAGTGTGTCCACTTTCGCTTCCAATCTGCCGAGGCGCTCCTCAACCCCGTCGAGGCGCTCCTCAACTCTGTTAAGGCGCTCCTCAACTCTGTTGAGGCGTTTATTCATCGTCTCCAGTTGTTCTGACTGCGATTGCAAGATCTGCACCATCGAAGCTTGGCTTTCTACCATCGAACTGGTCAACTTTTCCAAGCGTTGAAAACGAATATCATACAATTCGGCGCGCATCTCCATGGCTTCTCTCCCAGGCTGCCCCCGTCAATCCATATCAGCATCGTAGCACAACTTCTCAGTGAACACAAAAAGAGGACTGCCCTGCGACAGTCCTCCGAATGCTTCAATTAGCATGGCTTGGAGCCAGCTTACATCATGCCGCCCATGCCGCCCATGCCGTCCATGCCGCCAGGGGGCATCGGCGGGGGCGCCTCTTCCGGCACATCGGTGATCAGCGCTTCCGTGGTCAGAATCATCGCGGCGATCGAGGCGGAGTTTTCAATCGCGCCGCGGGTAACCTTGGCTGGGTCGGGGATGCCAGCATCGATCATATCGCCATATTCGCCGTTCATCACGTTGAAACCGACGCGATGGTTGCTGTCGTCATCCTGGGCGCGGCGAACGTTTTGGATGATGACCGCGCCATCTTCGCCGGCGTTGGCCGCGATCTTGCGCATCGGCATCTCCAGCGCGCGGCGCATGATGGTGACGCCGGTGTTCTCATCGCTGATTTCCATGCTGACGCCATCAAGCGAGCTCATTGCGTTGATCAAGGCGACGCCGCCGCCCGGCACGATGCCCTCTTCTACGGCCGCGCGGGTCGCGCTGAGCGCATCCTCGACGCGATGTTTCTTCTCTTTCAGTTCGGTCTCGGTCGCGGCGCCGACACGGATGACGGCCACGCCACCGCTCAGCTTGGCCAGGCGTTCTTGCAGCTTTTCACGGTCGTAATCGCTGGTGCTGGCGTCGATCTCGCGGCGGATCTCCTCGATGCGCCCGGCGATCGCGCCCTCTTCGCCCGCGCCATCAACGATTACCGTGTCGTCCTTGGTGCTGACAACCTTAGCCGCCCGCCCCAGATCCTGCACTGATACGCTATCGAGCTTGCGCCCAGTCTCTTCGCTGATGACGGTACCGCCGGTCAATACGGCGATGTCGCGCAGCATGGCTTTGCGGCGATCGCCGAAGCCTGGCGCCTTGACGCCCAGGACATTGATCGCGCCGCGCAGCTTGTTGACGACCATGGTCGCCAGCGCCTCGCCATCTACATCCTCAGCGATGATGACCAGCTCGCGCTTGCCGATCTGGTGAAGTTTCTCCAGTATCGGAATGATATCCTGCGCCGCGCTGACCTTTTTGTCGTGGATCAGGATGTAAGGTTCTTCAATGCTGGATTCCATCGTCTCGCTGTTGCTGACGAAATAGGGGCTGATATACCCGCGATCGAACTGCATGCCCTCGACATATTCGGTCTCGAATTCGAGCCCGCGGCTCTCTTCGACCGTGACGACGCCGTCCTTGCCGACCTTGTCCATCACCTCGGCGATCAAGTCGCCGATTTCTTTATCTTGCGCCGAAACGCTGGCGACATTGGCGATCTCGTCGCGCGTCTCAATCGGCGTCGATTGCTCGAGAATATTGCCAGCGACGATGTCGGCGGCGTGGATGATGCCGCGTTTCAAAAGCATCGGGTTGGCGCCGGCCGCCACATTCTTCAAGCCCTCGCTGACGATCGCCTGCGCCAGGACCGTGGCGGTCGTGGTGCCATCACCAGCGATATCGTTGGTCTTGGTGGCGGCTTCTTTCAGAAGCTGCGCGCCCATGTTTTCATACGGATCTTCCAATTCGATCTCTTTGGCGACAGTGACGCCATCGTGGGTCACGGTCGGCGCGCCGAATTTCTTGTCCAGCGCGACGTTGCGCCCCTTGGGACCGAGGGTCGTGCTGACTGCATTGGCGACTTTGTCCACGCCGGATTGCAGCTTGCGGCGCGCATCTTCCTTGAAAACGAGTTGCTTTGCCATGGATTCCTCCAGTTTTGTCTCTCTTAGAGCGTTTGAATCGAAGGCTGCCAATGCCCAATCTAGGCTTCGACAATGCCGAGGATATCTGATTCTTTCATGATCAGCATGCTGACGCCATCAAGCTTGACTTCGGTGCCAGCGTATTTGGCGAACAGGACGCGGTCGCCTTCCGCTACATCCATCGGGATGCGTTTTTCACCCTCTTCATCGTACTTGCCGGGTCCCGCCGCGCGGATCAAACCCTGCTGCGGCTTCTCCTTGGCTGTTTCCGGCAATACAAAAGCGCCACCAGCGAATGTTTCTTCGGATTCCACCGGTTCAACCAAAACGCGGTCGCCTAGCGGACGAATCGAGACAGGCATTGTTTACTCCTTCTTGACTATGCTTACCTGCGTTAATACAGACTCTTAATGCTCCGAATCTGGCACTCGGTAATCATGAGTGCCAGAAACTAAGCCATAACTTATCATATTGCAGTCTGGCAGTCAATATAGCTGGCAGAGATTCAAGGAGATTGCCAAAATTAAAACGAAATTCTTATGTTTCGGATCCGGGTGTTCGCGCGTTGCGGCACAGCCAGCCGCGCTAGGGCAGGCCGATTATCACCTGCCAGGGGCGCTCTAGCCTTGGACTTAGGCTCGGGAACGCAGAAAGGCTAGCCTTCAGTAACGGAGACCCTTAGCTCGGACAGCGCCCGATTCCCTACTTGATCGTAGGCGAGCGCGGTAAACACAAGCTCGCCGACGCCATCCACTTCATATTGATATCCATAGGGCCAATCGCGATCTTCGCCCAAGAGCTTTCCGTCGCGCAAAAACTCCACGCGCTCTATTGTCAGGTTATCGCTGACGTCAGCCTGCAGGGACAGGAGGCGCTGAGATGGATACCGAATCGCATTCGCCCCGGCGGCGGTCCGCAGCGTCACCGCCGGCGGACTGTTGTCAAATGTCAACAGTCGCGTATCGGTCTCGATGCTGCCATCGTCGAAAGTGACCGACAGGCGCAATGTATAAATGCCGCTAAACAGCGCCGTCCGCCAAGTCGCGGCAATCGAGCCGCTTTCGTCTATGGGCTGGCGATCGCCAATGCTGAACCACTGGTCGGGATTTACTTCGGCGCCATACTCCAATTGCCAACTTGCCGCGCCCGCTCTATTGATATCGGCGGTGACCGAAACGATCGAGCCGGCATATGCGAAATCGGCCGGTGATGTGAGGCGCACAGGTCGCGCGCTCGGCGCGCCGCTGTCGGTGCTGTAGCTGCTCGGTGGCAAGGGTTTGTCGTTGTCCGTCCACCACTCCCTAATGTCATCCGGCGGAACGAAGTAAGCCAGCGACTGGCGCCGCGCGTCCGGCGTATTCACGGTCGCCAGTTGGTCATTCGCGCGATCGATTTCGAAGGTCCGCCAGTAATGATCGCGCCCCAATTGTGTGCCGGCGGGCACCAATTCGCGCCGCGTCGGGCAGTGCGATGTCGTGGCCGGCAGCAGCCCCGAGATTTCGCAAACCAAGAACTCCTCTATATCGGCGGGCATGTCCCACGCGCGCGCGGGCAATTGACGATTCTCGCGCGTGAAGTCCATCAGCGCTCGCCAGACCGGCGCCGCGCCAGCGCGCTCGTCATTGTGGCGGCTTTGCGTCGCTCCGTCTATGCGAGACGAGTGTACCGCCAGCGCCAGATCGGGCGTATAGCCGATTGCCCAGCTTTCGCGTTTGTCGGCGCTCAAGCCGGCGACAAGCGCAGCCAGGCGGGTCGAGCTCAAGCTGGACGCTTCGCCCGATAGGCTCGCGCTACGCGCATCAGCGTCCGCCAGAATGTCATTCACCATGTATGCCGCGCTCGGCTCGATAATGACGGACGCATGCTCTCGCCGTCCTTCGCCGTAGGACCAGAGCGCGCGCCCATCGGCATCTTCTATTTTCAGTATTGCGACTGGATCGCGACCGCGAAATCCGTCTTCAATCGGCGCCACCGGCAAACCGCGCATCACGCCCATGGATGCCAAGACGCTATAGGCATAGGCGGCATCTATGACTGAGACGGCGCCGCCCCGCTCCAGCAGATCGAGACCGCTCTTGCTCGCGTCCAGGCTATTAAAGCCTAGCGCCTGCGCCGTCCGTATCACGGCGTCTATGCCTACTGTGTTCGCCACCTGCGCCGCTGGCGGCAGCAATCCGCCCGCCATCGCATCGCGCAGATTTAGCGCACCGCGATAGAAGCCGTCGGGATTTGCCGGCGTATAAATCAGCTCGTCAGACCGGCCCGGGAACGAATGCGGCAGGTCGTAGACCATCGAAGCCGGCGTAAATTCGCGCCGCAGAAAAGCCTCCATGTAAACAAATGGGTGCAGCGCGACGGCTGGCTGATGGCTAATCGCCAGCGCATCTCCAGCCATGGCGAGAATCTTGCCGCTGCTGACCTCAATAAGCGCCAAAGCGCCCGAATCGGGGAGCGCGCCCGTGTCTGTCGGCGCGGCCGAGAGCGCCGTATCCGCCGCGCAAGGGGATCCATCCAAGGCGGTGACGGGGCGCGCATGTTCCAAATGCGCGCGCAGGAGGCAATCCGCTTGCAGCTGCAGCGCCAGGTCGAGCGAGGTGACTATGCGCAAAGCGCCGCGCGCCATCAGTCTAGCGCCGTCGTAGCCGCGCCCTCGCAGAATAGCTTCCGCCTGCTTCCGCGCGTAATCAATAAATGCCGGGCTGATGGCCGCCTGTCGCGCTCCAGCCTTGCGGATTTCGACTTCCGCGCTAGACGCCGCATCGAATTGCGCCTGATTAATCAGCTTGGCGTCGAGCATTCGAAACAGTAAGTCCGCGCCCCGTTCGCGCGCCGTCATGGGCGCCTCAATCGGGTTCAGCGCCGGCGCATTGACGAGAGCAGCGAGCAGAGCCGACTCAGCCAGGGAGAGGCGCGCCGCCGGCTTGCCCAAATAGACCTGCGCAGCCGCCTCTATCCCGAACGCGACCTGACCGTAATATCCGCTGTTCAGCCGCCACTCGAGCAGCTCCTCCGGCGCATAATTGCGCTTGGCCTCGGCGCCCAGGACGATCTCGAGCAGGCTCGCATCCAGCCCGCTCACGAGCGCCAAGGGCAAGAACGTATCGCGCGCGAGCGCCGCGCTGATCCCGCGCTCCGGCATCAGGGGCAGACCAATAATGTAACGCCAGACTTGCAGCAGAGCATGAGCCGGTTCGAAGGCATCGGCGCCTGACGACAAGTCAAGATCCTCAGCCATTAAGGCGGCGCTAATGAGATGCGGCGGCAAGTCTCCCAGCTTCAGCCAGCGGCGATTCTCGCCCAGCGGGTCGTCGATGGCAAAGAGCAGCCCGGCGCCACTCTCGTCATAAAAGCGTGTTTCACCCCGTTCTCGATTAAGGGTGATCGTCGCTTGCGGCGTCGGCATTTGACTCGCGGCCGAAGTGTAGAGCCAGATAGACAAGACCAGCACCGCGAGCAGAGGGCTGAGCGCGAGGGCGAGCGGAATGCCGACGAGGGACGATGTCCAAAAGGCTGAACGTGTGGATTCACTGCGGCGGCGGCGTTTGCGATTGCGGCGACGCCGGATAATATGCGCGACAGGTGGCACTTTTCGGACCGATAACTTCGCCGAGGATACAGGGTATAGTGTACTTGCTTTCGCCAACGGCGCGACCGGGTCTCGGGGCGGTCTCGCCGAATCGGCGCCCCGGAATCGCAGTACTGAGTGGTTCCAATTTAGTGGGGCAAAAGAAGTATGCACATAGCGAACTCGCCTTCCCTAGCGCGCTTTTGAGAGCGCGACAAGCTTGATACGATTGGCTAAGAACGTGGCAAGCTGGCAAATGCAAGCATCAAATACGACGCAAAGTGTAAGGCTTGTCCGCTACTGGTTGGCATTGCTGTCTCTACGACATGCAACAGATTTCTAAAGCTTCACCACAGAGGAAATGAGGAAACACAGAGGTCACAGAGGGACATATTGTCGTTTTCAAAACGACGCTGTAGGGGCGTTTGACCCGCAGTGTCTACGCGTGGCGCTGAAACGCCCGCTGGCGTATGGAGTGGCGGGAGGGCGAGACAAGGGGCGCGTAGACGCAGGAAAACTCCCCATCCCTCCTTGTGGGGTGCGCGTAGACACTGCACTACGGCAAGGGGGCAGGGTCACGTAGACATAGACCTCCGGGGATGGGGGCAGCAATGCACGCCCAACGTCGAGCACCAGTCAAGCCTTACATCGCATCCTGGAATGCCTGCAAGCCTTCCCAGTCGCCCGCCGCCGCCAGCTCCGCTTGCTTGGGCAGCGTCTCCAGCCCGACCGGCGCCGCGCGGCTGGCTGCGCTGAATATTGCCCGCAGTTCGTCCGCCGTTGTTTCCGCCAGCGCTGCAAAGGTATGTATGCCGGCGTCGTTCAATATCCGCTGATAGCCGGCCGCGATGCCCTTGAGCCGGGTCAGGTCGTCGGGAATGATGCTGGCGGTGGGCTTTACATCGCGGCGCACTTCCCGTCGTTTCGCCAATGCTTCGGCTTCGGCCGCGGCCTCTTGCGCCGCCTTGATCGCATCGTCGGATCGCTCCGCATTTTCGTCTCGGCGAATCCAAATCCAGAACAGAACCGCCACCGCCAACAGACCGAGCGACAGCGGAAACATGTCGCGCCCGCCCGCCGGCAGGACAAAGGCATTCACAGCCACAATGATAGCGCCAACCAGCGCCAGCGCCGCCAGCATATTCTTCGCATTCTGATTTAGCTTCATAGCGTCTTCCCGCATATCTCGTCAACTGGAACATGGGGATTATAGCATAAGCCGACGCCATATTGGCGGATGCGCCCGGCGGCGAATGCGTGATCACAATCCATATCCGCGCCGGAGCCAGGCGGTGTTTCTGGCTGTCACGCGCCGGACGCCGCAGCCCCTGCGCTTGACATCTCACTATTCGTGCTTCAAACTAGCGAGACGCGGTCGCGATTCCGCGATCACTTATCCACCTGGACGAATGAAAGGAACCATAAAATGATCATCGCGCTTACCAGCGTATACGTCGACGATCAAGACAACGCGCTGAAATTCTATACCGAAAAACTCGGCTTTGAGCTGAAGCGAGACATGCCACTCGGCAATCCAGGCGGCGATCGCTGGTTGACGCTTGTATCCCCCGAAGGCGCCCATGGCGTCGAGCTGCTGCTCGAGCCCAGCAGCAACGACCTATCACGCGACTTTCAGCAGGCGCTCTACGAGCAAGGCATCTCAGGCGGTCAGTTCAACAGCAGCGATATCCAAGCGGAATACGAACGACTCAGCGAAAGCGGCGTCGAATTCACCATGACGCCGACCGACATCGGTCCCGCCATCATGGCTGTCTTCAATGATACCTGCGGCAATTTCATCACTTTGGTGCAGGAAAAGGAAGGCTAGCCTCACTGCCGGCGGGGTGTGGTGAATGTGTTGATATATCCCTCATTTCCCCCACCCTAAATCCCTCCCCCAAAATGAGGGAGGGA